>DASRJM010000001.1:0-3870 GCA_035649475.1 Acidimicrobiales bacterium
TCGACTTCCACCTGCAGAACATCTACCGGAAGCTCGGGCTGCACTCCCGCACCGAGCTGGCCGTCGTCGTCCACCAGGGCGCCGTCCCCGAGCGGGTGGCATCGTGACCCGGCGGGCCAAGCCCTGGTGGCAGGGCGTCGAAGCCGAGGCCGAGGACCCCGGCGAGGTGCGTGACCCGTGGGCCGACCAGCCACTGTTGGCGGCGGCGCTCACCACCGCCCAGCGGGCCGTGCTCGCCGGCCTCGACGACCAGCCCGCCGGGCCGCGTCTCGACGGCCTGCTCGCTGAGCTGCCCGAGTCGGCGGCGGGCTCCGACGACCGCGGGTCCGACGGCGGCGGCGGGTCCGACCGGCCCGATGGCTCGGACGGTGACGGCGGAGACGGCTCGTCGGCCCCGGCCGACCAGCCGAAGGGGCCTGATCGCCTCGATCAGCCCTCGGTCCCCCGGCTCCGGGTCCTGAGACCAGGGAACGGAACCGGGAACCCTCCCGGCGACCCCGAGCCGGGCCGTTCGTACCGTCGACGTCGATGGACGGAACAGGAGGAAGGGTGAGCAGCGCCGGAATCCGGCTCGGTGTCGACCTCGGCACGACGTGGACCGCGGCCGCGCTGCGGCGTGGCGGCATCGTCAAGGCGCTGGACCTCGGCACCGATGCGCCGGCCATGCCCTCGGTGCTGGCCGTCGAGGCCGGCGAGGTCATCGCCGGCGAGCGGGCCGAGCGGCAGCTGCTGGCCGATCCGGCCAGTGGGCTGCGCGAGTGCAAGCGCCGCCTGGGCGACACCACGCCCATGGTCATGGGGGGCAAGCCCTACGGCGCCGAGGCGCTGATGGCTCACCTGCTGCGGCACGTGGTCCAGGTCGCCAGCGAGGCGGCCGAGGGCCAGCCCGAGGAGATCGTGCTCACCCACCCCGCCAACTGGGGCGACTACAAGCTCGACCTCATCCGTGAGGCGGCCCGGCTGGCCGGCGTCGGCGAGGCCACGCTGCTGGCCGAGCCCGTGGCCGCCGCGTTGCACTACGTCAGCCTGGGGCGGATCTCCCCCGGCGATGTGGTGGCGGTCTACGACTTCGGTGGCGGAACCTTCGACGCCACTGTCGTGCGCTGCACCGAGCAGGGCGCCGAGATCCTCGGCCAGCCCGAGGGCCTCGAGCGGGTCGGCGGCGTCGACCTCGATCAGATCGTGATCCTCCATGTCGACCAGGCGCTCGACGGCCGGCTGCGCGAGCTCGACAGCACCGACCCCGAGGCCCGGCGGGCCCTGGCCCGGCTGCGGGCCGAGTGCACCGAGGCCAAAGAGGCGCTGTCGAGCGACACCGAGGCGAGCATCCCGGTTGCCCTGCCAGGCCTGCACACCGAGGTGCGCATCACCCGCGACGAGTTCGAGGCCACTGCCCGGGCCCGCATCGCCGACACCCTCGGTGCCCTCGACCGCACCATCGCGGCCGCCGCCGTGGAACCGTCGGCCCTCGCCGGCGTCCTGCTGGTCGGCGGCTCGTCCCGCATCCCCATCGTGGCTGAGGAGGTGGGCCGGCGCATCGGGCGTCCGACCCTGCTCGACGCCGATCCCAAGCTCGTCGTGGCTCTCGGAGCCGCAGGAGGAAGCACCGTCATGAGTCCCACCAAGAAAGCCGATCCGGCCGATCCGGCGGAGGGCTCCTCCGGCTCGGCGACACCCCCGCCCCCGCCGCCCGGTGCACCCGGCGCCCCCGGCAAGCCGGGCGCGCCGCTGAGCGCTTCGGCTCAGGCCGGTGCCCGGGCGGCAGCGTTGCGAGCGGCCGCCAACAGCAAGTCGTCCAGGGGCAAGGACGGCGGGTTCATCGGCGGCCCCGGTGTGGCCGCCGGCGTCGCTGCCGCAGCTGGCGGGGTGGCGGCCGCCGGTTACGCCGCCACTCAGTTCCTCGGCGGCGACGACGACGAGGACAGCGCGGACGACAAGGCCGACACCGAGGCGTCCGAGGACAAGCTCGCGCCCCCGCCCGACGACAGCATGGACGCCTTCGACGACCTCGGCGGTGGCCCCGGTGGGGGCGGCGGCGGAGGTGGCGGCGGCCGGGGCTTCGGTGGCGGCGGTGGTGGCGGCTTCGGCGGCGCGCGCATGCGCGGCGCCGAGCGGGTCGCGGTCGCCGACCGACCCCCGGCGCGCCACGCCGGGTCCCAGCCCGACGGGGACGGGGACCTGCCGCCCCTGGCCGACATCAGCGACGCCCGGGCCGAGCTGCTCGATCGGTTCGCCGCCTGGGAGCCGCCCGAGGGTGCCGACGCCGACGAGGTGGCGGCGTTCCGCACCGACATGCAGGCGCTGATCGACCGCTTCCAGCCCCGGCCCGGGCAGAGCGCCAACGACGCCCTGGCCGAGCTGCGCCAGGAGTTCGACGACCAGGTCGAGGACTTCGTCCAGGACATGAAGCTCGCGGCGGTCATCGACGAGCAGACCCGGGACAACGGCGACGACAGCACGGCGCCGGACATCCACGACGCCCGGACGGAGATGCTGGCCCACCTCGACGGCTGGCCCCCGCCCGCTGGGGCGACGCCCGACGAGGTGGCGGCGTTCCGCACCGAGATGCAGGCGCTGATCAACGACTACCAGCCCCGGCCCGGGCAGAGCGCCAATGACGCGCTGGCCGAGCTGCGGCAGGCCTACGACCACCAGGTCCAGGACTTCGTCCGCGACAACGCCCCGCCGCCCGATCCGCTGCCCCCGACCCAGACGGGCTTCGAGTGGATCCCGAACCACGTCGACGAGCAGGGCCAGAACATCCCCGGCCACTGGGAGCGGGAACGGGTGACCCCGGTCCACGATCGCCCCGGCCTCGACTGGGTCGACGAGCACGTCGACGAGTACGGCCGGACGGTCCCCGCCCACTGGGAGGCCGAGAGGCCGGAGCCCACGCCAGACCCCACCCCCGACCCGGACTACCAGTGGGTCGAGGGCCGCTACGACGACGACGGCCACTACATCAGGGGTCACTGGGACGACGGCGACGATCCCGATCCGGCGGTCACCCTCCCGCCGCCGAGCTCCCACTGGGTCGAGACCCACACCGAGGACGGCCGAGAGATCCCCGGACACTGGGAGCCGATCCCCGATCCGCCCCCGCCGCCGGACGTCCCGATGTCGGAGCAGACCACCCAGTGGGTGGACGGCCACTTCGACGAGCACGGCCAGTACATCAGGGGCCACTGGACGATCACCGACCCGGGCGGCACCCACGACTACGAGCCGCCTGCCGCTCCGAGCAGGACGTGGGTCGAAGGCCACTACGACGACGGCCACTACGTGCGAGGACACTGGGACGAGGCGCCCAGCAGCCCCGGCAGCGCTGACCCCGCGGGCGATGTGGGCGACGCCGACGACCGGGTCGTCGTCATCGACGATGGCTGGGAGAGCCCCTACCACCCGCCGACCACTGTGCCGCCCCCGACCGGGCAGCAAAGCGACTGGCGGTGGGGCACCCCGGCGCCCGGCTCGCAGCCTCCGACCGCGCCCCCGGTGGGCTCCACGCCGCCTCCGGCGGCGCCACCGCCCCAGCCGTACCCCGACCCCATCGTCCGCGATCATCGGGGCGAGGACCCGACCGGCACGCGGCCGGTCGTCCGGGATCACCGGGGAGAGGGCGACGCCGGGGGAGGCGTGGTCGTGCGCGACCACCGGGCCCGGGCCGCGGTGGCCGACCAGCAACCTGGCCCCGAGGCGGCCGCAGGCCACATGCTGCCCCAGCAGCTCGAGGATGTGTTCGACCAGGTGCTGCCCCCGGGTGGGCCGCAGATGCAGCCGATGATGGCCGGTGGCGATGCCTCCTCGTCGCCGGCCGACGAGGCCGCTCCGCCGCCTCCGCCCGCCGCCGAGGACGTGCCGTCCGAGCCG
>DASRJM010000002.1:0-24770 GCA_035649475.1 Acidimicrobiales bacterium
ACAGGTCGGCCAGTGCCCGGCACGCCTCCGCATCGACGATCGGCGGCGTCACGGCGCAGCCGCTGGCGTCCAGCTCCCCGACGAGGGCCGGCCAGTCCAGACCGGCGATGGTGTCGCGCGCGCTCACGCCGGGACAACGACGAGCGCGGTCCCGGCGTGAGGTGCGCTGGTCAGCTGCTACGGCCGAGGCGGGAGGCGAGCAGCGCCTTGCCCTGGTCGGCCCCCTTGCGGCTCTCCGCCTGCGCCTTGCGGAAGAACTCGGCCAGCTCCGTGTCGCCCTCCCGCTCGGCGTCCTGGATGTAGGTGTCCAGGCGAAGGACGTTGCCGAGGCAGTTCTCTGTGAACCAGATGATGTTGTAGTCCTTGTCCTTCGTGCCCGTGATGTTGCCGGTCTCGACGTTGGCCATGGGGTCTCCCTTCGACACCGCGGGCCTACCCGGCTGATGCGCCGCTACACCGGCGGCCGGGACCACTGGCTGCGCTCCCACGGCCTCTAGCGGGCTGACTGTCACACCCGATGGTTACGCTCGATCGATACATGGCCACGGTCGAGGCGCTCACCCTCTTCACACCCCCGCTGCCCGACGAGGGCTTCCACCCCGCCGTCGCGGCCTGGTTCGCGCGCCGGTTCCCCGACGGGCCGACCGAGGCGCAGCACGAGGGATGGCAGCGTATCGCCGCGGGCATGGACACGCTGATCGCGGCGCCCACCGGGTCGGGTAAGACGCTGGCCGGGTTCCTCGTCGGCATCGACCGGCTGTACCGGGCCCACGCCCGGGGCGTGGACGTGTCCGGCTCCACCCAGGTCGCCTACGTGTCGCCCCTCAAGGCGCTGGCGGTCGACATCGCCGAGAACCTCGAGCGCCCGCTGCGGGAGATCGCCGGCGTGGCGGTCGAGCTGGGCTACGACGCCCCGGACCTGCGGGTGGCCGTCCGCACCGGCGACACCACCCCCAGCGAGCGCGCCTCGATGGTCCGGCGGCCGCCCAACTTCGTCGTCACCACGCCGGAGTCGCTGTACCTCCTGGTCGGCGCGCCCCGCAGCCGGGCGATGCTCGGCCCGGTCGAGACCGTCATCGTCGATGAGATCCACGCCATGGCCCGCGACAAGCGGGGCTGCCACCTCGCCCTCACGCTCGAGCGGCTGGAGCGGGCCGCAGCCAGCCGCCCGCAGCGCATCGGCCTGTCCGCCACCCAGCGCCCGATCGAGCTCGTGGCCGACCTGCTCCAGGGGGCGGGCGCGCCGGCGCCGTGCGCCGTGGTCGACACGGGCCACCGCCGCCGCCTCGACGTGGCACTCGAGCTGCCCCAGGGCGAGCTGGAGCCGGTGGTGTCGGCCGAGCAGATGGGCGACGTCGTCGACCGCATCGCCGACCTGGTCGCCGAGCACCGCACGACGATCGTCTTCGTCAACACCCGCCGCCTGAGCGAGCGCCTCGCCCACCAGCTGGGCGAGAAGCTGGGCGACGACGTGGTGGCGGCCCACCACGGGTCGCTGTCCAAGGACCGCCGCCACCGCGTCGAGACCCGCCTCCGGGCCGGCGACCTGCGGGCGCTGGTCGCCACCGCCTCGCTGGAGCTGGGCATCGACATCGGTCCCGTCGAGCTGGTGTGCCAGGTCGGCTCGCCCCGCAGCATCGCCACGTTCCTCCAGCGGGTGGGGCGGGCCAACCACAGCCGCCACGGGGTGCCCCGGGGCCGGCTCTTCCCGCTGACCCGCGACGAGCTGGTCGAGTCGGCCGCGCTGCTGGCCGCAGTCCAGCGGGGCGAGCTCGACGCGCTCACGCCCCCCGACGGGCCGCTCGACATCCTGGCCCAGCAGCTGGTCGCCGAGGTGGCGGCCGTGGGGGAGGAGGGCTACCGGCTCGACGAGCTCTACGCCCTGGCCCGCGGCGCCCGTCCCTACCGCGACCTGAGCCGCGAGGCGTTCGACGAGGTGGTGGGCATGGTCAGCAAGGGCATCGCCACCGGCCGCGGCCGGCGGGCCGCCTACCTGCACCTCGACGGGGTGAACGGCGAGGTCCGCGGCCGGGCCGGCGCCCGCCTGGCGGCCGCCACCTCGGGCGGCGCCATCCCCGAGATCGGCGACTTCCGAGTCGTGCTCGAGCCCGAGGAGCTGTTCGTCGGCTCCGTCAACGAGGACTGGGCCGTCGAGTCGATGGCCGGCGACATCTTCCTGCTGGGCACGCACGCCTGGCAGATCCGCCAGGTCACCGCGGGCACGGTCCGGGTGGTCGACGCCGCCGGCAAGCCGCCCACCATCCCGTTCTGGAGAGGCGAGGCACCGGCCCGCACCGCCGAGCTGTCCCGGGAGGTCTCCCGGCTGCGGGCGAGCCTCGACGGCTACCTCGACGCCGGCGACCCCGAAGGCGCCGGCGACTGGCTGCGGTCCCAGGCCCCGCTGGACGACGCCGCGGTCGAGCAGATCGTGGCCTACACGGCCGCGGGCCGGGCGGTGCTGGGCGTCGTGCCCACCCACGACGACCTCGTGTTCGAGCGGTTCTTCGACGACGCCGAGGGCATGCACCTGGTCGTCCATTCGCCCTACGGGGGCCGGGTCAACCGGGCGCTGGGCCTGGCGCTGCGCAAGCGGTTCTGCACCTCGTTCAACTTCGAGCTGCAGGCGGCGGCCAACGACGACGCCGTCGTCCTGTCGCTGGGGCCGCACCACAGCTTCCCGCTGGCCGACGTGCCCCGCTTCCTGTCGACCCGCACTGTCCGCCAGGTGCTGATCCAGGCCGTCCTCGACTCGCCGATGTTCCAGAGCCGCTGGCGCTGGAATCTCAACCGAGCGCTGGTGGTGCTGCGGTGGAAGGGCGGGCGCCGCAACCCGCCGCCGATCCAGCGCATGGAGTCGGACGACCTGATGGCGGCGCTGTTCCCCGACGCCGCCGCGTGCCAGGAGAACGTCACCGGCCCCATCGAGATCCCCGACCACCCCCTCGTCCGCCAGACCGTCCACGACACGCTGACCGAGGGCCTCGACATCGACGGGCTGACCGACCTGCTCGACGGCATCGAGAGCGGGCGGGTGCGGGTCCACTTCCGGGACACGACGGAGGCGTCGGCGTTCGGCCACGAGATCCTGACGGCCAAGCCCTACGCCTTCCTCGACGACGGCGAGGCCGTCGACCGCCGCACCAACGCGGTGCCCCTGCGCCGGGGCCTGCCGGTCGACCTCGGCACGATCGGCCGGCTCGACCCCGAGGCGATCGCCCGGGTCGAGGACGAGGTCGCGCCCGCGCCCCGCAGCCCCGACGAGCTCCACGACCTGCTGGGCTCGCTGGTCGTGACCCCGGCCCGCGAGGACTGGCGTGCGGTGTTCGAGCAGCTGGCCGAGCGCAAGCGGGTCCGGTCCCACGACGCCGGCGAGGTCGAGCTGTGGTGGACGGCCGAGGCCGACGACCAGGCCGCGGTCGTCGTCCACGGCGCCCCCGACGAGGTCCACCCCCGGGAGGCGGTGGCCGCAGCCGTGCTCCGGGGCCACCTGGACATCTCGGGGCCCCGCACCCCGGCCGCGCTGGCCCGCCTGACCGGGTTGTCCGGCAGCCAGGTCACCGTGGGCCTGGCCGTGCTGGAGAACGAGGGCTTCGTGCTCCAGGGCGCCTTCACCGACCCCGACCGGGCCCGGGCGCCGGACGAGGTCGAGTGGTGCGCCCGCCGGCTGCTGGCCCGCATGCACGCGTACTCCCGCCGCGCCCGGCGCAAGGCGGTCGAGCCGGCAACCGCCCCCGACTTCGTGCGGTTCCTGCTGCGCTGGCACCACGTCGCGCCCGGCACCCAGGTGCGCGGGCACCACGGGGTGCGGGCGGTGATCGAGCAGCTCCAGGGGTTCGAGGCCGCGGTGGCGGCCTGGGAGCCCGAGATCCTGGCCCGCCGGGTGGCCGACTACCGGCCGGGACAGCTCGACCGGCTCTGCCACGACGGCGAGGTCACCTGGCTGCGGCTCCGGCCGCCCGAGGCCGACGGCGACCGCAAGGCCGGGCCGTCGAAGGCGACGCCGGTGGCGCTGGCGTTCCGGGCCGACATGCCCTGGCTGCTCCAGGCGGCCCGGGCGGGCGGCGAGCCTGCCGTGCCCGAGGTCGGCGCCACCGCCGAGGTGGTCGAGGCCCTGGAGGCGAAGGGCGCGCGGTTCCTGTCCGAGCTGATGGCCGACACCGGCCGGCTGGCCACCGACCTGGAGCAGGCGCTGTGGGACGGCGTCGCCCGAGGCCTGCTCACCGCCGACGGGTTCGCGGCCATCCGCGCCCTGGTCGAGGGCCCCCGCAAGCCGGCCGGCCCGGCGCGGTCGCTGACCCGCCGCCGCCTCGGCGCCCAGCGCCCCACCACCGCGGCGGGACGCTGGTCGCTGGTCGGCGAAGCCGAGCCGGTGGAGGACCGCGAGGGCCTGGCCGAGGTGGTGGCCGACCAGCTGCTGGCCCGGTGGGGCGTGGTGTTCCGCGACCTCGCCGTCCACGACGGCGTGACCGTGCCGTGGCGCGACCTCCAGTGGGCGCTGCGCCGCTTCGAGGACCGGGGCCTGGTCCGGGGCGGGCGGTTCGTGACCGGGTTCAGCGGCGAGCAGTACGCCCTGCCGGCGGCGATGGACGCGCTCAAGGCCGCCCGCAAGGCGCCACGCGACGGCGAGCCCGTCACCGTCAACGCCAGCGACCCGCTCAACCTCACCGGCGTGATCATCCGCGGCCCCCGCACCCCGGCGGTCCGCACCAACACGGTCACCTACGTGGACGGGCTCCCCGCCTGATCACTCGACCAGGTGGAGGGCGAAGGCGAGGGCGAAGCCCGCCGTCGTGAACAGCCCGACCTCCCGGCCGCCGTGCTGGAACGCCTCGGGGGCCATCGTGTCGGCCAGCATCGTGAGCACGGCCCCGCCGGCGAACGACAGCACGAACGCCAGCGTCTCGGGCGACGCCGTGTCGAACACCGCGTAGCCGGCCAGCGCGGCGAGCGCCGACACCAGTGTCACCAGCAGCCACAGGCCGATGATCCGCCGGGGAGCCCACCCGGCGGCGCCCAGGCCGGTGGTGCCGGCGATGCCCTCCGGGATGTTGGACAGGAACACGGCGGCGATGAACGCCAGGCTGACCCCGGTCCCGCCGAGCAGGCCCACGCCCAGCACGATCGACTCGGGGATGCCGTCGAGCACGGCGCCGAGCACGATGGCCGGCCCGGACCCGTCCACCTGCTCGCCGCCGGACGACTTGCGCCGGTCGCCGCCCATGCGGTCGACGAGGCCGTCCCCGACATAGAAGGACACCGCGCCCAGCGCCAGGCCGAGGGCGGCGGCGCCGAGGCGGTCCCCCGTGCCGACCGCCTCCTCCACGAGGTCGAAGGAGACAGCGCTGATCAGCACCCCGGTGCCGAGCGCCATGATCAGCCCCAGGACGCGACGCGGGATGGGCAGGACCAGCGCCGCCACGGCCCCGATGACCAGGGCACCCGCCCCGACGGCGCCCCAGAAGAAGGCCGATCCCACGGCCGGACTGTACCGAGCGCCGCCCCCTGCGCCGATCACCCCGAGGGGGTGACGCCCCGCCCCGGCCGCGGGTGTGTGGTGTCGCTCATCACAATCGTCTGAATCGGGGGTACTCGATGCTGATCGCCGATGTGGGCCTGGCCGAGCTGCTGTGGACCACGCTCTGGATCTTCTTCCTGTTCATGTTCATCTGGGTCTTCGTGATCCTGATCTCGGACATCTTCCGCGATCACGAGCTGTCCGGATGGGCCAAGGCGTTGTGGATCCTGCTGCTGATCATCTTCCCGCTGATCGGATCGCTGATCTACATCATCGTCCGCGGGCCGAGCATGGCCGAGCGGCGCGCCCGCGAGGCCAGTCAGGCGAAGGCTGACTTCGACGCCTACGTCCGCGAGGCGGCGGCATCGAGCGGTGGCGGCCCGACGGACGACATCAGCCGGCTGGCGGCGCTGCGCGACAGCGGCACCATCACCGAGGCGGAGTTCCAGTCGATGAAGGCTCGGGTGGTCGGCGCCTGAGCCTCACAGGGCATAGCCCCCCTGGTGGGCGGCGATCATCGCCATCGACTCGGCGATGGTCGTCGGCCCATAGGTGCGGGCGGGTTGCATCGACGACCGCACCGCCTCGATCTCCTCGGGGGTCAGGCCAGACGAGCCCGTGATCGGCTCGATGTCGTACAGGCGCGCGGAGTTGACGCCGAAGATCTTGGCCTTGATCTCGCCGGTCAGCTCCGGGTAGCCGTGCAGCTCCTGCAGCTCCGGGCTGATCTCGAACGTGCGCATGGCCTGGATCTGGTCCTGGGGGGTGCCGAACCAGATCGAATCGGTGCCCCACACGACCCGATCCTCGCCGATGTAGGTCAGGAGCTTGCCGAGCACGTGGGCGGCGTTCGTGGGGTTCCGCATGAGGAACCACCACGTGCCGCCCAGCTCGGCGTACACGTTGGCGTTGGGCTCGAGCCCGGCGTCGAGTACCGAGCGGATGAGCCGGTCGACGCCCTGCGGGTTGGGGTCGGCGGGATCGTAGGGCCCGACGCCCTGGCCGCTCGGCTCGAACCCCGAGTGGTACACGACGAAGTTGACGTCGGGGTTGCGGGCGGCGGCCGGCCCGATGTCGGCGGGGCTGGCCAGCTCCGGTGACGAGCCCACGATCGACGACAGGCCCTTGTGGGTGCAGATGATCGGCGGCCCGATGTCCCGCACGTGGTCGATGAACCGTTGCCCGATCTGCGGCCGCGACGGGTCGTGGTCGTCGAAGTAGAAGTGCGCGTTCGTCGGGGTCATGGTGTAGATCTTCCAGGCGGCGATGTCGTAGCGGTCGGCCAGGTCGGTCATACCGAGCAGCGCCGGCTCGATCGGCCCGTGGTGGGGGTAGGCGCCGCCGTGCATCAGCACCCGACCGTCGACCCCGATGCGGGTGGCGGCGTCGATGGCGAACGCCATGTCGTCGGGCTGGAGCCCGACCAGCACCTGGCTCGGCAGTGCGGAGAGCACCGACATCGAGGTGTCGGAGCGGACGTACACTTCGCGGAAGTAGGCATCCGCGGTGAAGCACACCCGGTTGTCGCCGCCGGCCCCCTCCTCGCAGCGGGACTGGGGGAAGAGGTCGGTCCAGGAGCCCACGTCGCCGGCCAGGTCGTAGTTCACGTAGTGGGTCTGGACGTCGAAGATGAACTCCTCGCCGCCGAGCTCCTCGAGGGCGGTGGCGGTGTCGGTGGTGGCCTCCTCGGAGACGTCGAAGCCCCCGCCGGACGACTCACCCCGGGACCGGGCCTCCTCCTTGGAGCACGCGCCCAGGACGAACAGCGTGGCCGCGGCGCCGGTGACGCTGTTGAGGAACTGCCGCCGCGACATGTTGAGCCGGCGGGCCCGCTCGTCGGCCACGCGGTGGGTGCGGCGGATCACCTCCCGCAGCATCGGGCTGTGCGGCTGCGGATGGAACTCGCCGTTCGACACGGGCCCGAACTTGATCGGGAGCCAATCGTCGTCGCGGCGCGGCGGCCTTCCCCCAGTTCCCATCCGCCCATCGTGCCTCATCCGGTGAGCGCCTCGCGTGACGAAACGAGTTAGTTACTCCACGTACCGTCGACATCCAGGACAGCGGCACCCCGGACCCGCCCGTGGGCCAGGTCGGCCAGCGCCCGGTCGGCCTGCGCCATCGGGTACGGCGTGGTCGTGACCCGCACCGGGATCCGGGCGGCCAGCGCCAGGAACTCCTCGCCGTCGCGTCGGGTGTTGGCCGTGACGCTGCGCAGCCGGCGCTCGTAGAACAGGTCGCGCTCGTACACGAGCGGCGGGACGTCGCTCAGGTGGATGCCCGCGACCGCCAGCGTGCCGCCGCGGTCGAGGGCCCGCAGCGCCACCGGCACGAGCTCGCCCGCGGGCGCGAACAGCACGGCGGCGTCGAGCGGCTCGGGGGGCTCGTCGTCCGGGCCTCCGGCCGTCGCCGCGCCCAGGTCCAGCGCGAGGCGGCGGGCCTCCTCGCCCCGGGTGAGGACGTGCACGGTCGCCCCCTCGTGGAGCGCCACCTGGGCGGCGAGGTGGGCCGAGCCGCCGAACCCGTAGACCCCGAGGCGGCCGCCCGGCGGCAGCGCCGCGGCCCGCAGCGCCCGGTAGCCGATGATGCCGGCGCACAGCAAGGGGGCGGCCCGGCGGTCGTCGAACGCGTCCGGCAGGCGGTAGGCGTAGCGCTCGTCGACCACCGCGTGGGTGGCGTAGCCGCCGTCGGCGTCCCAGCCGGTGAAGGCGGGGGCCACGCACAGGTTCTCGTCGCCCCGCCGGCAGAACCGGCAGGTTCCGCAGGTGTGGCGCAGCCAGGGGATGCCGATCCGCTCGCCGCTCCGGAACCGCTCGGCGCCCGGGCCCGCCGCCTCGACCGTGCCGACGACCTCGTGCCCGGGAACGACCCCGGGACGGTGGGGCGGGAGGTCGCCCTCGGTGACGTGAAGGTCGGTCCGGCACACGCCGCAGGTGCGGACGCGGACGCGCACCTCGCCCGGCCCCGGGTCGGGGACCGGGCGTTCGACGGCGACGAGCGGGCCCTCGTCGATCGGCGCCGGCCGCTCGACCGCCCAGGCCCGCATCGTCGCCATGGACGATTCCTAGGGTGCGACGCCCCCCGGCCGCAACGTCGGGACCGAGGGACGCCGGATCGAGGTCAGGGTGCCGCGAGGCGGTGCATCTGCCAGCCGACGCCGATCGCCACGACGCCGCTGACGATGAACCGCACGCCGAGCAGGAAGGCCAGCACCACGAGGGTGGCGTCGGGCCACACCAGCACGACGACGCCGAGCACGATGCCGATGGCGCCGATGCCCAACTGGAGGGCGAAGTCGGGGGAGTCGCGGTCGGCGAACGCCAGCGCCACCCGAACCAGGCCGGCCAGCAGGAGGGCGACGCCGGCCAGCACGGCGAGGACCCACAGCGTGATGTCGGGCCACACGAGCACGACGATCCCGGCGGCCACGAGCAGCGCGCCGGCGATCCACACGGCCAGGCCCGTCCCCTCCTCACCGTGCAGCGCCAGGACCTCGACGATGCCGGTGACGATGAGCGAGATGCCGACCAGCCAGGCCAGCACGACCACGGACTCGTAGAGGTTGGTGAGCACCCACAGGCCCAGCAGCACCAGCAGGAGGCCGCCCACCACCGACACCCACCACCCGCGGGTGTCGGCGTCGGCGTACTCGATGGGGCGGGGCGGTGGCGGCGGGGCCGGCGACGTGAACTCCGCGTCGAAGTCGGTCACTTCAGCTCCTTGGAAGGCGGTGTGATGCCGTAATGGTGCGCTCGCCGGCGGCCGCGGCATCGCCCGGCACGGGTGATTCACGGCGGCTAGACGTGGGGTGTGCCCACCCTCGTCGTCGACGGCCACAACGTGATGGGCGCGCGGCCCGACGGCTGGTGGCGCGACCGGCCGGGCGCCGCGCGGCGGCTGCTGGGCCGGATCCAGTGCCTGGCGGCGGCCGAGCCCGGCACGCCCGTGGTGCTCGTGCTCGACGCCGCGGTGCCCGGCCTGCCCGAGGGCGACCACGGCGGCGTGACTGTGCGCTACGCCCGCCGCCGCGGCCGGGACGCGGCGGACGACCGGATCGTCGAGGACCTGGCGGAGCTGGACGGACCGGTGGAGGTGGTGACGTCCGACCGCGCGCTGGCGGCGCGCGCCGCCGCGCGGGGGGCGCGGCTCACCGGCGCCGGCGCGTTCCTGGCCCGTCTCGATCGGTCCGGTTGCTGACGACGCCTCGCCCGCCAGCGGCTACGTTCGTTTGCATGGTGAGGCACCGCGATGTCCGCTGACGCCGCACCGGAGGGGATCCGCGAGCTGCGAGAGCCCGCCGAGCGGGAGCAGGTTCCGCGCGGCCGCTCGAACCGCGAGGCGCTCGAGGACGCCGCCTGGGAGGTGTTCAGCGAGCAGCCCTACGGTGACGTCCGCATCGCGGAGATCTCCGCCCGCGCCGGAGTCTCGATGGGCACCTTCTACTCGTACTTCGACTCCAAGGAGTCGCTGTTCCGGGTCGCCGCGGGCCGGGCGCTCGAGGAGCTGTACTCCTATCCCCAACAGGACCCCGACAACCCCCATCGCCACCCGGTCCGGGACCTGGCCTACAGCATCCGCAGCTACTTCCTCGTGTGCCGGCGCAACCGCGTCATCGCCCAGTCCATCGAGCTGGTGTGGTCCCAGGACGACGGCGTGCGCCGCAACCGGCGGGGGACGCTCATGCGCGGCGCCAAGCGGCTGGAGCAGTGGATCACCGACCTCCAGGACAAGGGCATCTGCGACCCGACCGTCAACCCGTGGCTGACCGCGCTCGCGCTCCAGTCGATGACGGTCCAGCTGGCCTACGACCAGCTCGTGTACCGCGAGCAGCCTCAGGACGTCGATGCCCTGGTGGACGCGGTCGTGCCCATCTGGGCCAAGGCCGTGGGCCTGCACCGGTGGCTGCCGACGAGCTGACTGCCGCCCGCGTCGACCGCTGGCTGTGGGCGGTGCGGGTGACGAAGACGCGCAGCGTGGCGACGGAGGCGTGCCGGGGTGGGCACGTGCGCGTCAACGGCACGCCGGCCAAGCCGGCCACGCAGGTCCGGGCGGGTGACCGGGTGGAGGCGACGCTCGGCGGGCGACGCCGGGTGCTGGAGGTCGTGCGGCTGATCGACAAGCGGGTGGGCGCGCCGGTCGCAGCCGGCTGCTTCGTCGACCGCAGCCCGCCGCCTCCGACGGACGGGAAGGCGGTCCCGGTGTTCGCCCGGGATCGCGGGACCGGGCGGCCGACCAAGCAGGACCGCCGGCGGCTCGACCGCCTCCGCACGCCGCGTCGATGAGGGCGGGATAGACCTTCGCGGGCACAGCCACTCCCGCGGCGGGGGGGCCCGGCGCTGATCGCCGCCGCCCGCGGGCTGCCTAGGGTGAGCCCGTGGCGACGACCCTCACCGGTGCCCCCATCCCCGACTGGACCCGGTCCGTTGTGGCGGTGCCGCCGCCCGAGCCCGGACCAGGCCACTGGGCCGGTGGGCCGTCCGCGGTGGGCGTCGACGGCGGGATCGTGCTGGCCTACCGGCTACGGCGGCCCGTGGGTCACGGTCGGGGCTACGCGGTGGTGCTGGCCCGGTCGGACGACGGCGTCGCGTTCGAGGAGATCGGCCGGGTGGAGCGGGACGGGTTCGGGGCCGCGTCGCTGGAGCGGCCCGCGCTGGTCCGGCGGCCCGACGGCGGCTGGCGGCTGTATGTCAGCTGCTCGACGCCGGGGTCCCTGCACTGGTGGGTCGACGCCCTCGACGCTCCCGACCCGGCGTCGTTCGACCCGGCCCGCCGGGTGACGGTGTGGCCGGGAGACGCCGCCACCGGCGTGAAAGACCCGGTCGTGCACTGCCGGGAGGAGGGCCGCTGGGAGGCGTGGGTGTGCTGCCACCCCCTGGAGGTGCCACACGAGGCCGACCGGATGGCGTCCCGTCACGCCACGAGCGACGATGGCCTGGCCTGGTTCTGGGGCGCCGACGCCCTCACGGGCACGCCGGGCGGCTGGGACCAGCGGGGCGCCCGCATCACCAGCGTCCTGGCGGGCGGGGCGGTGGCGGTCTACGACGGTCGGGCCAGCGCGGCCGAGAACTGGGAGGAGCGCACCGGGATCGCGGTCGCGGTCCCGGAGGGCGGCTTCCGGGCTGTCGGGGAGGGGCCGGCGGCCGCATCGCCCCACGGGGGCGGTGGCCTCCGGTACCTGAGCGTGGTCGAGCTGCCCGGCGGCGGGCGGCGGCTGTACTACGAGGCCACGAGGGCAGACGGGGCCCACGAGATCCGCACCGAGGTTGTCCCCTAGGCGCCGCGGGCCGGGACCGGTGCCTCGACCGGGCGGCGGGCCGAGAACTCGCCCTGTCCCTCGCCGTGGATCCAGTCGGCGAACGACTGCCCGGTCACGCGCCCCAGCCGGCGGATGTCGTCGACCAGCGGTGCCAGCACCTCGGCCCGCTCGTCCGGCGTAAGCCGGGGACGGGTGGCCCCGCGGCGCTGGAGGGCCCCGGTCAGCGGCCGGCTGGCGACGCGCCACGCCCGGGGCGGGAGCCAGGTGCCGACCCGGGCACCGGCCCGCAACGCTCGGGCCAGGGCCCGGGTGCGGGCGCCGTCGGGCACGAACGGCCGGACGTTCTCGGGCTCCGGCGGCCGGGCCAGCCCGGGGGCGACGCCCAGGAAGCGGGCGAGGCGGTCGAGCGTCTCCGCCGGCCGGTCGACCAGGTCCCGGTAGCGCACCAGGAGCACCTGGGCGTGGTCGAACAGCGAGTACAGGTGCTCGAGCTGCTCGCCGTAGCGGCCGATCCGGCGGTAGTGCCAGAACGGGGCGTACCCGGCCCGCACCCGCTCGTCCTCGGCCCGGCAGGCGGCGACGAAGTCGCCGATCGGCTCGAGCCCGTCGGACCACAGGTGCATCCAGTTGGAGTGGGCCCGGTCGACGGGGTCCCGCAGCAGCGCCACCAGCTTGGCCTCGGGCATCAGCCGCCGGATCCGCTCGTGCGCCGCCGGGTCGTACAGGTACAGCGGGGTGCTCTCGCCCCGCAGCATCCCGGCGGGGGCGTCGGCGAACAGCGCCTCGTAGCGATCGCGGCGCCAGATCCACTCCCGGGCGCTGTGCGCGTCGCCGGGTCCCGTGCCTGGCGTGGGCGGCCGGCCGTCGCACAGGAAGAACTTCGGTTCCTTGACCGGCGACAGGTACAGCTGGGGGTGCGTGTCCAGCGCGGCATGCAGTGCGGTGGTCCCCGCCTTGGGAGCCCCGACGATGAGGAAGTCCGGCAGCGCCATCAGGGGTATTGCCTGCCCCGTGACGGTCCCGCACAATCACCGCATGGGTGAGGTGCCGACCGGTCGGAGGCGGGTGCTCATCGAGGACGCCCGCCACAACGGGCAGCACCTGCGAGCGACCTGGCACCCGGAGACCCGCCAGTTCGTCGTGAGCACCTGGCGCGACGACGTCTGCACGGGCGCGGTCCGCGTCCCGGCCGAGAAGGCCGCCGCCCTGGCCGGCTTGGTCGTCACGGGCCTGGCCGCCGCGGCCACCCCGGACCCCGCCCCGACGCGCACGCCGTCACCCCCGGGCTGGGCCGCCCGCGCCCTCGCCTGGCTCCGCCGCCCGGCCTGAGCGGTCAACCCCCGTTCGCCGCCGCCAGCGCCTCGACGTAGGCACGGAGCGACGCCCGGAGCTCCGGCGGGTCGAGGACCTCGAGGGGCACGCCCAGGCCTGCGAGGTAGCGGGTGAGACCGGCCAACGTGCCGCCACCGGTCTCGACGATCGTGGCGCCCGGGCCGTCGGGCCGGTGGACGCCGACGGTGCGGGGGATCACCTCCAGCGCCTCGGCCGAAGGCAGCCGCAGCCGCACCGTGGCCTGCACCGCGTAGGGCGCCACCGCCATCCCGGCGGCGACGAACGCCACGGGGTCGGGCGGGTCGACCGGCTCCGAGCGGGCGCCGGTGGGGGCGGCCGACGTGACCCGATCGACCCGGTAGGTCCGCCACTCGCCCCGGTCCACGTCCCGGGCCACGAGGTACCAGCGGGGCCCGAACCGCACCAGCCGCAGCGGGTCGACCAGACGCTCCCGGGGCTCGCCCGGCGGGGCGCCCGGCCGGCCGCCGGCGGCGTAGCCCAGCCGAACCCGCTCGCCCGCCCGGCAGGCGTGGGCCAGCGTGACCAGCACCTCCGCATCGACCCGGTCGGGGTCGCGGCCCCGGAGCTCGGCCGTGGCGCCGTGCACCGCCCGCACCCGCGCCGCCAGCCGGGCCGGCAGGACCTGGTCGAGCTTGGCCAGTGCCGACACCGTGGCGTCGTCGAGCCCGGTCACGCTGCCGTCGGCCGCCGCCCGCAGCCCGACCGCCACCGCCACCGCCTCGTCGTCGTCCAGCAGAAGCGGCGGCAGCGCCCCGCCGCGGCCCAGCTGGTAGCCGCCGTGCGGCCCCGGCTCGGCCTCGACGGGGTAGCCCAGGTCGCGCAGCCGGGTGACGTCGCGCCGCACGGTCCGCTCGGTGACGCCCAGCCGGTCGGCCAGCTCGGGCGCCGTCCACGCCGGCCGTGCCTGCAGCAGCGACAGCAGCCGCAGGAGCCGGGCGGACGTCTCCAACATTCCGCGATCTTCGCACATGACCCGGACCGAACCTGTCCGGAATCCTGGGTACGGTCCGATCATGACCCAGAACCTGACCGGCTCGGCCACGTTCACGTCGTGGGACGAGGTCCCCGGCTACGACAGCGGCGCGCCCGTGCCCCGCGTCGCCCGCGCCACGGTGGAGTTCCGCTACGAGGGCGACATCGAGGGCACGTCGACCTGCCAGTACGCCATGTACTACGGCACCGAGACCCGGGGCTCAGGCGTCGGCATCGAGTACCTCCGGGCCACCGTCCGTGGCGAGGAGGGCACCGTCGCCCTGCGCAACGAGGCTGTGTTCGACGGCGCCGTGGACGTCGCCTGGACCGTCGTTCCCGGCTCGGGCACCGGCGTGTTCGCCGGCTTCGAGGGCTCGGGCGGCTACCGGGCCGAGCCCCACTCGACCACATGGAACTGGCGGCTGGAAGGGTAAGGGTAGAACCGTGACCTCCGCACGCACCGTCAGCCGTGAGCAGGTCATGGCCCACCGGGTCCGGACGCACGGCTTGGACCGCACGGCCAAGGACCCCGACGACCTGGCCATCGTCGACCTGGGCGTCCAGGACTCGCCGACGGGCACCGCGGTCCAGACGCTCGCCGCCCGCCTCCCGGTCGGCAGGAAGCTCCCATCCATCCCCGACGGCTGGGTCCTGGTCTGGAGCGTGCGGGGCGCCCCCCACTACCACCGGCGTTCGGACCTCGTCGGCCTGGCCCGGGCGCTGTGGCCGCTCGACGGGACCGACGCGGGCGCCCGCATGGGCGGCATCGCCCCGGAGCTCAAGAAGGCGGGCACCGACCCGCTCGAGGCCCTCCACGCCGCCGCCGAGGCGATGGCCGGTGTGGTCACCGGCCCGATGTCCAAGGGCGAGGCCAGCACCGACCTGACCAAGGCCGCGCCCGACGAGGTGACGGCCTACTGCCGGAGCTGCGGGGTCGTCCACATCCAGGACCAGGTCATGCGGCTGTCCGGCCTGCCGTCCGGGACCCGCCTCGTGCCGGGGTCCAGCCCCCTGGAGCTGGCGCCGATCCCGCGGTGGAAGGGCGTGCCCGACCGGCACGACGGCGGCGGCCTGATCGTCGACGGCTACCTCCGGATCCACGGCCCCGCCACGGCCGGCGAGGTGGCGGCCTACATCGGGACGACCCAGCGGGCGGTGAAGCCGGACTGGCCTGACGGGCTGGCCGAGGTCCGGCTGGAGGGCCACAAGGCCTGGCTGCCCGAGGACCAGCTCGACGACCTGCTCACCGCCCCGCCGGCCGACCTCGTGCGACTGCTGCCCCGGTCGGATCCGTGGCTGCTGGCCCGTGACCGCGAGCTGGTGGTGCCGGGCAAGGCCCACCGCAAGGTCCTGTGGCCGATGCTCGGGCATCCCGGGGGCCTGCTGGTGGACGGCGAGGTCGCAGGCGCCTGGCGGACCAAGGGGTCCGGCAAGCGGCTGGACGTGACCGTCGAGCCGTTCGCCAAGCTCCCGGCCGCCGCCCGCAAGGCGGTGGAGGAGGAGGCCACGGTCGTGGCGGGCGTGCGCGGCTTCGACGACGCCCGGGTGTCGTTCGACGGCTGACGACCCGATGCCCGTGGCCCGGGCCGTCGGTGGCCCCTCTAGCGAGAACCTGTTCTACCCTGGGCGCATGGCCGATCCCGGGCACCCGATCCTCGACGCCGATCAGCACTACTACGAAGCGATCGACGCGTTCACCCGGCACCTCGACCCCGCCCTGGGGCCCCGCTGCGTCCAGTGGGCCACGATCGAGGGCAAGCAGTACCACGTGCTCGGTGGGCGGGTGAGCCGGGCCGTCAGCAATGCGACGTTCGACCCGGTGTCCAAGCCCGGCTGCCTCTACGACTACTTCCGGGGCAACACCGAGGGCATCAACCCGCTGGCCAGGCTGCGGGACCACGAGCCGATCCGGCCCGAGTACAGGGATCGGGACGCCCGCCTCGCCACGCTCGACGACCAGGGCCTGGCCGGCTGCTGGCTGTTCCCGACGCTCGGCATGATCTACGAGGAGCCCCTCCACCACGACCCCGAGGCCGTCGGACACACGTTCCGGGCATTCAATCGCTGGCTGGCCGAGGACTGGGGCTTCGCCCACGACGACCGCATCTTCGCCGCCCCCTACATCGCCCTGGCCGACCCGGCCTGGGCGGTCGAGGAGCTGGCGTGGGCGCTGGGCGAGGGCGCCCGCCTCCTGGTCATGCGGGCGGCCGCCCCCACCACCGCGGTGGGCCGGCGCTCGCCGTTCGACCCGATGTTCGACCCGTTCTGGGCACGGGTCGACGAGGCCGGCATCACGGTCGTGGTCCACGCCGGGGACAGCGGGGTGTCTTCCCAGGGCTACGCGGTCGACGGCTTCGCCGCCACGTTCTCCGGCGGGTACGCCCCCTCGCTCAAGAACTTCGCCATCGAACAGGCCGTCCACGACTGGCTGATCTCGCTGATCCTGTCCAACCACCTGCGCAAGTACCCGAACCTGCGGGTCGCCTCGGTCGAGAACGGCGCCGAGTTCCTGCCCGACCTGTTCCGCAAGCTGCGCTCGGCCGACCGCAAGATGCGGGGCTGGTTCGCGGGTGACCCGGTCGACATCTTCCGGCGGCACGTCTGGATCAACCCGTTCTGGGAGGACGACCTGACCGCGGTCGTGGAGTGGATGGGCGCCGACCGGGTCCTGTTCGGCTCCGATTGGCCCCACATCGAGGGGCTGCCGGCGCCGCTCGATTACCTGGCCGAGGCGAAGGCGCTCGAGCAGGCGGACCGCCGCAGGGTGCTCCACGACAACGTCGTCGAGCTGACCGCGCTGCGCCCCCGGTAGGGGAACCGGGGGGGCGCGCAACCGGGTGGCCTGGGCGCACCGAGCCCTGTCCCACTCCGGTGCGTGTCCGGGGTCGCCCGCCCGACCCCGGCTCACCCACCTCTGCATCCGGTGGTCCGCCCGCTCACCCGAAGGTCCAACGGTGGGGAGTGAAGTCCGCCCGAACTTTCTCCCCAGCACCGAAGCAGAGTTGTTGCACCCTCTAGATCGCGTGACCCGTCCCGCGCGTTACACCCCGCGAGAAAATTTCTGACCCGGGTTCAGCCCCCGCCCGACTCGAGGGTCGTCGGCTGCGGCTCGGTCGTCGGCGGGGGCTCGGTCGTGGGCGTGGTCGTCGGCGTAGTCGGCGGCTCGGGCTCTGTCGTCGACGTCGTCGAGGTCGTGGAGGACGTGGTCGACGTCGTGGCGGGCGCCGTGGTCGCCGTCGACGACCCCGGGGCCGGCGTGGGGGTGCCGGGGTCGGCCGGGACCGACACGGCCGGCGGGCACATGATCAGGACGTTCGAGCAGGTGGCGGACGGCGAGTCGTCGCCGTCGCGGCCGCCGCCGGACCGGCCCTCGCCGCGGGTCGTGCCGGCGTCGTCGTCCTTGTCGGCCGGGGCCTGCGACACCACGGGCGGGCGGCGGACGTGATCGTTGATGGCGGGGACGACCACGGTGGCCACGATGCCGGTCGTGGCGGCGGCCGCCGCGGCCACGCCGATCACCACGGCGGTGGTGACCGCCGCAGCCTTCATGGCCACGACCCGGCCGACCGTGCGGGCCACCGGGTAGCGCGACGCCTCCAGCCGGGCCGCGGCGTGCTTGGCGATGTAGGTCCTCTCGCCGTGCTTGGCCCGGTAGTCGTCCAGGTCGGTCAGCCCCATCCGGGACCGCAGCAGCCCGGGGCTCGCATCGAGCGGGTCGACGTCCTCGTCGTCGGCCGCATCGTCGACGTCGGTGGGCTCGCCGGCCTCGGCCGGCTCGACGGCGACCGCGGCGATCCTCGGCACGTCGTCCTCGCCGGCGCCCGACGCGTCGTCGCCGTCGTCGATCGGCAGGGTGAGCAGCTCGCGCATGCGGGCGACGATGTCGGCCTCGCCGGCCAGCTCGCCCGGGCGCGCGGGCGCCTGGAGCGTGCGCACCAGCACCGCCACGTCGCTGCACCAGGCCGGTGCCTCGGGGGCGGGGGCCGTGCCGCTCAGCAGGGCGTCGAGCTCCTCGTCGAAGGTGGTCATGTCGGTCCAGCGGTCGTCGGAGGTCATTCCGCCAGCGCCTCCTGAGTCATCTTGGCCGCCAGGCGCTTGAGCGCCCGATGGCACATGACGCGCACCGAGCCCGGCGTGCGGCCCATGATGCGGGCCACCTCGGTCACGTCGAAAGCGCCGAGGACGCGCAGCAGCACGGCCTCGGCCTGATCGGGTGGCAGCCCGCCCACCAGCAGCTCGACCGTCTCCTTGACGCCGAGCTGCTCGAGGACGAGCCACGCAGGGTCGCCGCCGATGCCCCGCTCGACCGGCCCGTCGAGGCGGTCATGGGGGAGCGGCTCGGTGCGGCGGCGGGCGTCGCGCCGGCGGTGCTCGATCAGCCGGTTGCGGGCGATCGTGAACAGCCAGCCGCGGAACGCCGCCTCGTCGCCCTGGAACCGGGGCAGGCCGCGGGCGACCGCCAGCCACGTCTCGGCGGCGAGGTCCTCGGCCATGCGGGGCTCCTGCGCCTTGAGGTAGCGCAGCAGGCGGGGCTGGTACGCGCGGAAGATCTCGGTGAGCGCATCCTGCTCACCGGTGATCGCCGCGCCCAGCAAGGTCGGGAATGCGATGTCTCGCGTTGATTCCGTGGGCGGGACTCTAGCGTCGTCAGCGGGGCCAGCAGTGCTCTAACGCCGCCTGTGACCAGGACATCACGCTCTGGCGTGGCCCGTTCGACCCGCCGCCCGACGGTCGTCCGGCGTGGGTACGCTGGCGGCCTCGCCCGGCGCGCGCCGGGCCCGAGGAGGACGGCATGTCAGCTGCGCCCCCGGCCTACCAGCCGGTCGCCACCTACGACGAGATCGTGCGGGGCGAGTTCATCGTCCGCGTCTACCAGCACCTGCTCGCCGCCATCGTCGCCTTCGTGGCGTTCGAGGCCCTGTTCATCAACCTCGGCGTGGCGCGAGCCCTCTACGACCTGATCAGCGGCAGCGGCCCCACCTGGCTGCTGATCATCGGCGGGTTCCTGATCGTCAGCTGGCTGGCCACCAACGCCGCCCACGACATCCTGAACCCCTCGCGCCAGTACCTGGGCCTCTTCGCTCTGGCCTTCGCCGAGGCCCTGCTGTTCGCCCCGTTCCTCTACTACTTCTTCGAGGTGCAGGCCGACGGCGCCACCTCGGTGTGGGCGGCCGCGCTCATCACGGCCATCGGCTTCGCCGGCCTCAGCGCCGTGGCCTTCGTCACCCGCAAGGACCTGTCGTTCCTGCGCCCGCTGGTGCTGTGGGGCCTGGTGTCGTCGCTCGTGCTCATCGTGGCCGCGGTCCTGTTCGGCCTCGAGCTGGGCATCTGGTTCTCGGTGGCGATGATCGCCCTGGCCGGCGCGTCGATCCTCTACCAGACACAGACGATCATCCGGCGGTACCCGACCGAGGCCTACGTGGGCGCGTCGGTGCAGCTGTTCGCCTCGGTCATGTTGCTGTTCTGGTACGTCCTGCGCCTGGTGGGCCAGCTCCGCGGCTGATACCGCCTACGTCCCGAACGCCGGCCCGTCGACCCGGTCCACGGTGGTGAACGACGCCACCGGGGCCCGGCGCAGGCGGGTCGGCGGTGCCTCCCGGGGGTACCCGAGGGCGAGCACCGCGGCCAGCGCCAGCTCGGCGGGCGCCCCGAGCAGCGCCTTGACGTCCTCCTCCCGCCGGATCGGCATGGTGGTGACGACCCCGCCCAGGCCCTCGGCCCGCGCCGCCAGCAGGACGTTCCAGGCGAACGGGTAGATCGACGCCCCGCCGGCGAACGTGTAACGGGCGTGGTCCCGGTCGACGGCGGACAGCGCCCGCAGGTCGGCGAACAGCGCCAGCAGCACCGGCGCCGCGTCGAGCTGCTCGGCGAAGCCGCCCCGCCCGCCGGCGTCCCGGGCCTGCTCCGCCAGCCGGGAGGCACCGGCCAGCGCCGACGCCTCGGCGGAGCGGTCGGTCACCGGGGCCCACGGTGTCAGCCCGGCCAGCATGATGGCCAGGTAGTCGTACCAGCCGTCGAGGTAGCAGTCCCGCAGGCGCCGCCGGATGGCCGGATCCTGCACGACGACCAGCCGCCAGCCCTGGCGGTTGCCGCCACTGGGGGCGAAGCGGGCGCTGTCGAGAACCCGGGCCAGCACCTCGTCGGGCACGGGATCCGGCCGGAACTCCCGGACCGCGCCCGTCGAGCGCAGGGTGTCGATCAGGTCCACGCCCTCAGCCGACCCGGCGGGACGAGTGGCGGAACCCCTCGGCGGTCATGCCGGTGCCGTCGTCCAGGCCCCAGCTCACGATGCGACGCGGCCGCAGCCGGATGAACTGCGGCACGAAGTGGGGGAACCGGGGGTTGATCTCCTCGCCGCCGGTCTCGTGGACCTCGGCGTCGCCCCGGATCTCGACGGCGTGGGCCTCGGTGGGCGAGAAGTCGTCGACCAGGAAGGTGGCTCGGGGGTTGCCCTGGGCGTCCCGCCACTTCTTGGTGTTGGCGAAGTCGATGCCGCCGAGGTCGATCGTGTCCTCGTCGGGGTTGTACCGGTACGTGAGCGGCACGATGTGCGGCCGCCCGTCCGGGCCGATGGTGGCGAGCCGCCCCATGGTCTGGGACTCCAGGTACTCGATCTCCCGGCTCGTGAACGCGCTCATGGAGAATCCTTCCGCAGAGGGGTTGCGCCTCCCCATATACCCCCATAGGGTATGGGCGGAGGCAGTGATGGACACATCGACAGCACCGCGCGACCACAACCATGCCCCGTCCGCCGGCGCCCATGCGCACGGGGCCCACAGCGGCGACGGGGGCCATGGGGACCACGGCGGGCACGGTGACCACGCCGGGCACGACCCCGACATCTTCCGCCGGAAGTTCTGGCTGACGTTCCTGCTCACGGTCCCGATCGTCGTGACCAGCGAGATGGTCATGGACTGGTTCGGCTACGAGCTGGACTTCACCGGCCGCAGCCTGGTCGGCCCCGTGCTTGGCTCGATCGTGTTCTGGTGGGGCGGCTGGCCGTTCCTGTCGGGGGCGGTCGACGAGGCCCGGGCCCGGCGCCCGGGGATGATGCTGCTCATCGCCATGGCCATCAGCGTCGCCTACGTGGCGTCGATGCTGACCACGTTCGAGGTCCTCGACCTCGACTTCTGGTGGGAGCTGGCCACGCTCGTCACGATCATGCTGCTGGGCCACTGGCAGGAGATGAAGGCGATCGGCCAGGCGCAAGGCGCCCTGGCGGCGCTGGCCGCCCTGCTGCCCGACGAGGCCGAGCGGGTGGGTGCCGACGGGCAGCTCGAGACCGTGCCGGTGTCCGAGCTGGCCCAGGGCGACGTCATGCTCGTGCGTCCGGGCGGGCGGGTCGCGGCCGACGGCATGGTGGTCGAGGGCGACGCCGACATGGACGAGTCCATGGTCACCGGCGAGTCGCGGCCCGTGCCCCGGGCCGTGGGCGACCCGGTGGTGGCGGGGACGGTGTCGACCAACGCGCCGATCCGGGTCCGGGTCGAGGCGGTGGGCGAGAACACGGCGCTGGCCGGCATCCAGCGCCTCGTGGCCGAGGCCCAGGCCAGCCAGAGCCGGGCTCAGGCCCTGGCCGACCGGTTCGCGGCCGCCCTGTTCTATGTGGCCACCGCCACCGGCATCGTGACGTTCGCGGTGTGGTCGCTGGTCGACGACGTCGGCACCGCCATCGAGCGGACAGTGACGGTGCTGGTCATCGCGTGCCCGCACGCCCTCGGCCTGGCGATCCCGCTGGTCGTCTCCCTGGCCACGGCCGTGGCCGCCCGGGCCGGCATCCTGGTCAAGGACCGGCTGGCGCTGGAGCGGATGCGGACCGTCGACAACGTCCTGTTCGACAAGACCGGCACGCTCACCAGGGGCGAGCACGTGGTGACGGGGGTGGCCACCGTGCCCGACCTCGACGACGACGCGGTGCTGGCCCTGGCCTCCGCCGTCGAGGGCGACAGCGAGCACCCGCTGGCCCGGGCCATCGTCCGGGCGGCCCGCGAGCGGGGCGTGGCCGTGCCGGCCGCCAGCGACTCGTCGTCGACCACCGGGGTCGGCGCCTCGGCCGTCGTCGACGGTACGGAGTACCACGCGGGCGGGCGCGAGCTGCTGCGCCGCTTCGAGCTCGAGATCCCCGGCGCCCTGCGCCCGGCCGTCGCCGAGTGGGAGGCGCGGGGCGCCTCGGTCGTCGTGCTCGTGCAGGAGAAGGACGAGGTGCTCGGGGCCCTGGCGCTCGAGGACGCGATCCGGCCGGAGGCCCGCGAGGCCGTGGACGAGCTGGCCCGCCTCGGCCGGCGGGTCGCCATGGTCACCGGCGACAGCCGGGCAGTGGCCGTGGCCGTCGCCCGCGAGCTGGGCATCGACGAGGTGTTCGCCGAGGTCCTGCCCGACCAGAAGGACGCCGTCGTGTCCCAGCTCCAGCAGCGGGGCGACCAGGTGGCGATGGTCGGCGACGGTGTCAACGACGCCCCGGCGCTGGCCCGGGCCGACGTCGGCCTGGCCATCGGCGCCGGCACCGACGTCGCCATCGAGTCGGCCGACGTCGTGCTGGTGTCCAGCGACCCCCGCGGCGTGGTCGGCACCATCCGGCTGTCGATCGCCGCCTACCGGAAGATGATCCAGAACCTGGCGTGGGCGGCCGGCTACAACGTCATCGCGCTGCCGCTGGCGGCGGGCGTCTTCGCCGGCATCGGCATCGCCGTGTCGCCCGCCGTCGGCGCCATCCTGATGAGCGCCTCGACCATCGTGGTGGCGGCCAACGCGCAGCTGCTGCGCCGGGTCGACCTCAGCCGGGACTAGGCGTCAGATGCTGACCGACCCGTCGTCGGCCACCGCGAAGGTCGGGTTGTGCGCCACCTCCCAGCGGTGGCCGGCGGGGTCGGCGAAGTAGCCCTGGAGCCCGCCGAAGACCGCCGGGCGGGGCGGGGCCAGGATCGTGCCGCCGGCGGCCTCGGCCTCGGCCAGCACCCGGCCGACCTCCTGGTCGGTGCCGACGTTGTGGGCGAGGGCGACGGCCCCCTGGGCCGGGTCGCCGACCGGAGTTCCGGGGCCGATGTCCGCGGCCAGCTTCTCGGCGCCCCACAGGGCGAGCGCCAGACCGTGGCCGACCTGCAGGAACACGACCTCGTCCTCGACCTCCATGACGACCGGCCAGCCCAGGCCGTCGACGTAGAAGCGCCGGGCCGCGGCCAGGTCGGGGACGCCGAGCGTGATGATGCTCACGTAGGGACGCATCGCTGATCCTTCTGTGGGTGGACGTCCTTGCCCCGCGTGGTAGGCATGCCTAGCATGCGGTCCCGCTTCGCGGACTCCCTGGAGGGAAGAGTGCCCCGTCATCGTTTCACCGCAGCCGCCGCGCTGTCGCTCGCTCTCGTCACCCTGGTGGCCGCGTGTGGCAACGACGACGACGGCGCAGACGTGCGCAACATCGGCGAGGAGTGCGCCTCGGGCTCGGCCAGCGGCTCGGCCTCCGGCGGCGGCTCCGCCTCTGCGTCCGCCTCGGCCAGCGCCTCGGCCTCGGCGTCCGGGTCCGGCTCCGCCTCCGGGTCGGGACCCTGCCCCGCGTCGGGGTCGGCGTCCGGCTCCGGGTCCGGCATCGCCAGCTCGGTCCAGGGCTCGACGACGGACAACCCGCTGATCGAGGACGCCCTGACGTCGTACTCGACCTACGTGAGCGACCAGGTCGACGAGACCATCGCTGCCACCACGGTCTTCACCGACGCCGTGCGGGCGGGCGACCTGGAGGCGGCGAAGGCCGCCTACGCCCCGTCCCGCCAGGGCTGGGAGCGCATCGAGCCGATCGCGGGCCTGGTCGAGGAGATCGACGGCGCCGTCGACACCCGGGTCGACGACTTCGCGGGCGTTGACGACCCCGCGTTCACGGGCTGGCACCGCATCGAGTACATCCTCTGGAGCCTCGACACGACCGAGGGCGCGGCCGCGTTCGCCGACCAGCTCGACACCGACCTGCAGACGCTCAAGTCGGAGCTCGCGGGCATGGAGATCCCGCCTGCGGCCCTGGCCGTCGGCTCGTCGGAGCTGATCGAGGAGGTCTCCACCGGCAAGATCACCGGCGAGGAGGACCGCTACTCGGGCACCGACCTGTGGGACTTCGCCGCCAACGTCGAGGGGTCGAAGCAGGGCTTCGCGCTGCTGACCCCGGCGATCGAGGAGGAGGACCCCGAGCTGGTGACCAGCATCGACGGCCTGTTCGCCGAGCTCGAGTCGCAGCTCGCCGCCTACCAGCAGGGCGGTGGGTACGCGCCCTACAGCGCGCTCACCGAGGCCGACAAGACCCAGATGCAGACCACCCTCGCCGAGCTGTCCGAGAACCTCGCCTCGGTGGCGGGCGTCCTCGGCCTCGAGGGCTGACCGGCGGCCAGAACCATGACCGACCCGCCTCGCCGCCGGCCCGACGCCGCCCTCGGGACGTCGACCGCGGGGGCCGGGGTCGCTCATCGCGACCTCAGCCGTCGCCGGTTCCTGGCCGGCGGCCTGGCGTCCACGGCCGCAGCCGGTGTCGGCGTCGGCGGCCTGGCAGCCTGCGGCGGCGACGGGTCGGGTCCGCCGGGGGCCGCCGTCCCGGCCGCGGACCGCGCCCGGTCGGTGGCGGCGTACCTGCCGTTCCGGGGGCCGCACCAGACCGGCGTCACCCACCCGGGCAACGACCAGGGGCTACTGGCGGCGTTC
>DASRJM010000003.1:0-12793 GCA_035649475.1 Acidimicrobiales bacterium
AGGGGTGGGTGGCGTCGACCAGCGCCCCATACCCGCCCCGCCGCAGCTCGGCGACCAGCCCGTCCACGCCCCCGAACCCGCCGGTCCGCACCGGGCACGGCAGCGCCCCCGGCACCCGGGTCCGCCCGGCGAACGACGCCACCACCGCCACCCGGGCCCCGTGCAGCCGCGCGGCGAGCTCGCTCGCCTCCGCCGTCCCGGCCAGCAACAGGACGGGCCCGCTCACCCGTCCCGCCGGAGCAGATAGGTGTCGAACATCCAGCCCTTGCGCTCCCGGGCTTCGGCCCGCACCCGCTCGATCTCACCGGCAGCCCGGACCAACGGCCCCGCGACCAGGATCTGGTCGGGGGTACCCAGGTAGGCGCCCCAGAAGATGTCGACCCCCTCGGGGTCGATCGTGTTGAAGGCCAGGCGGCCGTCGAGCATGACCACCACGTCGTCGACGCCGTGTGGCCAGCCCTCCTCGGTCAGGCGCCGGCCGGTCGTCACGTGGACCGGGCGGCCGATGCCGTGGAGGGCGATGCGGTGGGCGGCGGCCAGGGCCTGGATGGCGCTGATCCCCGGGATCACCTCGACCGCGACGTCGACCGCGCCCCGGTCGGCGACCGCGTCCAGCAGCCGGAGGGTGCTGTCGTAGAGGGCCGGGTCGCCCCACACCAGGAACGCCCCCACCTCGCCCTCGGCCAGCTGGTTGAGCAGCAGCGTCTCGTAGATCGCCACCCGCTTGTCGTGCCAGGCGCCGACGTCGCCGGCGTACGACGGCCCCGACAGGTCACGGGGCGGGTCCGGGACCTCGACCACCCGGTACGACGGGTCGTCGATGTAGCGCTCGCAGATCGTGCGGCGCACCGCCAGCAGGTCGGCGGCGGCCGGGCCCTTGTCCATCAAGAAGAACACGTCGGTCCGGTTGAGGGCCCGGATCGCCTCGACGGTGACCTGGTCCGGGTCGCCGGCGCCGATGCCGATGGCGAGGACGGTCCTCACGGGGACACCGCCACCACCGCGGCCACCGGGTACGGGTCCAGCGCCGCGCGGGGCTCGGCGACGACCCGGAAGCCGGCGGCCGCCATCGCGTCCCGGACGCCGGCCACCGCGGCCGCCGTGCGCGCCGGGGTGGGGTGCTGGGCGACCAGCGCCAGCCTGCCGCCCGGAGACAGGATCCGGCGGGCCTCGGCCAGGGCCTCCGGCGACTGCATCGCCCGCACGTTGAACGCGAACACGTGGGTGAACGCCCCGGGGTCGAGGTGGACGCCGGGGAACGAGCCCGTGAGCAGGGTCAGGCGCCCGGCCGACACCGACGACGCGTTGCGGCGGGCGGCCGCGGCCACCATCTTCGGCGAGCGGTCGACGGCGGTGACGTGGCCCGAACCCGGCGCCACCCGCTCGCACGCCAGCGTCAGCGCCCGGCCGTGGCCGCACCCGACTTCCAGCACCCGGGACGACACCGACAGCTCCAGCTGGTCGACGGCCCACGCCATGCGGTCGACGGTGGCGGGGGCGGGGCTCGGCGGGGTCACCGGACCAGCATGGGGCGCCGGCCGGGGTGCGCCGCAACCCCGCTCGCTACCGTGGGCGGCGACCGTCCACCTCGTCCCGCGGAGGCCCGGATGACCACGACCGACCCGCAGACCGCCAGCACCACCCCGCAGGACGGCGCCGACCGCCCGCCGCTGCGCCCCAGCCGGGACGAGACCGCCCGCCTCGCCGCCCGGGTGAGCGTGGCCGAGGGTCGGGAGACCCGGGAGGTCCGCTCGCCGCTGACCGGCGAGGTACTCGGTGCCGTGCCGGTGGGGACCGCGGAGGACGTGGCCAACGCGTTCTCCCGTTCCCGGGAGGTCCAGCGCCGCTGGGCCACGACGCCGGTGAAGGAGCGGGCCGCGGTCCTGCTCCGCTACCACGACCTGGTCCTCGACCACCAGGACGAGCTGCTCGACCTCATCCAGGCCGAGAACGGCAAGGCCCGGGTGTGGGCGTTCGAGGAGATCATGGACCAGGCGGTCACCGCCCGGTACTACGCCCGCCTCGCGCCTCGGGCGCTGCGTCCCCAGCGACGGCTGAGCGCGCTACCCGGCCTCATCTCGACCCGGGTGCACCACGTCCCCAAGGGCGTGATCGGCGTCATCTCACCGTGGAACTACCCGCTGGTCCTGGCCACGTCCGATGCCATTGCCGCCCTGGTGGCGGGCAACGGCGTGGTCATCAAGCCCGACTCGCAGACGCCGTTCACCGCCCTCCGCGCCTTCGAGCTGCTGGAGGAGGCCGGCCTGCCCGCGGGCCTGGTCCAGGTCGTGACCGGACCGGGCCGCACGGTCGGCACCGCCATCATCGAGGCGTCCGACTACATGATGTTCACCGGCTCCACGGCCACCGGCCGGACCGTCGCCCGCCAGGCCGGCGAGCAGCTCATCGGCGTGTCCGCCGAGCTGGGCGGCAAGAACGCCATGGTGATCACCGGCGACGCCGAGCTCGAGCGGGCCGTGGACGGCGCCGTCGCCGGGTCGTTCGCCAACACCGGACAGCTGTGCATCTCGATCGAGCGGATCTATGTCGACCAGCCGCTGGCCGACCGCTTCCTCGACGCCTTCGGCGAGCGCACGAAGGCGTTGCGGCTGGGGGCCGAGCAGGCCTACGGGCCCGAAGTCGGCGCCCTCGCCTCCCAGGACCAGCTCGACAAGGTGACGGCCCACGTTCACGACGCCCTCGACAAGGGCGCCACGCTGGTGGCCGGCGGCCGGCACCGGCCGGACATCGGGCCGCTGTTCTACGAGCCCACGGTGCTGGCCGGCGTCACCCCGGACATGGACCTGTACCGGGAGGAGACGTTCGGCCCGGTCGTGGCCGTGTATCCCGTGGCGTCCGACGACGAGGCGGTCGCCCGGGCCAACGACACCGAGTACGGCCTCAACGCCAGCGTCTACTGCGGCGACACAGGCCGGGGCCGGGCCATCGCCCGGCGCCTCCAGGCCGGGACCGTCAACGTCAACGACAGCTACGCCTCGGCCTGGGCCAGCCTCGACGCCCCCATGGGCGGGATGAAGGCGTCGGGCCTCGGCCGTCGCCACGGCCGCGAGGGCCTGCTCAAGTACTCCGAGCCCCAGACGATCGCGGTGCGGTCCAAGCTGGCCGAGCGGCTGACCGACCCGGGCGACGACGCCGCCGGCTACGCCAAGCGGTTCACGTCGATGCTCCGCTGGGCGAAGCACCTCCCGCGGTAGCCAGCAGTCCCACGCCGTCAGCCAGCGACACCATGGCCGGTACGCGACCGGATGATCCAACGGGCCGACAGGTCCGTGACGTCCGCGATCAAGCGGAGCGCATCGTCGTCGCCAGCAGCACGTCCCGGGTCAGCTGCATCTGGCCGTAGTGCTGGGCGAGCTCCTCGTAGATGTGGAGGGCGACGCCGCCCTGGGTGCGGCCCAGCGGCGTGGCGGCGTCCTCCGGATCGACCTCGCCGCGGGGCGGATCCGGCGGGGACAGCGTGGTCAGGTCCTCCGCCAGCTGCCGGCGGGCGGCTGCGGCCCGTCCGGCCAGCTCGGCCACAGGGCCAGAGGCCCGGAACTCGGCGTCGCGGTCGCGCTCGACCGGCCGGCCCGCGATGACCTCGCCGCCCCACCAGCCCATCACGCCCAGGCAGTGGAACAGGATGGCGTAGGGCGAGTTGGCGCCCGGCAGGTCCGGGCGCCGGTTGGCGAGGTCGTCGCCGAGGTCGGTCACGACCGCCACCATCCCGTTGAGCGCCTGGTCGACGTACCACAGCAAATCGTCGGTCGAGATCATGGGCTGACACGTACCCTGCCCCGGCCATGGAGCGCACCTTCACCGCGGACCTGGCGGGCCACCCCGGCCGGCGGGTCCGCGTCGCCGGGTGGCTGCACCACCAGCGCCAGCTGGCCCGCGTGGCGTTCGTGCTGATCCGCGACGCCGCCGGCATCGTGCAGGTCGTGGCCGAGGACGAGGGCCTGCGGGCCCGCCTCGCCGACCTGCCGCCCGAGACCGTCGTCGACGTGGAGGGCACCGTCACCCTGACGGACCAGGCCCCGGGCGGGCTGGAGCTGCACGACCCGGAGGTCCGGGTCCTGTCCACGCCGACGGCGACGATGCCGTTCGAGCTGCGCCGCCCCGAGCTGAACGCCCAGCTGCCGACGCTGCTCGACCACGCGGCCGGGGCGCTGCGCCACCCGCGCCGGCGGGCCGTGGCCCGGATCGCCGCCGCCTCGGTGGCCGGGTTCCGGGCGACGCTCGACGCGCGCGGCTTCACCGAGGTCCACACGCCCAAGCTGGTGGCCTCGGCCACGGAGACGGGCGCCGACGTGTTCGGCGTCGACTACTTCGGCGCCCCCGCCTACCTGGCGCAGAGCCCGCAGTTCTACAAGCAGGTGATGGTGGGTGCCCTCGAGCGGGTGTACGAGGTGGGCCCGGTGTTCCGGGCCGAGCCCCACGACACCGCCCGCCATCTGGCCGAGTACACGTCGCTCGACGTGGAGCTGGGCTTCGTCGGGGATCACACCGACGTGATGGCGGTCCTCCGGGACACGCTCGCCGGCATGGTGGCCGCGGTGGCGGACCGGGCGGCGGCCGCGGTCGAGCTACTGGGCCTGGCCCTGCCCGATGTCCCCGCCCAGATCCCCCGGGTCGACTTCACCGCCGCCCAGCGGATGATCGAGGCCGCCACGGGCGTGGCGGTGGTCGGCGAACCGGACCTGGCACCGGCCCACGAGCGCTGGATCGGCGACTGGGCGAGCCGCGAGCACGGCTCGGACCTGGTGTTCGTGACCGGCTACCCGCAGGCCAAGCGCCCGTTCTACACGCATCCGGATCCCGCCCGGCCGGGCTTCACCAACAGCTTCGACCTGCTGTTCCGGGGCGTCGAGCTGGTCACCGGCGGCCAGCGCCTGCACCGGGCCGAGGACTACGAGGCCGCGCTCGCCGGCCGGGACACGGCGCCGCTGGCCGGCTACCTCGACGCGTTCCGCTACGGGATGCCCCCGCACGGCGGGTTCGCCATCGGCCTGGAGCGGTGGGTGGCCCGGTTGACCGGGGCCGCCAACGTGCGGGAGGTGACCCTGTTCCCCCGGGACGTGCGCCGCCTGACGCCATGACCTCGGCCCACCCTCAACCCGCTTGACCTCAAGCGAGGTTGAACTGTGATGCTGGCGCCATGCAGATGGACTTCAGCCACTGGATGGCGCTGGAGAGCGCCATGCAGGGCCAGCAGCCGCGGCGGGCGTTCGACCGGGCCACCCTGCGGCGCATCTGGGACTTCGCCCGCCCCCACCGCCGCGCCCTCGGCGTCTACCTCCTCCTCAGCGTCGTCGCCGCCCTGCTGGCCGTGGCCACCCCCGTCCTCGCCGGCCGGGTGGTCGACGAGATCGTCGACGGCCGCAGCGAGGCCCGGGTCATCGCCCTGGCCCTGGTCATCGCCGCCATCGCTCTGCTCGACGCGGTGGTCGGCATCGCCGAGCGCTGGCAGTCGGCCCGCATCGGCGAGGGCCTGATCCTCGACCTGCGCCGCGCCGTGTTCTCGCACGTGCAACGCATGCCGGTCGCGTTCTTCACCCGCACCCGCACCGGTGCGCTCGTCAGCCGGCTCAACAACGACGTCATCGGCGCCCAGCGGGCGTTCACCTGGACGCTGTCGGGGGTGGTGAGCAACCTCATCACGCTGGTCCTGACCCTTGCCGTGATGATCGGCCTGTCGTGGCAGATAACGCTGCTGGCCCTGCTGCTCCTGCCGGTGTTCGTGATCCCGGCCCGCCGCATGGGCGCCCGCCTCGCCCACCTCGAGCGCGAGGCCGCCGACCACAACGCCACCATGACCACGCAGATGACCGAGCGGTTCTCGGCACCGGGCGCCACGCTGGTCAAGCTGTTCGGCCGCCCCGCCCGCGAGGAGGCCGAGTTCGGCGCCCGAGCCGAGCGCGTCGCCGAGATCGGGGTGCGCACGGCCATGGGGCAGTACGTGTTCCTCACCGCGCTGGCGCTGGTGTCCGCCCTGGCGCTGGCGCTCGTGTACGGGCTCGGCGGGTGGCTGGCCATCCGCGGCAGCCTCGAGCCTGGCACCGTCGTCACCCTGGCGCTGCTGCTCACCCAGCTCTACGCCCCGCTGACCGCGCTGGCCAGCGCGCGGGTCGATGCCATGACCGCCATCGTCAGCTTCGAGCGGGTGTTCGAGGTGCTCGACCTGCCCCCGCTGATCACGCAGAAGGCTGACGCCCGTGAGGTTCCCGAGGGGCCTGTGTCCGTCGAGTTCGACGGCGTCCGCTTCGCCTACCCCGCCGCCGAGCGGGTGTCGCTGGCGTCGCTGGAGGAGGTGGCCACGCTCGACGCGAGGGGCGGGACCGAGGTGCTCCACGACGTGTCGTTCCGCGTGGAGCCGGGCCGGATGGTGGCGCTGGTGGGCACGTCCGGCAGCGGAAAGTCGACCATCGCCGCGCTGGCGCCGCGCCTCTACGACGTCGACCAGGGCGCCGTGCGGCTCGGCGGGGTGGACGTCCGGGACCTGACGTTCGACGCCATCCGCGCCACGCTCGGCCTCGTCACCCAGGACGGCCACCTGTTCCACGACACCGTCCGGGAGAACCTGCGCTTCGCCCGTCCCGAGGCCGCCGACGGCGAGCTGTGGGCCGCGCTGCGCACGGCCCGGCTGGCGCCGCTGATCGAGTCGCTGCCCGACGGCCTCGACACCGTGGTGGGCGAGCGCGGTTACCGGTTCTCGGGCGGCGAGCGCCAGCGCTTGACCATCGCCCGCCTGCTGTTGGCCCGGCCCCGGGTCGTCATCCTCGACGAGGCGACCGCCCACCTCGACTCCACGTCGGAGGCGGAGGTCCAGGCGGCGCTGGCGGACGCCCTGGTCGGACGGACCGCCATCGTGATCGCCCACCGGCTGTCCACGATCCGGGAGGCCGACGCCATCCTCGTGATCGAGGCGGGCCGGGTGGTCGAGCGGGGTACCCACGCCGAGCTGCTGGCCGCCGGCGGGCGCTACGCGCAGCTCTACCGGACCCAGTTCGACGACGAGCCCGCGGAGGAGCCGGTCGAATCCGTTGCGTGACCGTTTCCGGTTGCGGTTGTACTGCAATCAATTCGGAACGTGATCGCAACTCACTCTGAGCGCCCGTGGTCTTGACGCGACCCGAGTGTTAACCGAAACTCAATCGCACAACGGGGGCACGACACCGCGACGTACTGACGGGTCGAACAATTGGGGGTCGTACGGGAGGAGCGGCCCTCGCGGCAGGAGGGGAACCGCATCCGTCGACTGACAAGGGCGTCAGCGCGCGAGCCCGGCAGCTTCCGGCCCCGGCGGGACGGGGAAGGGGGAGGTGATGGGGACCATGGGTCCGCGACGAGTCTCGATCAAGACCAAGCTGGCGGCCGCACTCGCCGTCCCGCTGGTGGCGTTGTCGGTTGTGGCGGGCCTCGAGGTGATGCGGAGCCTCGACGCGGCCGCCAAGGTGCGCAGGCAGACCGACCTCGCCACCGCGTCCATCGGGCCGTCCGGCCTGATCAACGCCCTCCAGCACGAGCGCAACTTCAGCGCCCTGTGGCTCCTCGGCGCCCAGGACTTCGTCGCGTTGCCGGTCGACAGCCTGGACGAGGCTCGGGCCGCGACCGACGCCGCCCGCAGCGCGTTCGCACTCGAGGTCGCCGCCAAGGGCGAGGACGTCGCCCGCATCTACTCTCCCGCGCTCGCCGAGCTCGACCGCCTCACCGGGCTGCGGGGCAGTGTCGACGCCTACACCGGGCCCCGCATCTACACGCAGTTCAACCAGGTGGCCGAGGACGCGTTCCTCGGCTACTCGGACCTGGTCACCGCGTTGGCCGACCGCAACAGCGAGCTGGTCACCGAGGTCGAGGACCACGAGCTGCGCCGGGGCGTCCAGCTGATCGACATGTCGTCCCGGGAGATCGACCACGTCGCCAAGTTCGTCCGGCTCGGGCTGCTGGGCGCCGTCACCGGCGACCGCCGGCTCTCCGACCCCGCCGAGATCGCCGACGCGTCGATGGCGATCACCGCCGCCCTCAACAACCACTACGCCATCCTCGACTTCGCCCGCGGGCCCTACGAGCAGGCCGGCGACGAGCTGGAGGTCGAGAGCGCGGCCACCGGCGTCCTCGAGATGGGCCCCCGCATCGTCGAGACCGGCACCGTCGACATCCAGGAGATGCTGACCGGCATCTCGCTGGAGGACGACGAGAGCTACTACGGCTTCCTCACCGACGTGTCGGAGATCCTCCAGGCCCGGGCCGACCACCTCAACGACGTCGCCGCCGCCCGGAGCCGCTGGTACATCGCGGCGGCGGCGCTGGTGGTGGCGGCCGCCATCGTCGCCATCCTGGCCGTGTCCCGCTCGATCGTGGGACCGCTCAAGGACCTCACCCGCCAGTCGATCGCGATGGCGGAGCGCCACCTCCCCGACGCCGTCCGCAAGGTGCTGGAGGCGCCGGTCGTCGACGACGTCCAGGTGCCGGACCTCCCACCGGTGGCCGTGAGGTCGCGGGACGAGGTGGCCGACGTGGCCGAGACGCTGAACACGGTGCAGAACGCGGCCCTCGACCTCGCCGTCGACCAGGCCATGCTGCGGCGCAACGTGGCTGACGCCTTCGTCAACCTCGCCCGCCGCAACCAGAACCTCATCGCCCGCCAGCTCGACTTCATCACCGAGCTGGAGCGCAACGAGACCCGCACGACCGCGCTGGAGAACCTGTTCAAGCTCGACCACCACGCCACCCGCATGCGGCGCAACGCCGAGTCGCTGCTGGTGCTGGCGGGGGTCGAAGGCGCCCGCAAGTGGAGCGGTCCCGTCAGCCTCACGGACGTGGTGCGGGCCTCGGTCGGCGAGGTCGAGGACTTCCGCCGGGTGATCATCACGACGATGGACGGGGCCTCCGTCGTCGGGTCGGTGGCGTCGGACCTGGCCCACCTGCTGGCCGAGCTGATCGACAACGCCATCCAGTACTCGCCGCCCGACCGCACCGTCGAGGTGAACGGCCGGACCCGCGGCGGCGGCTACCTGCTGCTGGTCATCGACGACGGCATCGGCATGGACGAGGACGAGATGGCGGCGGCCAACGACCGGCTGGAGTTCGGGGCGCCCAGCACGATCGCCCCGTCCCGCTACCTGGGCCACTACGTGGCCGGCAACCTGGCCCGCCGCCACGGGATCACCGTGCGGCTGCACGCGACGCCGTGCGCCGGCGTGACCGCGGCCGTGGCGCTGCCGCCGTCGCTGGTGACGGGCGAGGCCGCCGGCCCCGTGTCCGGGTACCGCCCGCCGGTGCGCGACGGGCACGCGCCGGTGGCGCTGCCCGAGCCGGTGCCCGAGCCGTCCGGGCCGCCGACCCCGGCCCCGCTGCCGCCGCTGCCGCCGCTGCCGTCCCTCACGACCCTGCCCACCCGTCCCGAGTCGGTGACGCCGCCGGTCTACGAGCCGATCCGCCCGGCGGCCGCGGTCGCGACCGTCGACCTGGCGTCGCGGGTGGTGGCGCCCCGGGTGGTGCGGTCCGATCCCGACGCGCCGCCGCTGACCCGCCGGGCGCCGGGGGCACAGCCGCCGGTGACCGAGGTCCACGGCATGTCCCGCAACCGCAACGGCGGGGACGCCGATGCGGCGCTCGCCCCCGGGTCGGCCGACGACGTGTACCGGCTGCTCACCGCCTTCACGGACGGCGTGCGCCGCGGCCAGGGCGAGGTGTCCATCGGCCACCCCGCGACCTGACGGTCACATCTCCAGCAGCGTCTTGCCGAGCGTCGACCGTGCCTCGATGGCGGCGTGGGCCGCCGCGACCTCGTCCAGCGGCCAGGTCTGGCCGATCGTCGGCCGCAGCCGGCCCGCAGCGCCCTCGGTCAGGGCGTCCTCGGTGAGGCCGTAGAACTCGGCCTCGCCGGCCCCGATCGCCGTCAGCGGGATGACCGTGAGACCCCGCTCGGCCGCCTCGTCGTCGCCGATCCCGGCCCAGCGGCCGCTGGACCCGCCGTGCGGGAGGTAACGGCCGCCGCGGCCGAGGGCGGCCACGAGAGGGGCGCTGACGTCGCCGCCGACACCGTCGAAGGCGACGTCGAGCCCGCCGGGCGCGGCGGCGGCCAGGCGCTCCGGCCAGCCCGGTTCCCTGTAGTCGATGGCCGCGTCCGCCCCGAGCCCGAGCGCCAGGTCCCGCTTGGCGGCGTCACCCGCCAGGGCGACGACGGTGGCGCCGGCCCGGTGGGCGAGCTGCACGAGCAGGCTGCCCACGCCACCGCCCGCCGCGGTGATCGCCACGACGTCCCTTGCGCCGACGCCCGCGGCCCGGGCCAGGCCGAGGGCGGTCCTGCCGTCGGCGAGCAGGGCCACCGCGTCCCGGGGGTCGAGCCCGGCCGGGATCCGGTGGAGGTCGCTCGCCGACGCCACGGCCCGGGAGGCGTAGCCACCCCGCCCACCGGTGGCCGTGACAACGTCGGTGCCGAGCCAGCCGGAGTCGACGCCCTCGCCCACGGCCGCCACGGTGCCGGTCACGCCGTTGCCGAGGACCAGGGGGAAGTCCTCGGGCCGGATGCGGGGGAAGGCGCCCGACCGCATCTGGGTGTCGACGAACGTGATGGCGGCGAACCTGACGTCCACCACGACCTGCCCGGGGCCGGGCGCGGGGTCCGCCACCTCGACGGGCTCGAGGACGTCGGGGGGTCCGGGCCGGCGGGCGATCACGGCACGCATGGCGACCGAGCCTGTCACGCCCGGGCCCGGGCCGCCTCGGTGCCTCCCAGGTAGGCGGCGCCGACGACCAGGTGCATGACGGCGAGGGAGGCGGCGGTGCCCGTGTCGGTGTCGGCGACGAAAGGCCCGGCGATCGACACGACGGCGAACGCCGCGGCGACCAGCGCCAGCGGCCGGACCCACCGGGGCCGCCACCGGGCGAGAAGTGCGGCGACGAGGAACCCGGCCACGAGCGGGATGGCGGTGGCGGCGACGACGACCAGCGCCGTCACGTCGGCGGGGTCGCCGTTGTCGACGACGACGAAGGAGGCGTCGGCCGCGGCGCCGATGGCCAGGATCACGAGGTTGACGGCGATGGCCGCCACGAGGGCGAGCCCCGAGGCCTGCCACCAGCCGAGGCGGGCAGCGCGCTTATCCGTGGCGGGGGTCGTTGTCGGGGTGTCTGTGGTGGGGGTGATGGTCTCCATGAGGACGACCCTAAGAGATCAAGTTAACTTGAGGTCAAGGTCCGGCACGCTGGGTGGATGCCGGCGCCCAACCGCGTCACCCCCACCGGGGACATCGTGGCCATCGAGCAGCGGGGCCTGTTCATGGGCAACCGGGGCTGCCTGCACCGCCGGCCGCGAGAGATCGCCCGACCGTGGCAGGTGCGCCGCTGGATCACCTGCGTGCTGGCGTACAAGGACTGGCGGGCGCCGATGTGGGAGCCGGGCCGATGGACGCCGCTGTTCTTCTGGGACGAGGCCGTCGCCCTCGCCGCCGGGCACCGGCCGTGCGCGCTGTGCCGGCACGCCGACTACGTGCGGTGGCTCGACGGCTGGGAGGCGGCGCACGGCGAGCGCACCCGGGCCGACGCGATGGACGTCCGCATGCACGCCGACCGCCGCGACGGCCGGGCCCAGCGCGTCCACCGGCGGCCCTGGAACGGGCTGCCGGCCGGGGCGTTCGTCGCTGCGGGCCGGGGCGACGACGGCACGCCCGCCCTGGTCCTCGCCGACCGGCTCGTGCCGTGGTCGCCCGCGGGCTACGGCGAGCCGGCCGACCGGCCGGGCCGGGGCGACGCCGTCGTGCTCACGCCCGCGTGCACCGTCGACGTGCTGGCCGCCGGGTACGCGCCGGCCCTCGACCCGTCAGCGGGCGTGCCAGGATGACGGCCGTGGGGAACAGGGACGGCAGGTTCGCGGGCCGGGTGGTGCTCGTCACCGGGTCCTCCAGCGGCATCGGTGAGGCCACGGCCCGGGCGTTCGACGCCGAGGGTGCGCACGTGGTCGTCAACTCGTCGTCCTCGGTGGAGGCGGGCGAGAAGGTGGCCGCCTCGCTGGCCAGCGGCCACTACGTGCAGGCCGACGTGTCCGACGGCGACGCCTGCGCCGCGCTGGTGGGCGCCGCCGTCGAGCGGTTCGGCCGCCTCGACGTGCTCGTGAACAACGCGGGCGTCACGCGGGTCATCCCGCATCACGACCTCGACGCGGTCACCGACGACGTGTTCCGCCGGATCCTGGAGGTCAACGTGATCGGCCCGTTCCGCCTGATCCGCCTGGCGCTGCCCCACCTGAAGGCGGCCGGCGACGCCAGCGTCGTCAACGTCACCTCGGTGGCGGGCGTGCGGCCGACCGGCAGCTCGGTGCCCTACGCGGTGTCGAAGGCCGCGCTCAACCACCTCACCGCTCTACTGGGGAACGTCACGGGGCCCGAGGTCCGGGTCAACGCCGTCGCCCCCGGCCTCGTGCGCACGCCGTGGACCGCCGACTGGGGCCCGGTGCACGACGCCATGTCCGAGCGCGCCCCGCTCGCCCGCTCGGGCGAGCCCGACGACATCGCCGGGGCGATCGTCGACGTCGCCGCCGCGCCCTACATGACCGGGCAGGTCGTGGTCGTCGATGGGGGGTTCAGCCTGCGCTGACCCGCTGCCACACTGGGCGCGCATGGCACGTCGCCACCCCGTCCGCCACCCACGTCGTGATGAGCCGCTGATGAGCGCACACGGAGTTGCCGGGGTGGTCCAGGGCGTCGCGGTCACCGTCTTCGGCGTCCTGGTCGGGCTCTTCCTCGGCGGCGACGTCGGCGCCATCGTGGGCGGGGTCCTGCTGGGCCTGTTCGCG
>DASRJM010000004.1:0-6956 GCA_035649475.1 Acidimicrobiales bacterium
CCCCCACACCGCCAACACGCCGGAGATGGCGATCCCGCTGCTGTCGGCCCGGGTCACCGACAACATCCGCCGCTGGACCGCGGGCGAGCCGCTGCTGGGCCCGCTCGACCCCGAGGCCGGGTACTGAGCCGTGGCGGACCAGGCCGCGCTGGTGGCGGCGCTCGACGGCCACCGGCCGATCTCGCCGCAGGAGGAGACCGACGTCGCGCGCATCCGGGCCCTGTTGGACCGCGACGGCACCGACCCCTGGAGCCGCGACCTGCCGATGCACGTCACCGCCTCTGCCCTCGTCCTGCACCCGCCGACCGGCCGGGTACTGCTGCGCTGGCACGAGCGGATGGGCAGCTGGCTTCAGGTCGGCGGCCACGCCGACCCGGGCGAGGACGACCCCGTCGCCATCGCGCTCCGTGAGGCCACCGAGGAGACCGGGCTGGACGACCTCGCCCGCTTCCCCGACCGCGAGGCCGACCGTCTCGTGCACGTCGTGGTCGTCCCGGTCCCCGCCGGCAAGGGTGAGCCGGCCCACGAGCACGCGGACCTGCGCTACCTGTTCACGACGGAGCACCCAGACGAGGTGGTCCCGGAGTCGGCCACGGCCAGCCTGCGCTGGCTGACCCTCGACGCGGCCCGGTCGGTGGTCCGGGAGGACAACCTGCGTGTCACGCTGGCCCGGGCCGGGGTGATGCTCCAGCTACGGTCCGAGGCGTGACCAGGCTCTACACCGGCAAGGGAGACGACGGCACCACCGGCCTGCTGTACGGCGGCCGCGTGCCCAAGGATTCGCCGCCGACCCGGGCCACGGGTGCGGTCGACGAGGCCCAGGCCGTGATCGGCCTGGGCCGGTCGGGCACTGAGCGGGGGAGCGACCTCGACCGGGCGCTGACCCAGGTGTGCCGGGACCTGTGGGTGCTGATGGCCGAGCTCGCGACGCTGCCGGAGAACCGGCACAAGCTCACCGACGGCCAGACCCGGGTGTCGCCCGAGATGCTGGCCGGCCTGGAGGCGCTCGTCGACGAGCTGGGGTCCCGTTTCGAGCCGCCTGCGCAGTTCGTGGTGCCGGGCCAGACACCGCTGGCGGCACACCTCGACCTGGCCCGCACGGTGGTCCGGCGCGCCGAACGGGAGGCGGTGGCTGCCGCTGCCCCCGACTCGCTGGTGGTGCCGTACCTCAACAGGCTGTCGTCGCTCCTGTGGGTCCAGGCCCGGTGGGTCGAGGGCGAGCACCTGCTGACCCGGGACGTCGGCGGCAACGACGCGGGCGAGCGCCCCTAGCCTGGGGCGCATGTCGATCGCCATCGAGCTCACCAGAACCGCCGAGCGACCCGGGGGAGGGGCGATCGACGCCAGCGGCGTCGGCGTGTTCTCCGACCGGCTGGCGGCGGGGGAGGTGCCCGCCGGGCTCGACCCCGGGTTCCTGGCCACCCAGGGGTTCACGGCCAAGCCGGGCCAGTCGTGCGTCGTGCCGGGCGAGTCGGGCCACGTCGTCGTGGCGCTGGGCCTCGGGCCCGAGGCCGAGGCCACGGTGGGGACCTACCGCAAGGCGGCCGCCGCACTTGCCCGGGCCACGACCCGCCAAGCCCACCTGGTGCTGGACCTGCTCGACACCGTGCCCGAGCACCTCGACCGGCCGGCGGTGGCCCAGGCCGTCAGCGAGGGCGTGGTGCTGGGCGCCTACCGCTACACCGCGCTGAAGTCTGACCCCGAGCCCCACCACGTCGAGTCGCTCACGGTGGTCGGCAAGGGCGGCAAGCGGGTGCAGGGCTCATTGGAGCGGGGCCGGGCGGTGGCCGAGGCCGTGTGCCTGGCCCGCGACCTGGTCAACCAGCCGGGCGGGTCGCTGACGCCGACCGCGTTCGCCACCCGGGCCGAGGAGCTGGCGGCCCTCCGCCACTTCGACATCGAGGTCCTCGACCTCGACGCCGTCACCGACGAGAAGCTGGGCGGCCTGCTCGGGGTCAATCGGGGCTCGTCGGAGGAGCCGCGGTTCGTCAAGCTGGCCTGGGATCCGCCCTCCGGCACCAAGTCGCGGGGCACCGTGGCGTTGGTCGGCAAGGGCATCACGTTCGACTCGGGCGGACTTTCCCTCAAGCCCGCCGACTCGATGATCGGCATGAAGGGCGACATGGCCGGCGCCGCCGCCGTGCTCGCCACCTTCTCGGTCCTCGACGCCGTGCAGCCGCCGGTGTCGGTCCGCGGCTACCTGCCACTCACCGACAACATGCCCGGCGGCGACGCCACCCGGGTGGGCGACGTGCTGCGCATCCGCAACGGCAAGACCGTCGAGGTGCTCAACACCGACGCCGAGGGCCGCCTGGTGCTGGCCGACGCCCTGTCGCTGGCCAGCGAGGACGAGCCCGACGCCATCGTCGACCTCGCCACGCTCACGGGCGCCTGCATGGTGGCGCTCGGGATGAAGGTGGCCGGCCTCATGGGCAACGACGAGGCGTTCATCGACCAGGTCCGCGCAGCGGCCGACGCCGCGGACGAGCCCGTCTGGCCGCTCCCGCTGCCGGACGACATGCGTCGCCTGATCGATTCCGAGGTCGCCGACATGAAGAACGTCGCCAGCGCCCGCTGGGGCGGGGCCCTCATCGCCGGCGTGTTCCTCCGCGAATTCGTCGAGGACGGCATCGCCTGGGCCCATCTCGACATCGCCGGCCCGGCCGACGCCGACGAGGACGACGGCGAGACCCGCAAGGGCGGCACCGGCTTCGGCGTCCGCACGCTGCTCCGGCTGCTCGGCGACTTCCGCCGCCCGAGGTCGCGTTAGCCCGCGCTCTCAGTAGCCCGTGTCGCGGCGCTCGTAGCCCACCACCCCCAATCCCACCAGCCCGGCCGCCACCAGCGTCAGCACGACGAGCGGCAGGGCGGTGAACCCCGCCGCCGGCATCGCGGGCACGTGCTGGAACGGCGACAGATCGATCACCCACTGGGGCAGGTCGAGCAGCTCGCCCAGCAGCCCGATCACGAAGCACAGGGCCAGCACCCCCCACAGGACGGCCACCGCCCGGGGCGCGAGCCCGTACAGGGCCACGCCCACGCCGACCAGCACCCAGATCGCCGGCGCGAACGCCACCGCTGCCCCCACCAGCTCAGGCACCGTGCTCAGGTCGTCGATCGACAGGCCGTAGGCCAGCCCCATGCCCAGCCCCGCGCCGGCCAGGATCAGCACCGTCCCGCCGGCCGCCATCGCCAGGTGCGAGCCGACCCACCGCCAGCGGGACATCGCGGTGGCCAGCAGCTGCTCCGCCGTGCCTCCGGTCTCCTCGCCCCGCAGCCGCAGCACCGAGGCGATCGAGAACCCCGCACCGATCAGGGCGACCATCAGCAGCGAGGTGGCGAAGAACGAGTCGGTGAGACTGCCCCCGCCCTGGGCGATCAGGTCCTCGAGGTCGGCGTTGTCGCCCAGAAGGTCGCGCACGTCCTTGCCCACCGATCCATAGGCCACGCCGGTCGCCACCAGCCCCGCGGTCCAGCCGAGCAGGCTGGCCCGCTGCAGCCGCAGCACCAGCCCCCACGGCCGGCCCAGCCAGGGCGACGCCTCGGGCGGCCCGGGGCGGGGCGGCACCAGCCCGCCGCCGAGGTCCCGCCGGGACAGCAGCGCGTACGCGACCGCCACGAGCGCGACCGACGCCGCCGCCAGCAGCCCGAGCGGCCACCAGCGCTCGTCCGCGTACGGGCGCACGGACTGGGCCCAGCCCATCGGCGACAGCCACGACAGGGTGCCGGTGCCGACGTCGCCCACCGCCCGCACGATGTAGGCGCCGCCCAGCAGCGCTCCCGCGATGCCGTAGGACGCGCGGTTGTGCTCGGTGACCTGCGCCGTCACCGCGGTGACGCAGGCGAAGACGATGCCGAAGCCGGCCATCGCCGCGCCGTAGGCGATCGACCCCGCCACCGGCAGGTCCTGCGCCCACATCACGAGCGAGATGAGCGCGCCCACCACGGCCACCGCGCCGATCGCCACGACCAGTGCCGAGGTCACCGGTGCGTTGCGGCCGAGCACCGTGGCCCGCACCAGCTCGGTCCGACCCGCCTCCTCGTCGGCCCGGGTGTGCCGGCCGACCAGGAACATGCCCATGAGCGCCATGACGACGTAGCCGAAGCTGCCGACCTGGAAGACGATCTGGCCGCCCATCGTGTCGATGCCGTAGGTCGGGCCGTTGAGGGCGATGACGGCGGCGTTGTCGTACATCGGCCGGGCCGCCGCCTCGAGGTCGGCCCGGGTGGGGTAGAGGCCCTTCACGCTGACCGCGGTGACCCAGACCAGCCACACGATGCCGAGGGTCCACACCGCCAGCCGGATGCGGTCGAGCCGCAGCAGGAACCGGGCGAGACTGCCGGTGCCGGCGAACGTCATCGCTCGACCCCTTGCCCGTCGTCGTACGCGGCGGCGCCCTCGAGCTTGGCCAGCTCGTCGCCGTAGTGGCGGAGGAACATCTCCTCCAGCGTGGGTGGCTGGCTGACCAGGCTGCGCACGCCCTTCGTCGCCAGGAACCGCACGATGTCGTCGAGCTGGGCGGTCTCGACGTCGAACGACGCCCGGGCGCCGTCGACCTTGGGGTCGTGGACGCCGGGCATGTCGGCCAGCCCGTCGAGCGGGTCGTCGGTCTCGACGGTGACGGAGGTGCGGGTGAGGTGGCGGAGCTCGGCCAGCGTCCCGCTCTCGACCGTCCTGCCGGTCCGGATGATGCTGACCCGATCACACAGGGCCTCGACCTCGGCCAGGATGTGGCTCGACAGCAGGATCGTGCGCCGGCCGTCGGCCACGATCTCGCGGACCGTGTCCTGGAACACCGTCTCCATCAGCGGGTCGAGGCCCGAGGTCGGCTCGTCGAGGATGAGCAGCTCGGCGTCCGACGCCAGCGCTGCCACCAGCGCCACCTTCTGGCGGTTGCCCTTCGAGTAGGTGCGGGCCTTCTTGCGGGGGTCGAGGTCGAAGCGCTCCAGCAGCTGCTCGCGGCGCTCGCGGTTCAGGCCGCCCCGCAGCCGCCCCAGCAGGTCGATGACCTCGCCGCCGGTGAGGTTGGGCCACAGGTTCACGTCGCCGGGCACGTACGCCAGCCGCCGGTGGAGCTCGACCGCGTCGCGCCACGGGTCGCCGCCCAGCAGGACCGTCTCGCCCGAGTCGGCCCGCAGCAGCCCGAGCAGCACCCGGATGGTGGTCGACTTCCCCGACCCGTTGGGCCCCAGGAACCCGTGGACCTCGCCGGTCGCCACATCCAGGTCGAGCCCGTCCAGCGCCCGGGTGTGCCCGAAGGTCTTGACCAGGTCCCTCACGGTGATGGCGGCTGCGTCCATGGTTGCCACGCTACGAGTGTGCTCTCACAGGAGCGCCGATGCCCCGGCCAGGAACTCGTCCAGCACGCCGTCGGCCACGCGCACCGGGCCCTGGGGGCGGGTCTCGCCCGGAATCGTGTGGATCGCCTCGGCCTGCGCCACCAGCGCGGACGCCTCCGCGAGCTTGGCGCCGGCCGTGGACTCGTCGCCGGCCAGGCGGGCGTCGAGCCCGTCGAGCGCGGCCACCAGTGCCCCGCCCCACAGCGCGGTGGCGTCGAGCCACGGCCCGCAGTCCGTCGCGAACGCCGGGTCGACCAGGTTGGCCCGGATGAGCGCGGGCGCCCCCGCCACGACGGCCGCGTAGGGCCGGAGCCCGGCCACCGCTCCCGCCCGGTCGCCGCCCTGCCAGGTCGAGCGGAAGGCGTCGAGCGAGGCCGCGAGCGCCGGCGACTGCGGCTGGGACACGACGGCGGTCGAGCGGGCCGACGTCGGCGCCAGGTTCTCGAGGTCGAAGAAGGCGAGCAGGGCCTCGACCGTGGCCGGGTCGCCGCCGGCCAGGTGCTCGGCGGCCGCGCGCTGGGCCCGCGCGGGGTCGTAGGCGGCGTCGTTCCAGGCGAAGTCGGCCCCGCCCACCAGTTGGACCTTGCTGGCCGACGCCTGGTTCATCGGGTTGAGGACGACGCCGGTGACGTGCGCCGACAGCCCGGGCTCCCGCCGGGCGTACGGCGCGAGGATGAGCCGCCCGGCGGTGCGGGGGAAGTCGTTGACCGGCGTGTTGTCCCACACGAACACCGGCCGGCCGTAGGTGGCCTGCGCGGCCTGGGCGTGGGCCACCGTGATCGCCTCGGGCACGACGTAGGGGCCCGTCCACATGACCTCGACGGCGGGGTCGAGGCCCGCCCGCAGCACCTGGCGGTACTCGCTGTCGCTCGTGCCCCGGTACTCGGTGGGCACCATCTGGAGCGGCCGCGCGTCGGGCCGCGAGGCGATGAACTCGCGCTGGACCGCGTTCAGCAGGTCGACCTGGGCCCACGCCGCCGCCCCGGTCGACGGCGCGCCGTAGACCGCGGCGTCGCTCTCGCAGTTCCAGCGGGTGTGGTCGATGTCGTCGAGGGCGATCGAGAACGACCGGACCCCCTGGGCGTACAGCGCATCGAGCTTGGCCACCAACGCCGCCCGGTCGGCGGGGTCGCCGTAGCAGACGGACACGCCCGGCGAGACCGCGAACGTGAACCGCACGTGGTTGGCCGCCGCCGTGTCGATCAGCGTGGACAGGTCGGCCAGCCGGTCGGGGGGATACGGGTCGCGCCACTGGTCGCGGTGGTACGGGTCGTCCTTCGGGGCGTAGACGTAGGTGTTGAGCTTGAACCGCCCGTAGAAGGCGAGCTGGTCGAGCCGCTCGGCCGTGGTCCACGGGCTGCCGTAGAAGCCCTCGATCGTGCCCCGGTGCCGCATCGCCGGGCGGTCGAGGACGCCGACGCCGGCCACGGCGCCGTCGCCGGCCAGCTGGCGCAGCGTCTGGGCCGCGTAGAACGCGCCCGCGGCATCGGTGCCGGCGAGCACGAGCCGGTCGTGGCCGTTGGCCTGGCGGAACGCCGCCAGCGCGTAGCCCTCGGGCCCGAGGTCCGGCGGCACGGCCAGCCCGACGGCCTCCAGCTCGGCGCCGAGGTCCGGGT
>DASRJM010000005.1:0-6855 GCA_035649475.1 Acidimicrobiales bacterium
TCGCGCAGCTTCACCGACAGGCCGACCGCGGCGTCCTCGGGGTGGCCCAGGAAGAGGAAGATCTTCTTGCCCACCTTGACGACCGACTCCTCCCACGGGAAGTCCTCCCAGGCCTCCGGCAGGCCGAGCGCGAAGCGGCGGAGCTCGTCGGTCGGGTCGTGGCGGGCCATCCGGGCCGAGCCTATGTGTTGGTCGCCGGGTGGGGACGCCGCTACCGTGCGGCACCTCGTGGCCTTCGACTCCCTCGCGCCGTTCGGCTGGAACGACCGGTGGGCCGCCCTGCTCGCCGCAGCCGCCGAGGGCGGCGGGGGCGGTGACGCCGGCCTCGTGCCCGGCCGGGTCGTGCGCCACGACGGCGCCGGCGTGGTGGTGGCCCTCCCCGAGGGTGCCCGCACGCTGATGCTGGCCCGCCCGCTCGACCCGGCCCCGGCGGTCGGCGACTGGCTGGCGGTGGTGGGCGACCTCCCGGTGGCGGTCCTGCCCCGGACCTCGTTGCTCACCCGCCGCTCGGCCGGGTCGGAGACGCCCCAGGCCCTGGCGGCGAACGTCGACGCCGTGCTGATCGTGTGCGGCCTCGACCGCCCGGTGAAGGCGGGCCGCGTCGACCGCGTCGCCACGCTGGCCTGGGACGCCGGGGCCGTGCCGGCGGTGGTGCTGACCAAGGCCGACCTGGTCGGCGACGCGGACTCCGTGCTCGAGGCCGTGGCCGCCGCCCACCCCGGGCTCGACGTCGTCGCCACGTCCGCGACCACCGGCGCGGGCCTCGAGGACCTCCGGGCGCTGGCGGCCGGCCGGACGGTCGTGCTGGTGGGCGAGTCCGGCGCCGGCAAGTCGTCGCTCACCAACGCCCTGCTCGGGGCCGAAGTGATGGCCACCGGCGCGGTGCGGTCCGGCGACGCCAAGGGCCGCCACACGACCACCAGCCGCGAGGCGCACCCGCTGCCGGGCGGCGGCGTCCTGGTGGACACGCCCGGCCTGCGGGCCGTCGGCCTGTGGGCGGACCGGGACGCCGTGGCCGCGACGTTCGACGACATCGACGATCTGGCGGCGGCGTGCCGCTTCGGCGACTGCGCCCACGGCGGCGAGCCGGGGTGCGCCGTCACGGCCGCCGTGGTGGCGGGCGCGCTGGCGCCCGAGCGTCTCGAGGGTTGGCGGGCCCTGGAGCGGGAGGCCGAGGCGGCGGAGCGGCGGGCCCAGCCCCACCTCCAGCGGGCCTACGGGCGCCGCTTCTCCCGCCTCGCCAAGGACGCGCAGCGCCGCAAGGGCCGCGACTAGGGGTCAACGGTCCGCCGCGGTCGTCCCGCCAGGGTCCGCAGGACCACCTGGCCCACCGGAGACTCCGGCACGAGGTGGCCGCCCGTCACCATGACGACGGCACGGCCACCGGCCGGCCGGGGTCGCCCGGCGCCAGTGTGCGGGCGATGGACCTGCCATGGCCTGCCTGTGGTCTCCAGGCGGCGCCCGGTCGACCCCGGGGTCGACGCTTGCCGCTCAGGAGAGCTGGAGCCGGCGCAGGGACTCGAGCTCGAGACCCAGGTCGGCGACCTCGACGAGCGCGGCTCGCACGTCGGCGGGCGTGGCGTCGACCCGGCGCAGGATCGTGAACGGGCCGTCCGCCTCGACCTCCCAGCCCGAGAAGCCCGCGGTCAGCCGACGGGCACCCCAGCAACGGAGCGTGATCTCGGCGACGTCGGGCACGCGCCCATCGTGTCGTTCGCGGGGGTGAACCCTGCACACCCCGCCCGGGTGAAGCCCGATTCGGGTCCGGCGACCGGGCGGGCGGGCTCAGAGGAGGCCGAGCTGGCGGGCACGCCGCACCGCGTCGTCCCGCCGGTCGACGTCGAGCTTGCGGTAGATCGTCTTCAGGTGCGACTTCACGGTGTTGAGCGAGACGTACAGCTCGTCGCCGATCTCGCGGTTCGACAGCCGGCTCGGCAGGTAGCGCAGGACCGACATCTCGCGCTCGCTCAGCGGGTCGACCAACGTCACCGAGGACGCGGCGCGGGCCCGAACGGCGCCCACCGCGGGCTCGGTCACCAACTCCCGGACGTCGAAGCCCTCGTCGAGGAAGCTGCGCCAGGCCTGCTCCCGCTGGGCCGCGGGCGCCACCTCGCCGAGCAGCCGGCGGGCCCCGGCCAGGTCGCCGTCGGCCGCCGCGGCCCGGGCGGCCAGCGCCACCGACTCGAAATGGCGGCGGCGGTTGCCGTCCTCGTCCACCGGCACGAGTAGCGGGCCGACCGTGGCGGGGCACCCGCCGACGAGGGCGCGCCGGGCCTCCAGCAGCGACCGCTCGGGACCCGGGTCGAGGTCGTCGATCAGGTCCTGGGCCCGGTCGAGGTCGCCGAGCAGCAGGCGCACCCGGCACTCGGACTGGTCCAGCACCGTGCCGACGAACGGCGGCATCCCCCGCCCGGCCCGGTCGTTGCGGACCCGGAGCAGGCGCCGCAGGGCGGCGTCCGGCTGACCTTGGGCGCACTCGACCCGGGCCAGCTCGGCCTCGCCCACCGTGGCGATGCCCACGTGTCCCTCGATGAGGGCGTTGTCGAGGTACGGCTTCAGGACCTCCATGGCCCGGTCGAGCTCGTCCCGCTCGCGATGGACCAGCGCCAGGGCGGTGCGGGCGCCGATCATCGCCCGCCGCGAGCCGCGGCCGTGCTCGGTGCCCAGCTCCAGCGCCTCCTCGCCCAGCTCTGCGGCGGCCCGCAGGCGACCGTGGCGGGCTTCGACCCAGGCCTCGGCGCCCAGCACACCGACGAGGTCGCCGGGCAGGCGGGGGCCCTGGCGCCGCATGATCCGGGCCCAGCGGCGCACGCCCTGCCGGTCGTCGAGCAGGGCGTTGGCGCGGGCCAGGGCGACGGGCAGGTAGCCCCACAGCTCGCGGGCGGCGGCCGCCAGGCCCGGCGACATGGCGGACAGGTCGACCTCGTCCCGCCGCTCCCAGGCGGCGTCGCCGATGGCAATCGCCCGGTGCGGGTCGCCGTTGACCGAAGCGATGGCCGACTCGGTCACGTCGAAGTGGATGGCGACGGACTCGACCTCCAGGGAGGCCGCGGCGCGGGCCCGGTCGACGACCTTCTGGCCCTGGTCGACGCGCCCGGAGCGGGCGTACGCGAAGACCACCGTGAGCTGGTGGCCGGGGTCCCGGTCGACGAACTCGCGGGGGAAGCGGTCCAGCCAGCCCCGGACGGTCTCCTGGCGGCCGGCGATCAGGTAGTCGCGGAGGTCGCGGGTCAGCAGGGCGAACGCCTCGTCGTAGCGACCGGCCTCCAGCAGGTGATCGATCGCCGGGCCGGGTTCGCCGTGCGCCTGGAACCAGGCCGCCGCCCGGTCGTGACCCAGCCGCTCCACGTCGGGCCGCGTGACCCGCAGCTCGCGCCGCAGGAGCTGACCGAACAGGTGGTGGTAGCGGAACCAGGCCCGCTCGTCGTCCAGCGGCACCAGGAACAGGTTCTCGGCCTCGACCCGGCGGAGGAGGGCGGCGGCGTCGAACCGGCCTGTGACGTGCTCGCACAGGTCGGCCCGCAGCCGCTCCAGCACCGACGTCGCCAGCAGGAACGCCCGCACGTGGTCGGGCTGGCGGTCGAGCACCTCGTCGAGCAGGAAGTCGGCCACGTGGCGGTCGCTGCCGGCGAACCGGTCGACGAAGGCGGCGGCGTCGTGCCGCCCGGCCAGCGACAGGGCGGCGAACTGCAGGCCGGCGGCCCAGCCCTCGGTGCGCTCGGCCAGCTTGGCCACCTGGTCGCCGTCCAGCTCGACCTGGGGGAAGCGGGCGAAGAACTGCTCGGCTTCGTCGGCGTTGAACCGCAGGTCCGCCTCCCGCAGCTCGACCAGCTCGCCGGCCAGGCGGACGCGGTGCAGCGGCACCGGCGGGTCGGACCGGCTGCACAGGACGACCCGCAGGCTGGTGGAATCCACGATCTCGACGAGGGCGGCGAGCACGTCGCTGGCAGGGCTGTGGTCGAGGACGTGGACGTCGTCGAGGACCAGAGTGGCCCGCGACCACGAGGCCAGGTACTCGGCGGCGCGGCTGATGGCCAGGCGGGCGCCGTGGTCGTCCTCGTCCCGGCGGATGGCGGCGGTCAACCCGGGGGCGAGGTCGTCGAGGGCGTCGAGCAGCGACTCCAGCAGGTGCTCGGGGTCGGCGTGGCGGGCGTCGAGCGACACCCAGGCCGCGGGCTCCTCGACTCGGCGCAGCCAGTCCCGCACGGCGACGGTCTTGCCCGAGCCCGCCGGGCCGGTCACCACGACCACCCGGGCCCCGGGCGCCTCGAGCTTCTCGGCCAGCCGGGGCCGCCGCACGATGTGGGCGGGCAGGTGGGCGGCCGGCAGGCGCGAAGGCGTCGGGCGCGCTGTCGAGCTGTCGGCCTCGGGCAACTCCCCGCCTCCTCGGCTGTTTCGGCTTCCCCGCAGGGGAGTCTCGCCGAAGTCTACGTACGTGTCACGGTACGTGACGTGCCGAACGCCGTTCGACGGAGATGAGATCGAGCCCCAGGCGGTACATGCGTTCGATGATCCCGTGGAGCGCGGCCCGGTCGACCAGCTCGCCGTCGGCCCGCACGCCGAGCCCGGCGGGAGTGCAGTGCAGCCCGGTCGCGCGCTCGACCGCGGCGGGATCGGCGTCGCCGACCAACGTGAACTCGTAGTAGGGCATCGGCACCTCGGCAGCCGGGTCCCGACAGCGTGCCGCCCGCCCGGGTGAGCGAGCACCGCTCGCGTCGGGTGGAATCGCGGGGGCGCTCGGGGCCGCCCCCGTGCTTGACGCCGCCATCAGGCCGGACAAGAGTGCTTCGCAGCGCTGCGGCGAGGCGCCGGAGCGCGGTCACGGCGGGAGGCGGAAGCAGTGGCTGACGACGGTTGGGGCGGGCGCGATCACGGATCGGTCCCCAAGGCTGGGGAAGCCCTCACCCCCGGATGGCTGTCGGCGGCGCTGGCGCCCGGCGGCGCGGTTGCGGGGGTCGCCGTCGAGCCGGTCGGTCAGGGCGTCGGACTGCTGGGCGCGCTGCACCGCGTCGACCTCGCCTGGGTCGACGGCCGCGACGCCCCGGCCAGCGTCGTCGTGAAGCAGCCGTCGCCCGGCGAGCGGTCGCGCCAGGTCGGCCTCGCGCTCGGCATGTACCGCAACGAAGTGCTCTTCTACCGCCATCTGGGCGCGAACACGCCGCTCGCCATCGGCAGCCACCACGCTGCCATCGACGACGAGACCGGGGACTTCGTCCTCCTGCTCGAGGACATGACGGCCTGCGAGACGGTCGACCAGATCGAGGGCTGCCCGCCCGACCGGGCCGCGGCGATCGTCCGTGCGCTCGCCGACCACCACGCCGGCTACTGGGCCGGGGCCGGGCTGGCGCCGCACGGCTGGCTGCGCCGCGTGGACGACGCCGACTTCGTCGGGGCGCTGGCGGGGGCGTTCGCCGCCGCCTGGCCGGCCATCCGGGACCGCCACCGCGACGACCTGCCGGCCGGGGTCCTGGACGTCGGCGACCGGTTCCCCAGGCTGCTCCCTGGCCTGGCCGCCCAGTTGGCGGCCGACCCGGTCACCCTGTCCCACGGCGACGTGCGGCTCGACAACATTTTCTTCGCCCCCGGTGGGCGGGTCACCCTGTGCGACTGGCAGCTGGCCGACCGGTCGCGCGGGTGCCGCGACGTGGCCTACTTCCTCAGCCAGAGCCTCCGCCCGGAGGACCGGGCCGAGCACGAGCGGCCGCTGCTGGCCGACTACCGGGGGCGCCTGGCCGACCGCGGCATCGACTACCCGGAGGACGTCGCGTGGCGCGACTACCGGGTGGCCACCCTGTTCACGTTCGCCTATCCCGTGGTGGCGGGCGCCGGCCTCGACCTCGACGACCGGTCCACCCGGCTGACCGACGTCATCCTCGACCGTTCGGTGTCTGCGCTGGTCGATCTCGACTGCCTCACCCTGGGGTGATGCCACGACAACGGTGTGACTCGTATCACCCTATTGGTATGACGCTACGTCACCCGGTGACCGCTTAGCGTCCGAGCATGTGACCACCCGTCTGTGCGCCGTCGCCTCCCGCCGGCTGTCCCCGCGCGAGAGGTACCCAGCCGAGCGCACCGATGCACCCGCCCGTGTCGCTCGGGTGGTCACACCGACGCACGCGTCCCCCAGCCGCGAGCGTCCGGGGCCGCGGCCGGCCTTGCCTCCCCCTTGGCCGGCCGCGCCCCCGCTCCTCTCCGAGCGCCGCGGTCTGGCGCCGGGCGGCTGATACCCGCCGGTCAGCCGCCCGGTCAGCCGCCGGCGCCTGGCGAACGCGGTCGGGGGACCGGGAACCCCGGCCACCGAGGGCGTCACCTCAGCCGTTGCGCCGGCGCCGGTCCGGGAAATTGAACAAGGCCGGGAGGCGGGCCGAGCCCACCCAGGCGGCGATGGCCAGCGCGGCCGCGGCCGGGACACGCCACAGCTCGCCCCGGGCGGCGTCGACCGACTCGTCGCGGGCGTCGCGGGCCCGGGCCACGTCCGCGGGCGGTGCCCCGGCCTCGGCTGCGTCCTCGACCGTGCCCTGAGCGTCGAGGGCGTCCTGCACCCGGCCCGCCAGCGGCGCAAGGACCAGAGCGGCCACCACCAGCCCCGCGAGCACGGCGCCGGCGCGGACCAGGCGGCCGGTCCCCGCCCACCCCGGCGAGCGCCACCACGGGTAGGCCACCGGGCGGGCGGCCGCGTGCCGGCGTAGCAGGTAGCCGATGGCGAACCAGCCGCCGACCAACAGCGGCAGGCGCAGCACGACGCCGAGCCCGGGGAGGAACGCCAGCGGCAGGGTGAGCGCCACCTGGAGGACCCGGTCGGCGACCTCGTCGCCCGGCGCCCGCACGGGCGGGGCGCCCGGGGGCGGGGTC
>DASRJM010000006.1:0-6063 GCA_035649475.1 Acidimicrobiales bacterium
GCGCTCGCCGGAGGGCAGCCAGCGCGGCACCAGGAAGCACGACAGGCCTTGCGGCGCCTGGGCCAGCATGAGGAACACGTCGCACATGGGCGCCGAGCAGAACCACTTGTGGCCCGTCAGCCGCCAGGCCCCGACGCCGGCGGGCTCGGCCCGGGTGGTGTTGGCCCGCACGTCCGAGCCACCCTGCTTCTCGGTCATGCCCATGCCGGCCAGGGCACCGGCCTTCTCCCGGGCGGGGACGTCACGAGGGTCGTACGCCCGGGCCACGAGCCGGGGCTCCCACTCCTCCGCCAGGTCCGGCGCCCGCCGCAGAGCGGGGACGACCGAATAGGTCATCGACACCGGGCAGCCGTGGCCGGCCTCGACCTGGCTCCAGGTGATGAACCCCGCGGCCCGGGCCACGTGGGCGCCCGGCCGGTCGACCGCCCATGGGGCCGCGTGCAGCCCGTGGCCGATCGCCGCCTGCATCAGCTCGTGGTAGGCGGGGTGGTAGTCGACCCGGTCGATCCGGTGGCCGTAGCGGTCGTGGGTGCGCAGCTCGGGCGGGTGGCGGTTGGCCTCGAAGCCCCAGCCGACGACCTCCGGCATCCCGGCGAGGCGGCCCAGCGCGGACAGGTCGTCGACGGCCCAGCCCGCGCCCTCCCGGTCGGCGGCCTCGACCAGGGCGGCGTCGGCCCCGAACACGTCGTAGCCCTCCAGCGGGGGCGGCTGGTTGGTGACCTCGTGGGTGGCCGTCACTGGTGCTCCCTCCGGTCGCCCCGGTGACCGCCTCGCCACTTCGTGGCGTCATGGCCACTGTGTCTCTGGACCTCGCTCCGCTCGGTCATGCCCCCCATGGTGCCCCCTTGGCGTACAGAACCACCGCGGCGGCGGTCGCCACGTTGAGCGAGTCGACGCCCGGGGCCAGCGGGATGCGGACCCGGCGGTCGGCGGCGGCCAGCGTCCCTTCGGTCAGGCCCGGGCCCTCGGCCCCGACGACCAGCGCCACCCGCTCGGGCCAGGCGACCGACCGCAGCGGCTCGGCGGACGGCGCCGGCGTGAGGGCCGCGACCGTGAAACCGTGGTCCCGCAACAGGCCGAGGCCCTCGGGCAGCGGGGCCGTCCGGGACCAGGGCACCCGCAGCGCGTGACCCAGCGACACCCGGACGCTGCGCCGGTACAACGGGTCGGCGGTCGTGGGGTCGAGGAGCACAGCGGCCGCCCCGAAGGCGGCGGCGTTGCGGAACAGGGCGCCGAGGTTCTCGTGGTCGTTCAGGCCCTCGGTGACGACGACGGTGCCGCCGGCCCGCAGCAGCGTCCCCGGCTCGGGCGGGGCCCGGCGGTCGGCGGAGGCCAGAACGCCCCGGTGGAAGGCGAAGCCGGCGATGTCCGCCACCTCGGCGTCGGACCGCACGGCCACCGGCGCCCGGTCGCCGACCAGGGCCCGAGCCTCGTCCGCCCGGCGGGCGGCGGCCAGCACGGTGCGGATGCGGTAGGGGGACGCCACCAGCGCCTTCAGCGCCAGCACGCCCTCGACAACGAAGAAATCGCCCCGGCGCTCGACCTCCCGGCGGCGCCCGGGGTCGGCCAGGTCCCGGAAGTCGCCGAACGGGTCGGCCCCGGCCGCCGCTCAGCCCTCCCGCCAGCTCAGCAGCTCGCCCTCACCCTGCAGCATGAGCGTTCCCGGCATGACCCGCAGCCGCCAGGGGGTGAGCCGCAGCGCGGCGAACGCGGACCCGGTCGGCCCCTCGTACCAGGGCGGCACGATGATCGGGTCGAAGCCGACGGGCGGCGGGGCGGTGCGCAACCGCTCCCATACGGCGGTGCGGCCCTCGTCGTCGAGGATCCACTCGGCCCGGCACTCGGCCAGGCAGGTGTCGTTGTTCGTCGTCCAGTAGTTCACCGACACGAACGGCGACTGCTCCAGGTGGGCGCGCTTGACCGGGGTGGGGCTCGTCCCGATCCAGCCCGTGAGGGCCTCGCCGTCCCACTCCCAGATCGGGTGGAGGATGCGGGTGCGGGGACGACCCTCCCGGTCGACGGTGGCGACGCTGGCCCAGACGATGCCGTGGGCCATCTCGACGAACGCGGGCGCGACGATGGCGAGGTCGGTCACGCCGCGCACCCTACCGGCGCTCGTCACCACAGGCCGTTGACGATGGCCAGCACGGCCGCGACCGCGGCCACGGCCAGGACGGCCGGGCGCAGCCACCGGGCGTCGAGCCGGCGGGCGAGGAACCGCCCGGCGACCAGCCCCACGCCGATGCCCGGCACCAGCGCAAGGGCCAGCTGCACCTGCCAGCCGTGGACCTCGCCGGCCACCGCCAGGCCGGCGATCGAGATCAGCGTGCCGACACCGAAGACCACCGCCAGCGTCGAGCGCAGCACCGGGCCCTCGTGGTGCTGGTAGAGCAGGGCGAGCGGCGGCCCGCCGATCGACGTGGCCGTGCCCATGGCGCCCGAGGCGACGCCCGCGGCCAGCGTGGTCTCCCGGTTCACCGGCACCGTGGCGCGGGCGACGCTGACGGCCACCGCCACGAGCACCGCCAGCCCGGTGAGCACCGACAGCGTCGACGGCGCGACCAACGCCACCACCGCCACCCCGATCACGGTCCCGGGGAGCCGACCGACCAGCAGCCAGGTGACGCCCCACCAGTCGACGTGGTGGTGCTCGGCCACGGTCATGCCGGCGGCCAGCGGGAACACGATGACCGCAGTCGTGGTGGGGAGCGCGGCCGGCTCGAGCAGCGCCACGACCGGGACCGCGAGCAGGTTGGCGCCGAACCCCAGCGTCCCCTGGACCGTGGCGCCGACGCTCACGGCCGCCAGCGCGACGAGGTACGCGGCCAGGCCGAGGTGGATGTCGGGCACCGGGCGGCGTCGGTCAGTCCCGACCGGCCACCAGCTCGGCGTAGCGGTCCAGCACGGGCAGGACCCGGTCCCGCGGCGCGGAGGGGAGGGCGAACACCGTCTCGGTCACGCCGAGCGCGGCGTAGTGGTCGAGCTTGCCGGGGTCGGGCAGCGAGTAGAAGGGCACGACCTCCAGGGTGGCAGGGTCGCGTCCCGCGGCCTCCACCGTTTCCCGCAGCCGGGGGAGGGCGGCGCTCATGCCCGCCCCGCCGATCGGGATCCAACCGTCGCCGTACTCCGCCACGGCCGCGAACACCCTGGGTCCGGCGCCGCCGCCCACGAGCACGGGGACCCGCGTGCGGCCGGCCGGGTCCCGCTGGGCGGGCTTGGGCCACGACCAGGTGGGACCGAAGCGCACGCGCTCGCCGGCGAAGCTCGCCTCGTCCTCCCGCCACAGGACCTGCATCGCCAGGACGTGCTCCCGGCCGACGGCCCGCCGGTCCCGATACCTGACCCCGTGGTCGTTCATCTCGTCCTCGTTCCACCCGAACCCGACCCCGAGCGCCACCCGCCCGCCCGAGACGTGGTCGAGGGAGGCGACCGCCTTGGCGGTGACGATGGGCTCGCGCTGGGCGGCCAGCAGGATGCCGGTCCCGAGCCGGAGCGTGGTGGTGGCCGCCGCCGCCGCGGCCAGGGCGACGAGCGGGTCGAGGCTGCGCTTGTACTCCATCGGCAGCTCGCCCGGCCCGGCCGGCCATTGCGTCTTCCGGCTGGTGGGGATGTGGGTGTGCTCGGGCAGCCACAGCGAGCCCAGCCCCCGCTCCTCGACCGCCCGCGCCAGCTCGACCACGCCGATCGACTGGTCGGTGGCGAACATCGTCACCCCGTAGCGCATGCGTCACCTCTGTCTCGGCCGGCGAAAGCTGACGGTCCGTCAGATTGTGTCATCATGCCCGCATGGGAGTCTGCGACGGCCGGGTCGTCATCGTGACCGGTGCCGGGCGGGGCATCGGGCGGGCGCATGCGCTGGAGTTCGCCCGGCAGGGCGCCAAGGTCGTGGTGAACGACATCGGGGCCGAGCTCGACGGCACCGGCGGGTCGGCGTCGCCCGCGCGGGAGGTGGTCGACGAGATCGTGGCGGCCGGCGGCGAGGCCGTCGTCGACGGCGAGGACGTCGCCGATTGGGCCGGGGCGCGCCGCCTCGTCGGGACCGCGGTCGATGCCTTCGGCCGACTCGACGTGCTGGTCAACAACGCCGGCGTCGTGCGGGACCGGATGGTCGTGTCGTGCGAGGAGCACGAGTTCGACGCCGTCGTCCGGGTCCACCTCAAGGGTCACCTCGCCACCGCCCGGTTCGCCGGCGAGCACTGGCGGGCCCGGGCCAAGGCCGGGGAGGCGGTCGACGCCCGCATCGTCAACACCTCGTCGGGCGCAGGGCTGGCCGGGTCGGTCGGGCAGGCCGTGTACAGCGCCGCCAAGGCCGGCATCGCCGCCCTCACGCTGGTCCAGGCGGCCGAGCTGGGCCGCTACGGCGTCACCGCCAACGCCATCGCCCCGTCGGCCCGCACCCGCATGACCGAGACCGTGTTCGCCGACACGATGGCGGTGCCCACCGACGCCGCCGCCTTCGACGCCATGGCGCCCGACAACGTCGCCCCGCTGGTCGTGTGGCTGGGGTCGTCGCAGTCGGCGCACGTCACCGGGCGGGTTTTCGAGGTCGAGGGCGGCAAGGTCTCGCTCGCCGACGGCTGGCAGCACGGGCCCGGTGTCGACAAGGGTGCCCGCTGGGACCCGGCCGAGCTGGGTCCGGTGGTCGACGACCTGCTGGCCAAGGCCCCGGCGCCGATGCCGGTGTACGGGGCCTGAGGCCGGCGCCCAGACCCGTCCGCTAGATCCCACCGCTGGTCATGGCGGCGGTCATGACCAGGACCCCCGCCGCGACCAGCGACCCCTCGACGGCGCACGTCCAGCCCAGGCGGCGCCAGGCGATGTCGTCGTCCTCTTTGGCGATGGCCGGCACCAGCACCGAGTGGTTGTAGCCGCCGACCGACGCCACCAGCCCCACGAACAGGATCTTCGCCACGAGCGCCCGGCCGTACGGCGTCTCGTACAGTGCCGACAGGCCGGCCAGTTGGGAGTGGGCCAGCACGATCCCGCTGATCGTGACAAGTGCCACCGACACCCCGGCCAGCGTGCTGAACCGCTCCACGGTCTCGGCCGTGGTCCGGGCGGTGCCCGATCGGCGCTGGTGGATGATCTCCATCGCCAGCAGCACCCCGCCCCCGAACCAGGTGGAGGCGGCGAGGATGTGCAGCGACTGGCTGGCCAGCAGGAAACCGCGGGGCTCGCTGGCCTGCGGGTGCCCGACGAACGTGAACGACGCCAGCGCGGTCAGCCCGGCCACCACGCAGGCGACCCGCTCCAGCGTGACCCGGGAGATCGACCAGAAGCCGACCAGGCTGCCCTGGGACCCGACGACGAACACCCGCCGGCCCCAGCCCTTCGGCGGGCGGGCGACGATGAGGGCGAAGAGGACCAGCGCCAGGATCCGGACGCAGGCCGCGTCCCCGAACCGGCTGGTGAACACCACGCCGAGGACATCGGGATCGAACAGCGACCGGACCCCCGCGCCCGACACCACCAGCCCGCGCAGCGGGAACGACACCACGCAGGCGGCGACGCCGGCCAGCGCCGCGGCGAACAGCAGCCGCTCCGATGTCCCCCGCCCGCTCATCACCGGCCGGCTGACGTACAGCCGGAACGTCACGCCCCCGATCACCATGACGGTGGCCAGGTTCTCGACCCAGGTGGCGACCGACAGGAACCGGTCGGCGAGCAGCGACCGGGTGATCGCCCCGTCGACCCCGGCGATCGTCCCGGCGGCCTCCCCGCCGTCGGGCCAGCGCAGAATCACGAGCACGAGGACCCCGACGGCCAGCAGCGCCACGAGGCCGAGCACGACCGCCCCCCGGGACGCGGCCCGGTGGGTCGGCGACAGGTCGTCGTCGGGCTCGGGCGGGCGGGGCGGCGCCTCGCCGATCAGCCACTCGGGCAGCCGGGGGCGGGACCCGGGGTCCCCCTCCTCCCGGAGTGCGCTGACCCGCCGGGTGAAGGCCCACAGCGCCTCCTGCTCGGCGGTCGGCTCGTCCAGCCCGGGCGGCCCGGGGGGCGCGGCCCGCGCCGCCGGCGCCGGCATCGGCGCGGCGGCGACGTCGTCATCTTCCTCGGGCTCGG
>DASRJM010000007.1:0-19261 GCA_035649475.1 Acidimicrobiales bacterium
GACGTCCCACGTCCAGCGCCACGGCCGCCAGGCGTAGCGGTCCGACTCGGGCCCGAGGGTGGCGTCGTCCCAGGTCGAACCGCCATCCGCGCTGATCTCGACCCGGGCGATCGGAGCGTGGCCCGACCAGGCCCGCCCGACGATCTCGTGGACGCCGCGGTCGACGAACCGGGTGCGGCTCTGGAAGTCGGGGAAGCCCGGCGGCCGCAGCAGGGCACGGGGCAGGATGCGGGTGACCGGCTCGCCGTCCTCGCCGGGTTCCTGTGCGATGCGGTACGCGACCGCGTTCTGGAACCCGGCGAACGGCTCGTCGAGGACGGTGATCCTCGTCAGCCACTTCACGTGCGCCATCCCGTACCAACCCGGGACCACCAGCCGGGCCGGGGCGCCGTGCTGGAGCGGCAGCGGCTGGCCGTTCATCGCGTGGGCCACCAGGACCTCCGGCCGGCGCGCCTCGGCGACCGGTAGGGCCCGCTGGTAGTCCTGCTCGACGCCCCGTTCGATGCCGTGGTCGGCGCCGGTGAACACGACGTCCACGGCACCGTCGCGGATCCCGGCCTCGGCCAGCAGCGGGGCGAGCGGCGTCCCGGTCCACCGGGCGGTGCCGACGGCCTCGTCGAGCCACGGCTGGCTCACGGGCCGCGGCTGGAGCCAGGCCCGCCCGTTGCCGGCGCACTCCAGCGTGACGGCCGCCGTCACCGCGGGGCGCCCGAGCAGGGCGGCCACGTCGAGCACCACGGGACGCTCGACATGACCGCCGATCTCCAGGCGCCACGCGCCCGGGTCGAGGATCGGGATGTCGTAGTGCACGAGCACGTAGTGCAGCCCGACCGGGGTGACCTCCTCGGACAGCACCTCGAGCGGCATTCCGTGGTTGCGGGCCGCCAGCCGCAGCTCGTCCTGTGAGATGCCCTCGTCGGGTGCGGCGACGCGGGCCGGCGTGCTGAAGGTGGCGAGCGTCTCGTCGACGCCGGTCATCGTCGCCGGCCCGTCAGGAGGGCGCGATGTTGTGGTTGAGGTGGAACAGGTTCAGCGGGTCGTAGAGCCGCTTCACCTCGGCGAGCCGCCCGTAGTTCGGCCCATAGGCGTCGCGAACCCGGTCGCCCTCGTCGTCCGCCAGGTAGTTCACGTAGCCCCGTGGGGCGGTGAAGGGCTGCAGCGCCGAGAAGGTGTCCCGCACCCACGCCACGTTGGCGTCGGTCTCGGCGGGGTCGACCCACTGGCCCATCAGCACGAGGTTGTACCCGGGCTGGCGGTGCGGGTAGGCGGTGGCCGTCGGGTCGATCCGGCAGACCTCGCCGTGGAAGTGCTCGATCACGATCCCGCTCATGATCGACGGCGTCGCCTCGAAGGCGGCGATCATCGTGCGAATGGCGGCGTCGCTGAGCTCGGTGAGGAACGCCGACTTCCAGTAGTTGAGCGCGCCGCGGGGGAAGGCGTCGTCCAGCATCGTGTTGACCGCCGGGTACGGCATCGGCTGCACCAGGTCGAGGATCGGCGGCCCGAACTCGCGCAGAGGCCGCAGCTCGGCCTCGGCCGCGCCCAGCTCGCCGGCGTGGCACAGCGGGAGGGCGCACAGCTTGGTGCCGCTGCCGTCCGGGGCGTGGACCAGCCCGCAGAACACGGTGGCGTCGTCGCTGACGTCCTTGGTGACCCGCCGGTACAGGTCGATGACCTCGCCGGCCGCCGCCAGCGGGTGGGCGATCAGGCCGCCGAGGATCGTGTCCAGGGGATGGGTCTCGAACTCCATCGAGGCCGCCACCCCGAAGTTGCCGCCGCCGCCCCGCAGCGCCCAGAAGAGGTCCGGCTCGTTGTCTGCGTCGACGATCCTCGCCTGGCCGTCGGCCGTGACCACCTCGATCCGGGTCACGTTGTCGATCGCCAGGCCGTGCCGGCCCATCAGCCAGCCGAGCCCACCGCCGAGGGTCAGCCCGCCGACACCGGTGGTGGACACGACCCCGCCGGTCGTCGCCTGCCCGTAGACGTGGGTCGCCCGGTTGTACTCGTTCCAGGTGGTGCCGCCCTGGGCCCGGGCGCGCCGGTGGGCCGGGTCGACGTCGACGCCCCGCATGAGGGACAGGTCGATCATCAGGCCGCCGTCGGTGACCGCCCGGCCGGCGACGTTGTGGCCACCGCCGCGGACCGAGATCTCCATCCCGCTGTCGCGGCCGTAGACCACGGCCTCCTGCACGTCCGCCACGTTGTGGCACCGCGCGATCAGCCCGGGGCGCTTGTCGACCAGGCCGTTGTGCACCGCCCGGACCTCGTCGTAGGTGGTGTCACCAGGGGAAACGAGCGAGCCGTTGAACGTGCCCGCCAGCGCGTCTTGCTCCGTGATCGTCATGTAGCGGACGGTAGGGTGCGTGCGCTCCGGCGCGCATGGGGCAGGTGCCCCATTCGGTGCCCTATCCCGCCGCGAGGCCCAGGCGGACGGCCGCGGCCGCGGCCTCGGTCCGCGTCGACACGCCGAGCTTCACGAGGATGTTGGAGACGTGGTGCTCGGCGGTCTTCCGGCTGATGTAGAGCGACGCCGCGATCTCCGGGTTCGTGCGCCCCTTGGCGACGAGGGCGAGCACGTCGACCTCCCGGGCGGTGAGCTCGTGCGGCGGCGCGCCCGGATCGTCGAGGGCGCGCAGGTCGGCGACGGCCCCGAGGCCCTCGAACGTGGCGCGGGCGGCGTCCCGCTCCCGGGCGGCCGCGTCCGCGTCGCCGGCGGCGCCGTAGGCCGCGGCGAGCAGGGCCCGGACCCGCCCGACCTCGTACGGCACGTCGAGGTCGTGCCACACGTCGAACGCCTGGCGCAGCGCCACCAGTGCGGCGATCGGCTGATTGCGGGCCAGCGCCACTGCACCGAGGCAGGTGCGGCCGGTCGCCTGGAGGCCCCGGCTCTCGAACACCGCGGCGGTCTCGGCCACCTCCGTCGCGGCCGCGTCGGCGAGGTCCACGTCACCGGCCGCCAGCGCGATCTCGACCTGCGCGGCCAGCAGCGGCGCCGTCTCCAGCGGGCTCTCCGAGAGCGTGGCGAGGGCGGCGGCGATCGACGACGACGCCGCGTCGGTCCGCCCCTGCGCCAGGCGCAGCAGCGCCAGCCCGGGCTGGGGGTCCCGCCCGACCTCGTGGGCCCGGGCGTAGGCCTCCTCGGCGCCGGCGAGGTCGCCGCGCCGCCGGCGGATCTCCCCCACCTCGTACCAGCCGGCGGCGACCACGAACACGTCGATGCCCGCCATGTCGGTGCACGCCTCCAGCGCCTCGGCCTCCGCCTGCTCCCAGGCGCCCCGCACGGCGAGGAGCTCCGCCGAGTGGACGCGGCAGATCCCGGGAAAGAGCGACGCGGCGGGAAGCGGCGCGCACCAGCGCCGGGTCGCCTCGGTCCACTCGCGCGCCCGCCGCAGGTCGAACAGCTCGTGGCAGGCGTCGAGCAGCCCGCAGTAAATCGCCCCGGTCCAGATCGGCTTGAGGTCGTCGGACAGCGCCGCCAGCATCGCCTCGTCGAGGAGGGCGAGCCCCTCCCGGACGCGGGCCTGCTTCACGAGCGACCGGCCCTCGAAGAACACGCCGAGGGCGACGAGGCTGTCGTCCCCGAACCGGCGACCGATGTCCTGCATCCGCCGCGCCGACTCGGCGGCGGCGGCCGGGTCGCGGCCCATGAGCCGGGCGATCCCGAGGTACAGCGGGTAGCCGTGCTCGGCTCCCTCCGCCTCGGCGGCGAGCAGGCGCTGGGCCCGGGCCAGCCACCCGTCCGACTGGGCACCGTCGCCCCGGAGCCGCAGGTAGATGGCGAGCATGAACGCCGACTGCGACGCCCGCCGCGGCGACCCGGCGTCGAGGTGGAGCCGGTACGCCTCCCGGTAGGCCTCGATCACCTCGTCGACGAGCCCGAGCCAGTGGGCGGACTCGGCCAGCGCGTCCTGGTCGTCGGCCCCCAGCTCGCCGCACGCGAGGAACCCCTCGTACGCCGCCGCCCAGTCCCGCCGCTCGAACGCCTCGTAGGCGTGCGCCCGCGCCTCCACACCCAGCATTCTGGCGTGAAGAGGCCCCGACGACGCCCCCGTGGGTCAGCGGACCCGGGCGACGTAGCGGGCGACGAGGTTCTCGAGCCGCTCCTGCCCGCCCGAGACCCGGGTGGGCTCGCCGCGGTCGAACGCCCGCTCGTGCAGGGCGGACAGGTCCGTCGTCCCGCCGAGGATCGCCCGGCCGAGCTCGCCGTCCCACGCTGCGTAGCGGCCGTCCTTCGCGGCGTCGAGCTCGCCGCCCTCGATGATGGCGGCGGCGACGAGGAGGGCCCGGGCCAGCGTGTCCATGCCGCCGATGTGGGCGTGGAACAGGTCGGTCCGGTCGATCGACTGCCGCCGCAGCTTGGCGTCGAAGTTGAACCCGCCGGTGGTGAACCCGCCGGCCCGGAGGATCTCCAGCATCCCGAGCGTCATCTGCTCGACCGACACCGGGAACCGGTCGAGGTCCCAGCCCAGCCGGTCGTCGCCCGCATTGGCGTCGATCGAGCCGAAGATGCCGGCCGCGGCGGCCACGGCCACCTCGTGGGCGAAGTCGTGACCCGACAGCGTGGCGTGGTTGACCTCGATGTTGACCTTGACTTCGTTGTCCAGGTCGTAGCGCTGGAGGAAGGCGTGGACTGCGGCGACGTCGTAGTCGTACTGGTGCTTGGTGGGCTCGAACGGCTTGGGCTCGATGAGGATCGCGCCCTCGAAGCCGATGCGGTGCTTGTGCTCGACGACCATCGACAGGTACCGCCCGAGTTGGTCGAGCTCGCGGTTCAGGTCGGTGTTGAGCAGCGTCTCGTAGCCCTCGCGCCCGCCCCACAGGACGTAGTTCTGGCCGCCGAGGCGGTGCGTCGCCTCCAGGCAGTGGGCCACCTGCGCGGCGGCGTAGGCGAAGACCTCGGGGTCGGGGTTGGTGGCGGCGCCCGCCTGGTAGCGGGGGTTGGTGAAGAGGTTCGCGGTACCCCAGAGCGGCGTGACCCCCGTGCGCGCCTGGTGCTCGGCGGCGCGCTCGACCATCTCGTCGAGCAGCGCTGCCGACGCCTTGAACGAGCTGCCCTCGGGAGCGATGTCGCGGTCGTGGAAGCAGTAGTAGGGGACGCCGAGCTTGGTGAAGAACTCGAAGGCCGCGTCCATCTTCCAGCGCGCCGCCTCGAGCGGGTCGGCGGCCGGCGCGAACGTCGGGTGCCAGGGCCGGTCGAGCGTCCCGGCGCCGAAGATGTCGAACCCGTCCCAGGCGAACGAGTGCCAGTAGCACGCCGCGAAGCGGAGGTGGTCCTCCATCCGCCGCCCGCCGACGACCCGGTCGGCGTCGTACCAGTGGAAGGCCAGGGGCTCCTCGCCGTCTGGGCCCGCGTAGGGGATCCGCTCGGCGACATCGATGAAGAACTCGGCCATGGCTTCCCCTCCTGGCGCTCAGGTGACGCTTCCGTCGTACACCTTGTCAGGTGGCCGCCCGGCGGATCAGGTGCGCTTGGAGGCCAGCGCCGCGCCCTCGGCCAGCGACCGGAGCTTGGCCCAGGTGACGTCCGGGTCGATGGACTGGGTGCCGACGTGCACGCTGAAGCCGCAGTCGACACCCGCCATCACCCGGTCGCGGCCGACGAGGCCGGCGTACCGGCCGATCCGCTGGGCGACGAGCTCCGGGTGCTCGACGTAGTTGGACTGGGGCTCGATCACCCCGGGGCACAGCACCTTGTCGACCGGCACCGCGACCTCCTCGAACAGCTTCCACTCGTGCGCGTGGCGCGGGTTGGCGGCCTCGAACAGGACGGTCCGCGGCTTGGCCGTCCACACCAGGTCGATGATGTCGGCCAGGTCGACGTCGTGGTGGTGGGGACCGGGGTAGTTGCCCCAGCACAGGTGCATGCGGAGCTGCTCGGCCGGGATGTTCCGCACGGCGTGGTTGAGCACCTCGATGTTGAGGGCGGCCCGTCGGCGGAACCCGGTGATGTCCATCCCGGCGTAGGCGGTGTGGCGACCCATGGCGAGGTCCGGGCAGTCGAGCTGGACGACGGCGCCGGCCGCCGCGATCGCCTCGTACTCGAAGCGCATCGCCTCGGCGATGGCGACGAGGTACTCCTCGTCGCTGGCATAGAACCGGTTCTCGAAGAACAGCGAGACGACCCCGGGGGACGCCGCGCTCGTAAAGGTGCCCGCCATGCCGGCGCCGGCGACGGCCTCGCCCAAGGTGGCCATGTCGACGACGATCGCGTCGCGGTCGCGGACTGCGATCTCCGACGTGCAGGCGGGGGCGGCGCGCTTGCGCCGCCCGGGGTTGGCGGCCACGAGCTCGGCACTGCGGGGGTAGTCGGCGAGGTCGGCGAAGTAGTAGCTCTCGACCGCCTCGCCGCCGAAGCCGTCGAGCCGGTCCTTGACGTAGGTGGCGTAGCTCGGCTTGGACATCTCGCCGTCGTTGACGATGCCGACCCCGGCGTCGACCTGCCGGTCCACGACCTCGTGCACGGCGGCGGCCACCCGCCCGGCCAGCGCGGCCTCGTCGACCGGGATGCCGTCGCTCTTGGCCCACATCATCTGGACGAGGTCGTCGGGACGCGGAAGGCTGCCGGTGTGGGTGGTGAGGATGCCGCCTGCGTCGCTAGCCATCGTTCGCTCCCCGGATGCCGTTCGCCCGTTCTACGGTAGAGTGTCCGTGTAGCGGACACGCTAGCCGAGCGACCCGAGGGAGGGACTATGGCCACGACGGACAAGCTGCCGAGCCGGCTGCACCACAACGCGTACGTCTCGAAGGACCTGGAGGCGACCCGGGCGTTCTACGAGGATCTGATCGGCCTGCCGCTGGTGGCCACCTGGTCAGAGGCCGACGAGCTGTTCGGCGCGAAGCGCGTGTACTGCCACACGTTCTTCGGCCTGGGCGACGGCAGCGCGCTGGCCTTCTTCCAGTTCGCCGACGACGAGGACCAGAACCTGTTCGATCCCGACCTGACGCCGTCGCCGTTCAGGCACATCGCCCTCAAGGTCACCCCCGAACTGCAGGCCGAGATCCACCAGCGGCTCACGGATGCCGGCTGGAAGCCCGACGGCACCTACGTCCTCGAGCACGGCTACTGCCGGTCGCTCTACACGGAGGACCCCAACGGCCTGCTCCTGGAGTTCACGGTCGACGTCGACAACGTGGAGGACATCGCGGCCGAGCGCCGGGACGACTGCCACGAGACCCTGCAGCGGTGGCTGGGGGGCGACCACACCAGCAACAACGTCTACCGTTAGTGGACGCTCGCGGCAGTCACGTGGATGGATCGCCGAGGCGGATGCGTCGCTGGCGAGGACGCGGGAGAAAGGCGCAGCCGGAGGCTGCGGTGACGACGAGGACGATGCCCAGCGGCGGATCCGGCCGGCGAGACGCCACGATGAGTGCCGCGAGGGTTCACTAGGTGGAGGGCGGCGACTCCCTGGTCCTGTTCGTGCACGGGGCCCACCACGCGGGATGGTGTTGGCTCCTGGTCATGGACCGGCTCGAGCGCATGGGCATCGCCTCGCAGGCGATCGACCTCCCGTTCACCGGCTACGACGACGACGTCGCGGCCGTCCGGGCCGCGATCGCCACGGCCGGGAGCCAGGGGGCCGCCGTCCACGTCGTGTGCCACAGCTACGCCGGGCTGGCGGTGGCGGCCGGCGGACATGGCGCGGCCCACCTGACCTTCGTCGCCGGCCGGCTGCCGCTGCCCGGCGAGTCGCCCGCGGGCGAGACACAGCGGTGGGGCGCTCCGGGCTTCCGCGCCTGCATGCTCCGAGGCCCCGACGGCGTCGTGCGCCTCTCGCCCGCCGCCGGGCCGTTCCTGTTCCACCGCACGAGCAGGACCCTGGCCCGGTTCGCGGCGGAGCGGCTGCGGCCGATGCGGAGCGAGGTGCCGAGCGAGCCGGTCGCCGATCCGGCGTGGCGGTCGGTCCCGAGCTCGTACGTGGTGTGCGGGGACGATCGTGCCGTGCTCCCGTCGGCGCAGCGGGAGCGCGCCGCGCTCGTCGGCCGGGCGGTGGAGCTCGACAGCGATCACTCCCCCTTCCTCAGCCGCGTGCCGGAGCTGGCCGGCGTTATCGCGGATCGGCACCGTGACATGGTGGCCGCGGCGTGACCGGGCCGCGGAGGGGTCACGTGGACGCGAGCGGGTCCGGCACCGGCAGGCGAGCCAGGTTGGCCCACTCGCGGGTGATCGCGTCGGCCGTGGCCAGCAGCAGCGGTAGGTGGCGGCTCGTGAGCTCCGCCATGGACGTCTCGGCCGCGTGGACCGTGACGTTGACGGCGGCGACCGTGCTGCCCGAAGCGTCGCGGACGGGCGCCGCGATCGACCGGATTCCGAGCGACAGGCGCTCGTCGGAGATCGCCCAGCCGCGCTCTCGCACCTGCGCCAGGTCGCGGTCGAGCGCGCGGCGCGACGGTGTGATGCGGGGGATGATGCCGGACTGCGACGGCGTCTGTACCACGGCCGACAGCTCGTCACGCGGGAGGTCGGCCAGCAGCACCTGGCCCATCGATGTGGCCACCGCCGGGAACCGGGTCCCGATGTGCACCGAGAGGGCGATGATCTTGGGGACCGGCACCCGGGCGACGTACACGATGTCGCTCCCGTCGAGCTGGGACATCGAGCTCGACTCGCCGGTCTGGGCGACCAGCGCCTCGAGGTGGGGGCGGGCCAGCTCCCAGATGCCGAGCGTGGCGACGTACGCGGTCCCCAGCTCCAGCACCTTCGTGGTGAGCGTGTACAGCCCGTTGCACGACCGGACGTACCCGAGCGTCTCGAGCGTCATCAGCAGGCGGCGAGCCGTCGGCCGCGGCAGGGACGTGCGCGCGGCCGCGTCGCTCACCGACATCGCGGTGGCGGTGGGGCTGAACGCCGTGATGATCGCCAGGCCGCGGGCGAGCGCCTCCACGAAGTCCGGGCTCGGGTCCTCGGGCATCGAGGCATCCTCCCACGCGCCCACGGTCGCACCAAGTGACCGCACCCGCCGATCGACCCTCCACCACCAGGAAAGGCGTGCCCCGCACGATGATCAGTGACGCACCGCCCGAACACCGCCGCGCCCCTCTCGACGGCCTGGTCGTCGCCGACCTGTCGCGCATCCTCGCCGGCCCCTACTGCTCGATGCTGCTCGCCGACATGGGTGCGACCGTCATCAAGGTGGAGGGCCCCGGCGGCGACGACACCCGCACATGGATGCCGCCGGTCAAGGACGGCGTGTCGACCTACTACCTCTCGGTCGGCCGCAACAAGCGATCGGTGACCCTCGACTTCCGCGACCCCGGCGACCGGGACCTCGCCGCCGAGCTCCTGCGGCGGGCGGACGTGGCCATCGAGAACTTCCGGCCGGGGGCGCTGGCCCGCTTCGGGCTCGACTACGGGTCGGCGGCTGCGGCGAACCCCGGGCTCGTCTACCTGTCCATCACCGGGTTCGGCTCGGGCGAGGGCGCCTGGCTGCCGGGATACGACCTCATCGTGCAGGCCGTGTCCGGGCTCATGAGCCTCACCGGCGACGCCGACGGCCCGGCCTTCCGGGCCGGGATCTCCGTGTTCGACGTCATGGCCGGGCTGCACGGCCTGATCGGCGTCCTCGCCGCGCTGCAGCAGCGGAACGAGACGGGTCGCGGCCAGCACGTGGAGGTGAACCTGCTGTCCTCGGCGATGTCGGGCCTCGTGAACCAGTCCGGGGCCTACACCGCGGCCGGCGTGGTGCCGACCCGGATGGGCAACGCGCATCCCAGCCTGTTCCCCTACGAGACGATGCCGACGGCGGACCGCGACATGATCATCACGGCCGGGAACGACCGCCAGTTCCGCGCCCTGTGCTCGGTGCTGGGCATCCCGGAGGTGGCCGACGACCCCCGCTTCGCCACGAACGCCGACCGCACCGCCAACCGCGAGGAGCTCCGCCCGCTGCTGCTCGCCGGGTTGGCCAAGTGGAAGGCCGACGACCTGTTCGTCGCGCTGAACGAGACGGGCGTGCCGTGCGGCCCCATCAACACGATCGGCGAGGGGGTCGAGCTGGCGGAGTCGCTCGGGCTCGCACCCCGGGTCGAGCTGGGGGCCGGCGATCGGCAGGTCACGCTCGTCCGCAACCCGATCACGTTCGGCGACTCGGAGCTCCGCTACGACCTGCCGCCGCCGGAGCCGGGCGAGCACACCGACGAGATCAAGGCCTGGCTGCGGGCTCCCGCCGGCGCGGAGGCGGTGGGATGAGCTCGGCCCCCGAGCCGGCGTACCCGACCGGCATCGGGTTGTCCACGGCGGACACGATCACGCTGCTGGGCCACGACCTGGCGGGCGAGCTGCTGGGTCGGGTGAGCTTCGGCGAGCTGGCGTTCTGGCTGATCGCCAAGCGGCGCCCCGCACCGGCCGAGCTGGCGATGTTCGAGGCGGTGCTCGTGGCGCTCGCCGACCACGGGTTCACGCCCACGGCGCTGGCGGCCCGCCTGACCTACACGAGCGCGCCCGAGTCGCTCCAGGGTGCGGTCGCCGCCGGGCTCCTCGGCGGTGGGTCACGGTTCCTCGGGGTCACCGAGGACACGGCCCGATTCCTCGGCGAGAGCCTCGGATCCCGCGCCGACCCGCCGCGGGACCGGGACGGCTGGGACGAGCTCGCGGCCGAGGCCGTCACCGCCGCCGCGGCGGGCGGCCGCCTCGTGCCCGGGCTCGGGCACCCCGTCCACAAGGTCGAGGACCCGCGGACGCCCGTGTTGTTCGACCTCGCGCGCCAGGAAGCGACGTTCGGTGACAACCTTGCGCTCTTCGCTGCGATCGGCCGAGTCCATCCCGCGATCCTCGGCCGCACGCTGCCGTTGAACGGCGCCGGCGCCTGCGGCGCCATCCTGGCCGACCTCGGCCTGCCGGTCGCCGTCATGCGCGGCGTCGCCCTGCTGGCGCGGTGCGCCGGGCTCGTCGGCCACCTCGCGGAGGAGCAGATCGAGCCCATCGGCATGGACGTCTACCTGAGCGTCGACCGCCACGTGGACTACCGCCCGCCGGCTATGTGACGAGGCCGTGACAACCGGGCTGGCGCTGTCCGCCCAGTGGTACCGTGCCCGCTAGTCGGACACCCGTCCGAAGAACGGGTCCCAAGGGGGAAACACATGGCAACTCCGACGGTTGTCACCACGTCGACGGAGGAACGCAGCGCCGAGGTCGAGAAGACCGGGATCGGCAGCGCGGCGGCATGGTGGTACGACTGGGTCGACGGCCACCGGGTGGGGGCCGCAGCGCTCGTGGGCGTGATCGCCACGCAGCTCGGCACCTACTTCGGGTACGTCTTCCCGGCCATCGGCCTGCCCACGCTGCCGTGGCCGCTTTACAACGGGCTGCTCGCCACGCCCGCCGAGGAGTTCGGCACGACCGGGTCGTTCTTCTCCGGCCAGTCGCTCCACTACGTGAACGGCATCGTCTTCGCGATCCTCTACGCGGTGCTGGCGCTGCCCATGATGCGGTTCCGCAACACCCACGGCGGCAACGTGGCGAGCGGGCTGCTCTACAGCCTCGTGCTGACGGTCATCAGCCTCGGGGTGCTCGTGCCCTACGCGTACGTTCCCAAGCAGGGCTACGGGTTCTTCTCGTTCTACGGGCCCGACGGGTGGAAGCTCCCGGCCGCGGTGCTCCTCTGGCACCTGATCTACGGCTTCTTCCTCGGCACGCTCTTCCAACTCCGCCGCGAGCGGGCGTAGCGGCACACTGACCCGCCCACGTGCCCGGGCGGCCGGCCGGTCCCAGGACTCGGCCGGCCGCCCGGATGGTCGCGCTCAGGAGAGGCTCCTCGCCGGTTCGAGCGCCGGCTCGCCCTGGCGCCGCTCGGGAGGCGGGCCTTCGTCCCGCGGACCCTCGACGGCGAGGCGGGGCAGCAGCCGGTCGACCCAGCGGGGGATCCACCAGTTCCGCTCGCCGAGCAACTCCATCGTCGCGGGCACCAGCACCATGCGGACCAGCGTGGCGTCGAGCAGCACGGCCACGGCGAGGCCGAGGCCGAACAGCTTGAGATCCCGGACGTCGTCGAGCACGAACGAGGCGAAGACGACGACCATGATGGCGGCCGCGGCCGTGATGACCCGGGCGCTGGCGGCGAGCCCGTCGGCGACCGAGCCCTTGGCGTCGCCGGTGCGGCCGTACTCCTCGCGGATGCGGGACAGCATGAAGACCTCGTAGTCCATGGACAGGCCGAACACGATGGCGAAGAGCATCATCGGGATGTAGGGGTTGACCGGGGCACCCTCGATGCCGAGCAGCGCGCTGCCCCAGCCCCACTGGAACACGGCGACGCAGACGCCGTAGGCCGCGGCGATCGACATCACGTTCATGACCACGGCCTTGAGCGGCACGAGGAGCGAGCGGAACACCGTCATCAGCAGGACGAACGACACCGCGAGCACCGCCACGAAGAAGACCACCATCCGCCCGGCCAGGTGGTCGGTCGTGTCGATGTTGGTCGCGGCCAGCCCGGTGACGTCGACGTCCAGACCCGTTCCCGCCACCGCGGCCGGGATGACGTCGCCGCGCAGCTCCGTCACGAGGTCGGTGGTGGCGGCCTCCTGCGGGGCGGTCGTCGGGACCAGCGTCATCATGTAAGCCTCGGGCGCCGCCGGGTCGTCCGGCAGGGGCGGCGTCACGGTGGCCACGCCGGGGGTGCGGGCCAGCGTGCGCTGCAGCGCGGCCGCGGCGCCCGAGGGATCGCCGGCGCCGGCGCCCGGCGCGGGAACGGCCGTGATTAGGAACGGTCCGTTGAACCCCTCCCCGAACGCATCCCCCAACAGGTCGTAGGCCCGGCGCGTCGTGGTGTCCTCGGGGAAGTTGCCCTCGTCGGGCCAGCCGAGGCGCATGCTCGTCACCGGGGAGGCGAGCACGAGCAGCACCACTCCCGCGCCCACCAGCCACGGCCACGGGCGCCGCTGGATGGCGCGGCTCCAGCGGTGGGCGTAGGTCTGATCCACCGGCCGCGGGGCCCGCCGCGGCACGGGGCGGCGCAGGGCGCGCACCGCGGCGCTCGCGAGCAGCGTGAGCCCCGCCCCCACGGCCCCGAGGACGGCCAGCGCCGGGAACCCGATCCCGACGCCCAGCACGGCGGCGGCAGCGAAGCCGGCGGCGACGAGGCCCCGCCAGCGGGTGATCTCGACCCGCTCCCGGGCGAGCCCGAGCAGCGCCGGCAACAGCGTCGTGGACGCGAGCATCGTGGCCAGGACCGTGACGGCGACGGCGACGCCGACGCCGCCGACCCACCCGATGCCGACGAGCAGCAGGCCGAGGATCGAGATCATGACCGTCGTGCCGGCGAACACCACGGCCCGCCCGGCGGAGCCCATGGCGACGGCGGTGGCGTCACGCGGCGAGCGGCCGGCGTGGAGGCCCTCCCGGTAGCGGCTCACCACGAACAGCGCGTAGTCGATCCCGACCCCGAGCCCGATCATGAGCGCGAGCAGCGTCGCGGGCTCCGGGATGGGCAGGAGGTGGGTGAGCAGCACGATCGTCGCGATCCCGGCACCGACCCCACCGGCCGCCACCGCGATCGGCAGGCCCATGGCCAGCACGGACCCGAACGCGACGATCAGGACGACCACGGCGAAGGCGACGCCGATGAGTTCGCTCTCCGGCGCCCGGAACTCCGCCAGGTACTCCCCGCCCACGGCGACCTCGAGGCCCTCGACCGCCGGCGCGTGCTCGACGATCGCCTGGCCGATGCGGCCCGACTCGGTGTCGTCGACGTCGGCGGCCAGGTTCACCGCCGCGTAGGCGACCTCGCCGGCCAGCGGCCCTTCCCGGGCGATCTGGCCCGCGGACGGTTCCGAGTACGGCGAGACGACCGTGGCGCCCGGGTGCTCCGGAACGCCGTCCCCGGCGGGGAAGCCGGCGTCGACGAGGGCGAACAGCTCCTCCATCGCGGCGCGCACCTCGGGGTCGTCCACGCCCTGGCGGGCCCGGAACACGATCGTCCCGGAGCGACCCCCGGTCCCGAGCTCGGCGAAGTGCTCCCCGAGCACGTCGAAGCCGTCGGCGCTGTCCGAGTCGGGGACCTCGGCGGTCGCGCTGAAGGCGGGGCCGACCGCCCCCGAAGCCCCGAACACCGCCACCAGCCCGACCAGCCACAGGGCGATGGCGGCGACCGGATGGTCGAAGCACCAGCCGCTGACGCGGGCGAGCGGCGAGGTCGGCGTCCCGCCGACCTCGGGCACCGATGGACTGGCCGTCGCTGTACGCATGCCGGCATCGTCACCGGGCGCCACCGTCCGCACATCGGGCCTCCGGCCACTTGCGGCCGACCGATCGGACGACGTGAGGTTCGTGCTTTCGGCCGATCCGCGGGCCGCCCGGGTCGCTTACGCTGGGGCCGTGGTGCGAGACCTCGCCCGCTCGCTGTGGAACGAGCCGCGAGCCCCGAACCCGCCGCCCCCGCAGTGGTGGGACTGGCTGATCGTCGCGGCGCTGCTGCCGGTGGCGGTGGTCGAAGGCGTCGTGCGTGAGGACCTGGCATGGCCGGTCGCGTCGATCGCCATGGTCCTGGTGGTGGCCCCCGCGCTGCTCTGGCGGCGCGCCCACCCGCTGCCCGCGGCGGCGGCCGCCTTCGGTACCTGCATCGCCGTCGACGTCGCCGCGGGCGCGGCGGGCGTGACGTGGGAGGGCCTGTACGTCAACGGCTTCATGATCGTGCTGATCTATGCGCTGTTCCGCTGGGGCTCCGGGCGCGAGGCGGTGGTCGGCGCGCTGTTCCCGCTGGCCGCGATCGCCATCGGCGTCACCGACGGCGAGCCGGCCGGGGACATCGTGGGCGGCGTGCTGCTGGTGCTGTTCGTCTCCGCACTCGGCGCGGCGTTCCGCTACCGGAGCAGCGAGCGGCTCCGCGGGCGGGACCAGGCCAGGCTGCGCGAGCGCGAGCAGCTGGCGCGGGAGCTGCACGACACCGTCGCCCACCACGTCTCGGCCATCGCCGTGCAGGCCCAGGCCGGCCGGACCGTCGCCGACGCTCACCCCGAGGCCGTTCTCGACGCCCTCGTGGTCGTCGAGAAGGAGGCGTCGCGCGCGCTCACCGAGATGCGCACGATCGTCGGCGCCCTCCGCCGGGGCGAGCCGACCGATCTCGGTCCCCAGCCCGGCGTGGCCGAGATCCGGCAGTTCGCCCGGAGCAACGGGAACGCCCCGCTGGTCGACGTCACGCTGACCGGTGACCTCGACGAGCTGCCGCCGTCGGTCGATGCCGCGCTCTACCGCCTGGCCCAGGAGTCGGTCACCAACGCGCTCCGGCACGCACGCCACGCCACCCGCGTGCACGTCGTCGTGACCGGCGACGACGACCGCGTGCGGCTTACCGTGTGGGACGACGGCGACGCCCGCCCCGCGGCCAACGGCTCGTCGTCGGGGTTCGGGCTGCTCGGCATGGCCGAGCGGACCAGGCTCCTCGGCGGCACGTTCGAGGCCGGCCCGAACCGCGACCACGGCTGGACGGTGGTCGCCGAGCTGCCGAGGAGCGGCGCACCCGCATGACGATCCGCGTGATCGTCGCCGACGATCAGGACATCGTCCGTGCGGGCCTCCGGATGATCCTCGACGCGCAGCCCGGCATCGAGGTCGTCGGCGACGCGGGTGACGGACGGGAGGCGGTCGCCCTCGCCCGCCGGTTGCGCCCCGACGTGTGCCTGTTCGACATCCGGATGCCGGGCATCGACGGGATCGAGGCAACCCGGCAGCTCGCCGGCCCCGACGTCGCCGATCCGCTCGCCGTCGTCGTCATCACCACGTTCGACCTCGACGAGTACGTGCGCGGTGCACTGAAGGCCGGCGCCAAGGGCTTCCTGCTGAAGGACGCGGGGCCCGAGCTGCTGGCCCAGGCGGTCCACGCCGCCGCCAACGGCGACGCCCTCATCGCGCCGAGCGTCACGGCCCGGCTCCTCGCCACCTTCGCCGGCCAGCCCGGGGCCCGGCCCCCGGCCCAGCCGATCCCCCCGCTCACCGAGCGCGAGGAGGAGGTGCTCCTGACCGTCGCCCGGGGCCGGACCAACGCCGAGATCGCGGACGAGCTCCACATCAGCCTCAGCACGGTCAAGACCCACCTCGCCAGCCTCATGACCAAGCTGGCGGCCCGGAACCGCGTGGAGATCGCCATGTGGGCGTACGAGACCGGCCGCATGCGACCCTGACCCGGCCGCCTCAGGTCCCCGCCGTATCACCGGCCCCTTCGACGATCCGCAGGTCGCGCACCGCGCCGTCGCCGAGCGCCCGGAGCGCCTCCTGGTAGGCCGGGCTGTCGTAGGCGGCGACGGCCTGCTCGACGCTGTCGAACTCGATGACCACCGTCCGCTCCATCACTCCCGACTCGAACACACGCGCCGGCATCCCCCGCGCGAGGAACCGTCCACCGGACGCCCGCATGGCCGGGCCCGCCAGCTCGATGTAAGCGGCCAGCTTCTCCGGGTCCCGCACCGCACGGAACGTGTTGATCCAGTACGCCTTCGCCATCTCTGGGACCTCCGTCGCCGTCGTCCAACTAGCTTGCGTGCGTGCTGAGCGCCAGCGAGTTCCGTCGCCTCTTCCAGGAGGTGGCCACCTGGGATCGCTCGGCCGACCAGCCCGACCGTGGTGCGCTGCGCTACATCACGCCCGAGCGGGTCGCTGCCGCGGCCGGTCTGGTGCGGCGCGGCGTGACGGTGTCGCTCGGCCGGGCGGTCAACACGCGGCCCGGCGTGGACAACCCCGAGCCGGCCGATCACGAGATGACGATGCTGCCCGACGGCGGCGCCGGAACCGGCGGCGAGCGCTTCGCCAAGGACTACATCGGCGCGGACTACCACAACGAGGGGCACAGCCACGTCGACGCCCTTTGCCACGTGGCCTACGACGGCCTCCTCTACGGCGGGGTGCCCGACACGGAGGTGACGCCGGAGGGCGCGGCGGCCGACGCGATCGACCTGCTGCGCGACGGGCTGGTGGGCCGCGGGGTGCTGCTCGACATCCCCGGGGTGCGGGGTGTCCACTGGCTCGAGCCGGGCGAGCACGTGTTGCCCGACGACCTCGTCGCGGCCGAGCGGGCGCAGGTCGTCGACGTCGGAGCGGGCGACATCTTGCTGGTGCGCACGGGGCACGCACGCCGTCTCGCCGAGCTCGGGCCGTGGGACACCGCTGCGAGCAAGGCGGGACTGCACCCGAGCGCGGCACGGTACCTCGCCGACCGCCGCGTGGCCGCGCTGGGTTCCGACGGGAACAGCGACACGGCTCCGAGCACGGTCGAAGGGGTTCCGTTCCCGATCCACGTGCTGGCGATCAACGCCCTGGGCATCCACCTGCTCGACTACCTGCAGTTCGAGGATCTCGTCCCGTGGTGCGAGGACGCGGGACGGTGGGAGTTCCTGTTCGTCGCCTCGCCGCTGCGCATCGAGGGCGGGACGGGCTCGCCGATCAACCCGCTCGCGGTCCTCTAGCGAGCGGTCAGCGCAGGATCTCCACCAGCAGGACCCAGGCGTTGGCGAGCGCGCCGGCGTAGGCAACGAGGATCGCCGGCGGCCACCAGTACAGGCCCCCGACGACCTCGGCGCCCAGGGCGACCGCCGCCACGGCGGTCAAGCCCGCAGCCCCGAAGCTGACGACCCGGCGAACGATGAACGAACGTCGCGTCGTGCCCCGCTCCCCTCGCCGCACCACGCCGGCCCGGGCGTCCCGCTGCACGTACGCGAGCAGGCCGAACATGCCGGCGGCAACGGCGGCGAGCTCGATCGCGACCGCACCGCGCTCTTGACCGGGGATGAGCACGCAGCTCGACGCCACGAGCACGCTTCCCAGCACCAGGATCGCCTCGCCCGCCCGCCTGACCAGCAGCGGGGAGCCGACGATCTGGCCCAGGTTGATCGAGACGCCGACAAACACCAACCCGAGCAGCACCGACGACGCCCCCAGCTGCGCGATCGCGAAGTTCGACCACTCGGCGGGGTCGTACGCAGCCACGGGCCGGGACCCTACGCGAGGCGCCGGCGCATCGCTACGGGGCGGATCAACCGGGTGTCGGGGGCGGGTCGGGCAGGTCGTCGAGGAGGTCGGCGCTCGGGACGAAGAACAGGGTGCCGGTCGGTGCCGTGGAGAAGTCCAGGAGCCGATCGTGGCGTGCTGGCGGATCGCCGAGGAACATCCGCTCCAGCATCCGTTCGGTGACGGTCGGGGTGCGGGCATAGCCGATGAAGTAGGTGCCGAACTCGCCGCGCCCGACCGTCCCGAACGGCATGCTGTCCCGCAGGATCTCGCGGTCGGTGCCGTCGGGCTCGGTGATCGTGGTCAGCACGACGTGGGAGTCGGCCGGCTTGACGGCGTCGTCGATCTCGATGTGGCCGCCGCTCCTACGGGGTTCTCGGTCCCGTCGACGAAGCCCAGCAGGTCGCGGACGTCGAAGTACTTGAACCCGTGCACCTCGTCCTGGACCGTCACGACGCCACGCAGCCCGTTCATGACCTCCGTCGCGAGCGCGAAGCACAGATCCGGCCGCTGCGCCCGGACGTGGAACAGCAGGTCGCCCGGGGTGGCCACCGCACGGTGGACCGGACCGGTCAGCTCGCGGAACGCGTGCAGCTCGGCGGGCCGCGGCCCGGCGAACAGCCGGTCCCAGGCATCCGAACCGATCCCGGTGACGCAGCTCAACGTGACCTCCGCGGCGCGGAAGCCGACCGCCCGCTGCAGACCGGCCAGCTCCGGCAGCACGTCCCGCACGCGGGGCTCACCTCCCGGCTCGATCGTCACCACCAGGAAGAGAGCCGCCCGCGTCAGCGGGGTCAGCACGTCCTGGGGGATCGCGTCCGAACTCATGGCCTCACTGCCACCAAAAACGGCGCCGACCAGCGCCGATTCGCTGGTCAGATCGTGTCGGAGGGGGGACTTGAACCCCCACGCCCTTACCGGGCACTAGGCCCTCAACCTAGCGCGTCTGCCAATTCCGCCACTCCGACGTGGCTGCCCGGCGGGCCGGGCAGGCCGAACACTCTAGCGCCTCGCCCGGCGACGCCCAATGTCGACGGTCAGCGCTTGCGGCGGCGCCGGCGGATGAAGATGCTCAGCAGCCACAGGATCGTCAAGCCGACGACGGCGGGGGCCAGGCGCTTGGCGACCGGGGCGCCGGCGGCGTCGAGGAGGTCGACCGGCTCGGCCTCCGGGGAGTCAACCACGCGGACCGCGGGGCCCGACGTGCCGTTGAGGCGGGCGTCGGCGCCGGCCGAGCCGGACGACGACCCCGACGCCGACTCGCCCGAGCCCGACGGGGTCGGGGGCGTCTCCAGGCGGGCCGTGGCGGCGGCGCCCTCGCTGGCG
>DASRJM010000008.1:0-10800 GCA_035649475.1 Acidimicrobiales bacterium
CGGGAGCAGGCCGAGGCCCTGCGCCAGGCGATGGAGGCCGCCGCGGCCCAGGCCGCCGCCGAGGCCGCCCGCCGCCCGGCCAGCCCCGGGCGCCGCACGCCGACCGGCGCGTCCGGCGGCCTCGGCACGGTGTCCTGCCCCGGCGGCGGCTCACTCACGATGGCCGCCTCGGTGGCCGGCGAGCTCCAGTCGATGTTCGACGCCGCCTCGGCCGACGGCCTCGACATGTGCGGCGGCGGCTACCGCGATCCCGCCGACCAGATCGCCGTCCGCCGGGCCAACTGCGGGACCTCGGACTACGCCATCTACGAGATGCCGGCGTCGTCCTGCTCGCCGCCCACGGCGATCCCCGGAACGTCCAAGCACGAGCAGGGCCTCGCCGTCGACATCACGTGTGGCAGCGGCACGATCAGCCGGAGCAGCGCGTGCTTCGGCTGGCTGTCGGGCAACGCCGCCTCCTACGGCTTCTACAACCTCCCGGCCGAGCCCTGGCACTGGAGCACGGACGGCACCTGAGGAATCTCTCGCCGACCGCCACCGACCTGTCCCCCTAGGCTGCGCAGCCGGGGGGTCGCCATGCTCCAGCGCATCGACATGGTCGCGATCTATGTGCGGGACTGGGAGGGCCAGCTCGCCTGGTACCAGGAGCGGCTGGGCTTCGCCGCCGTCCACGTCGAGCACCACCACCGCTTCGCCGTCCTGGCGCTGCCCGGCGGCGGCCCGACGCTGCACCTGGTGGGCGACGACGGCCGCCCCGAGGGGACCCGCAACCGCTGCGTGCCCAACGTGGCCGCCGCCGACTTCGACGCCACGCTGGACGAGCTGCGGGCCCGGGGGGTACGGATCCTCGAGGTCGAGGACGACTCCGACGACGGCTACCGCCTCGCCCGCCTGGCCGATCCGGAGGGCAACGAGCTGAACGTCTACACCGTGTCAACCTGACGGACGTCCGTCGCGTTGTCCTGGCGCATGCGTGCCACCACAGGGGAACGGCCGAGCTTCGAGGATCGGTTCGCGCCGCTGGCCGCCCTCGCCTACAAGGTGGCGTACCGGCTGACGGGCGACCGGGCCGAGTCCGAGGACCTGGCCCAGGAGGCGCTGGCCCGCGCCTACCTGCGCTGGCGCAAGGTCGCCCGCTACGACGAGGCCTGGGTGGCGAGGGTCGTCACCAACCTGGCCATCGGCCGCTGGCGCCGCCACGGCCGGGTCGAGGTGCGGGGCGACTGGGGAGACCGGGGTCGTCCGGCGGCGGCCCACCCGCGGCCCGACGACCCGCTCGATCGGATCGAGGTCGTTCGTGCGCTGCGGTCGCTGCCCCGCCGCCAGCGGGAGGCCGTGGCCCTCCGCTACCTCGCCGACCTGCCCGAGGCCGCCGTGGCCGCGCATCTGGGCTGCACGGTGGGGGCGGTCAAACAACACACCCACCGGGGCCTGGCCGCCCTGCGGCGCGCCGACGGGCGGCAGGCGCACGACGAGGAGAGGACCGATGTTCGAGCATCTCGATGACCCCCGGCCGCCCGACTTCGGCCCCGGGGCCCGCCGGGCCGTCGTCGGCCGGGCGCAGCGCCGCCGCCGGCGCCGCGTGGCCGGCGGCCTGGGGATGGCGGCCGCGTCCCTGGTCGCGGGGGCCGGCGGCCTGTACGGCCGGGCCGCCTACCGGGCGAGCCAGATCGAGCGGATCGAGGTGGCCGGCATGAGCGACGCCGCGGACGGCGAGCCGGTCACGTTCCTCGTCCGGGGCGTCGACGGACCCCGCGGCGCCGGCGACGCCGGCGGACGGGCCGACACGGTGCTGCTGGCCCGCCTCGACCCGGCGACCGGCGCCGCGTCGCTGCTGTCGCTGCCCCGGGACCTGCTGGTCACGGACCCGGCGACCGGCGGGCAGGTGCGCATCAACGGCCTGTCCGCCGACGCCCAGGTGGCCGTCGTCCGGGACCAACTCGGCATCGCGGTCAACCACGTCGCCCAGATCGACCTCGACGGCTTCGGGGCCCTCGTCGACCTGGTCGGCGGGGTCGAGGTGGCGGTCCCGGCACCCGTGCGCGACACCCACTCCGGCCTGCTGCTGGCGCAGACCGGCTGCGTGCGCGTCGACGGGGACCAGGCCCGGGCGCTGGTGCGGGCCCGGCGACTGGAGGTCCTGGACGCCTCGGGTCGGTGGCAGCCGGGGCGCTTCGGCGACCTGGAGCGCACGGCCACCCAGCGGGCGGTGCTGGTCGCGGCCCTGGCCGACCTGGCCGGACGCACCGACCCGCTGTCGGTCGACCGGATGGCCGGCTGGATCCGTGACCACGTCGCCGTCGACGACGACCTCGGCCTGGGTGAGCTCACCGACCTGATCCGGGCCGCGCTGGCGGTGGACCCGGCGTCGGTCGAGACGGCCATCGTTCCCGTCGTCCCGGCGGAGGTGGACGCCAACCGGCTCGTGGTGGACCCGGCGGCCGCGCCCGCCGCCATCGCCGCGTTCAGTGAGGGCGCGGCTCTGCCGGACGGGATCCCGCTCGATCGGGTCGTCGTCGACGCCTGCTGAGGCCGCACGACCGCGGGCCGTGCCGGTCGGCGGTCGATCCGCGCCGCGGACCCGCCACCCGCCTAACTTTTCGTCGACCTCGCGTATGACAGACCTCGCGCGAACCGTTACATTCGCTCCACCGCACCGCGGTCGCAGGAACTGGGGCCCGCGACCACACCGCCTGGGGAACGCATTTGCCGATCGCTCGACATCGAACGCTCGCCGTCGTCGCGGCCCTCGCGGCCGTGCTCGGCACCGCCGTCGTGACCGCGGGGCCGTCCGGCGCCCAGGAGGAACCGGCCGCGGAGACCGACCAGGTTCGTGACCGGCAAGCGATGGCGGCGGTCGACTTGGACGTGATGCAGGCGACGGGCGACACCGTCACCGCCGCCCTGGGCGACCTGTCCGATCAGGTCGAGGCCGAGAAGGCCGCGCTCACCTTGGCCGAGTCGGCCTACGCCGCCGCCCAGGGCGAGCTGGCGGCGGCCGAGGCCGCTCTGGCCGACACCCAGAGCCGGCTCAACGCCGTCATCCAGCAGGCCGACGCCGTCGTGATCGACGTCTTCATCAACCCGCCGACCGACACCGCGCTCGACGCGCTCACCGCCGAGTCGCTGGAGGACGCCACGGTCAAGCAGTCGATCCTCGACATGCAGGCCGACGCCGACGCCGCCGCGCTCGACGAGTACGAGGCGCTCATGGAGCAACTGGAGATCGAGAAGGCGGCCAAGGAGGAGGCGGCGGCAGCCGCGGAGGCGGCCAGCTCGGAGGCCGAGGCCGCGTACGCCGACGTCGAGGCCGCCACGGGCCAGCAGGCGGAGTTCGCGGTCGAGGTCCAGCGCCGGCTCGACCACCGCCTGGCCGAGGCCGACATGCTCCAGAACGTCGACCCCGCGCTGGCCGAGCAGATCCGGGCCCGGGAGGCCGAGGTGGCCGAGTCCCTCAGCCTGCTCGACGCCGAGATCTTTGCCGATCGGGCCCGGGCCACGTCAGCCGATCTCGCGGCGCAGGCGGACGCCACGATCAGCATCGTCGTCCCCGGCGGGGTGGCCGAGGTGGCCTGTCCCGACGGGGGCGTCGTCCAGGTGGCCGGCGACATCGCCAACCAGGTCGAGCGCCTGCTCGGCGACGCGTCCGAGGCCGGGTACGACATCTGCGGGTACGGGTACCGCGACCCGGCCGATCAGATCGCCGTGCGCAAGTCGAACTGCGGCACCTCCAGCTACGCCATCTACCAGATGCCGGCGTCGTCGTGCCGTCCGCCCACCGCACGACCGGGCAGCTCGATGCACGAACGGGGGCTGGCCATCGACTTCACCGCCGGCAGTGGCACGATCGGGTCGTCGAGCGGCGCCTACCGCTGGCTCAAGGCCAACGCCGCCAACTACGGCATGTACAACCTGCCCGGCGAGCCCTGGCACTGGTCCGTCGACGGCAACTGACCCCAGACCTCCGCTGACCTGGGGCGACGCGAGAAAATCGTTGCGCCCTGATGACAGCCGGAGGTCGGTTCGTTACCTTTCCGGGCACTTTGGCCGCGTTCAGGTGCGGCCCACCCCGACCCCGGAGAGGACCTTTGGCATCGGTTCGTCGTCGCCTGCGCGGAGCCCCACTGGTGGTGGCGGTCGGCGTCGCCGCCGCGCTCCTGTCGCCGGCGACGTCCGACGCCCAGACCCCCGGCAACCCCATCGACACCGAGCGCGAGCTCGGCGAGGTGCGGGCTCAGCGGGGCGAGGTCGACCTCCAGGTCGACGCGCTCGTCGCCCAGGACGCCGAGCTGCAGGCCGCGCTGGTCGTGCTGGAGGACAACGTCGCCACCCAGCAGGCCGAGCTCGAGGAGGCCGAGCGGGCGCTGGAGGAGGCCGAGGCCGAGGTGGCGGCGGCCACCGAGGCGGTCGAGGCCGCCCGGGTCCGCATCGACATGCTGGGCCTCGCCACCGACGACCTCGTCGTCGAGGCGTACGTCGACCCGCCCACCAACAACGGCCTCGACGCGTTCCGCAACGCCGAGTCGCTGTCGGACGTGGCGGTCCGCCAGGCGCTGGTCGAGATCCAGGCCGACTCGGACGCCGACCTGCTCGACCAGCTCGAGCAGGCGCACGAGGACCTGGAGGTCGAGAAGGCCAACAAGGAGGCCGCGGCCGCCGAGGCCGAGACGAAGCGGGCCGAGGCCGAGAGCGAGCTGACCGAGGTGCAGAACGCCCTGGCCCAGCAGCAGAGCTTCGCCGCCGAGCTGGAGGCCCGGCTCAACGCGAAGCTCGCCGAGGCCGAGTCGCTGCGGTCGCTCGACGCCGCCCTCGCGGACCAGCTCGTCCGCGAACAGGCCGCGCTCGCCGCCTGGGTGAAGGCCCTCCAGGAGAACGAGGAGCGCGAGCGCCAGGCCGCCGCTGCGGCCGCTGCGGCCGCAGCCGCCCGCCGGAGCGGCGGTGGCGGCGGGAGCTCAGGTGGTGGCGGCGGTGGCAGTACCGCTGGTGGTGGCGGCGGCGCGGTCGCCCCCGAGCCCGATGTGGCCCCCTCGGTGATCGCCCCGGCGCCCGGGGGCCTGGCCACCGTGAGCTGTCCCTATGGCGGCCGGATCACCGTGGCGGGTGCGATCGCCGGGAACGTGCAGGGCCTGCTCGACCACGCGGCTCGCCTGGGGGTGTCGCTGTGCGGCGGGGGCTGGCGCAGTCCCGACTCGCAGATCGCGCTGCGGCGGGCCCACTGCGGCACCTCGAACTACGCCATCTACCAGATGCCGTCGTCCCGCTGCACGCCTCCGACCGCCCGGCCGGGGTCCTCGATGCACGAGCGGGGCCTGGCCATCGACTTCAGCTGCAACGGCGGCGGGGCGATCCGGCGGGGCAACTCGTGCTGGAACTTCCTCGCCGCGCACGCGGGCGACTACGGGCTCTACAACCTGCCGTCCGAGCCCTGGAACTGGTCGACGACCGGCAGCTGACCGGCGCCGGCCGGCGTGCCGGCGGGTCATGCCTGGTCGCGCACGACGGCGGGCGAGTGACGGAAGAACTGCTCGACGTCGCGCTCGTAGTGGTAGGACACCCGGCGGCCGACCGTGCGGCGCAGCCGGGCGGCGTCGGCGTAGGCGTGGACCGCACCGGCCGACGTGTAGCGGTAGGCGAACCCGGCCTCCTTGAGCCGCCGGTTGTCGGCGCCCCGGCCGTAGGTGAGCAGCTCGATCAGCTCGGTCGGCATGTCCACGATCCCCAGCCGGCTCAGCGTCGACGCCACCAGCCGCCGGCCGACCGGCGGCAGCGGGCCCAGCCGCTTGCCGCAGATGGCGGCGACCTCGCTCCACGGCAGCAGGCCGTCGCCGGCCACGTTGTAGATGCCGCCGAGGTCGTGGTCGAGGACGTGCATGATCGCCCGCACGACGTCGACCTCGTGCACGAACTGGACCCGGGGGTCGTAGCCGAACACCGCCGGCACGATCGGCAGGTCGAGCGCCCGGGTGATCGGCGTGACGATGTCCTCGCCCAGCACGTTGGAGAACCGCAGCAGGCTGACCACCACGTGGGGGTTGTCGGTGGCGTAGTCCCGGACGTAGCCCTCGACCTCCAGCAGCGAGCGCTCGACCCGCAGGCGGGGGAACGCCGGCCGCCGGGTGTCCTCGCTGAACCACACCGGATCCGCAGGGGTCGACCCGTAGACCAGCGTCGACGACTTCACCACCACGTTGCGGACCCGGGACTCCGGCTGGCTCGCCGCCGCGAACAGGTTCATGGTGCCGATGACGTTGGTGTCGTGCATCTGCGACGCGGGCACCTGGTTCGAGTCCACCACCAGGAACGTGTGCACGATCGTGTCGACCTGGGTGGCCCGCACGATGCGCGACAGGATCGAGTAGTTCTCGTCCACCCGCACGTACTCGGTGCGGTCGAGCGGCACCGACGGCTCGCGGGTGTCGAGCCCGACGATCACGTCGACCTCGGGGTCCTGCTCCAGGGTCTGGGCCACCCGGCCGCCCCAGAACGAGCCGAGGCCGGTGACGAGGACGCGCCGGCCCATCAGCCGAACCACACGCTCTGGCGGTGGCGGAGCATGTCGTGCAGATCGGCCTGGATCGCGTGGCGGATGTCCTCGGACGTGTCCATGATGCGACTGCGGGAGTACCGCGGCTGGTCGGGCAGCACGTCGAGGACCACGGGGTCGAGCACCCGGATCCGCAGCTTGGCCGGGAACGGCACGAGGACGCCGAGCGGACCCAGGGCCAACATGTTGGCGGTGATCGGCGCATAGGGCACGCCGAGCGCCTTGGCCACTGCCGGGATCTTGAACACGATCGGCATGGTCTCCTCGTTGCCCATGATCGCGAGGGGGATGATCGGCACCCCGGCCCGCATGGCGATCTGCACGAAGCCGCCCCGACCGAACCGGCGGAGCTGGTAGCGCTCCCTGTAGAGCTTGCCGGGGCCCCTGGCGCCCTCGGGGAAGACCATGACCAGCTGCTGCTGCTCCCGCAGCAGGCGGTAGGCATTGTCGGGGTGGGCCTGGACGCCGCCCAGGCGGGACCAGCCCAGGTTCACCAGCGGGATGCGCTTGAACACCTCGTCGGCCAGGCCGTACACGGGCCGGTGCAGGTCCCGCTCGATGCCGTGCATGATCGACGGGGCGTCGGTGGGGATGGCGCCGGCGTGGTTGGCGACCATGAGCGCGCCCCCCGTGCGGGGGATCTTGTCGAACCCCTCCCACTCGACCCGGAACCAGCGCTCGTACAGCGGGTCGTACAGCTTGGCCAGGATGTCCCGGAGGTGCTGCGACCGGCCCCACTCGTCCACGTCGGACAGCCGCTCGCCGTCGGGCGTGGGGGCCGAGATGGGCGCGCCGGCGTCGGCGCCGTCTGCGGCCGCCGTGCCGGTGCCGCCGGCCTCCCCGGCGGCGTAGCGCCCACCGTGCGCGTCGGCGTCCGGCTCGGGGACGGCGACCAGCGGGGGCCGCGATCGCCCGGAGCGCTTCTCGGCCACCATGGTCGGCAGCCTAGAGGCTGCGCTGAGGGCGCGGCCGTGGCCCGAGCGGTCCGCTGCGAAAGCAGCGAGCGCGGGAACCACGGACACCGTGGCCGGACGGTGTGAGCTGTCGCAACAGGTCGTGCGGCGGCCGCCGAAAGTGTCACAGGGGAGGGGGATGATGGCTGGTGATGGAACCGACCTCCCTGCGCTTCGCCCGCCTCGCCCGCTCGCTGGGCGAGGCCGCCCGGACGCAGGGCCTGCGCGCCCCCACGTTCCGCAGCCCGCCCCGCCTCCCCGGAGTCTCGCGCTCGATCGTGCGCCGCGGGCCGGGTGTCACGGTGGCGGTGGCGTTGCGCGACCGCCCGTGGGCAGCGGTGGTCGCCGACATGGTCGAGGGCGTCGTGGCGGCCAACCGCCTGGCCGGCGTCCGGGCCGACCGGGCCCGCGCCGCGCTCTGGTCGGCGGTGTCCGGCGCGGGCGAGCAGGCGGCATAGCCGCCCGGCACGTGGGTAGTGTGCGCCGGGTGAGGTCGAACCGCCTGATGGTGGAGCGCATGTCGGTCGGCGACGACGACGTCGGCGTGTCGTACGCCGACGTGTTCGTGGTCGTCCGTGAGGGCGAGTCCGGGCCCGGCCCCAACGACTGGGAGGTCACGCTGCGCACCTGCGGCCGGCACCACCTCGACCCGGGTGAGCATGACCTCTCATTGGACGCCGCCGACGGCTCCCACCTCAGCGGCCGAGCGTTGCTGCGCTTCAGCGACGGCTTACGCCACCTCTTCCGCGGCGACGGCCGGCTCACGGGCTACGACGACGCGCCGTAGCCTGCATGTCCCACGTAGGGGCCCGGGTGGCGGAACTGGCAGACGCGGAGGGCTTAAACCCCTCCGGCCGCAAGGCCGTGTGGGTTCGACTCCCACCCCGGGCACTGGGCCCAGCCGGGACCGAGTCAACGCGATTCGAGGATTCGGCGCAGGTTGGCCAGGTCCTTGCGGTTGGCCCGGCGCATGGCCGCCGCCATCATCGGTGCGCCGATCTTGGCGAAGCCGGACGGCTCGCCGCGGTTGCGGAGCGTCATCCTCGTCCGGCCGACCCCACCCGGGGACCAGGTGTACGTGGTCTCCATCGGGAACGGGCCCTCGGCGGTGCGCATGACCAGGCGCTCGTCCGGGACCAGCTCGACGAGCTCGTAGGTGTAGGCGAGCCGGCGTCCGAGGAAGCGGGCGACGAACGCGACACGACTGCCCCGCGCGGCGGGAGGCGGAGTCTCCCATTTCACCGACTCGATGTTGTCGTACCACTGCGGCGCGTTCGACGGGTCGGCCGCGTACGCGGCGACCTCGGGCACCGGTCGGTCGATGGTGATCTCGGTGACGACGTCGACGGCCACCGCGCCCGACCGTAGCGGGGTTACAAGCGGTACAGCGCGGCGGCGTTGTCGCCCAGGACCTTGCGGCGGGTCTCGGGGCGGAGCTTGAGCATGCGCTCCTCGACCTCGGCGAGGGGGTCGGGGTAGAGGCACGTCGGGTGGGGGAAGTCCGTCTCGAACATGACGTTGTCCTCGCCGACCCGGTCGATGAGCGACTGGAGGTCGCCGCCGTTCTGCTCGAACCAGAACGTGGCGTACCAGTGGTCGCCGAAGTACTCCGACGGCTTGCGCGCGAGCGCCGCCGCCTGCTCCGGGGCATTTTCCAGGATCTCGTAGTCCGCCGTCTCCAGGATGAACGGGATCCAGCCCATCCCGCTCTCCACCGACACCATCTTCAACTTCGGGTGCCGGTCGAAGATGCCCGCGTAGATGCTGTTGAGCACGACCCGGGCGTTGCTGAGGAACAGCATCGACCCGCCGATGGCCGGCTTCACGTTCTGGTGCTGCGACGGCCAGAAGTACTTCCCGTAGAAGTTGAGCGACGTGAGGCTCGCGCCGATGTGGAAGTGCACGGGCAGGTGCAGGTCGGCGCAGACCTCCCACAGCGCGTCCCACGCCCGGTCGGCGAGGTCGGGCGAGCCCGTCTCCTCGGGGTCCGACGTCATGTTGACCCCCCGGAAGCCCAGCTCTGCCGCCCGCCGGGCCTCCCGCACGGCCTCGTCGACGCCCCACGCCGGCAGCACGGCCATCGGCAGCAGGCGGTTGCCCGACGACTCCTGGATCTCGGCCATGGCGTCGTTGTAGAGCTCGATGCACAGCTGGCGCAGGACCGGGTCCTTGACGTCGTTGGCCAGCGTCTGGCCGCCGATGCCGATGGCGTTGGGGTACAGGACCTGGGCGTGGACCCCGCACTCGTCCATCAGGGCGATGCGGGCCTCGGGGTTCCAGGCCGCCTCGTGCACCCACTCGATCGGGTTGAGCTTGCACTCCTCGAACGGGAACTTGGCCCCGTCGCGGTCGACCACGCCCCCGGCCCGGGCCGGGCCCAGCTGCACGTCCTCGTCGACGACCCAGAACGGCTTCCCGTCGACGTCGACGACCCGCGGCACGCGGTCGACGAACGCCGCGGGCGCCCGAGAGGTGAACATGTCGTGGCGCTCGGTGAGGTGCGTGTCCGCGTCGATGATGCGCAGTTCGTCGGCCAGGCTCACGGTCGCCCCCTCGTCGTCACGACTGTTCGGCGGGCGCGACCGTACCGGGTGGCCCGAACAGTAAGCAAACGCTCGCTCACGTTCGCGGTATACGCTCCCGCCATGGCGACCGCGCAGGTCAACGGGCTGTCGATCAGCTACGAGCTGTTCGGCGACGCCGGCACCCGGGCCTGGGTCGTCACGCCCGGCGGGCGGTTCAGCAAGGACGACCCAGGCGTCCCGGACACGGCCCGGGCGCTGGCGGAAACCGGCGGCCGGGCCCTCATCTGGGACCGCCCCAACTGCGGGGCCTCGGACGTGTGCTTCGAAGGCGCGTCGGAGTCCGAGATGCAGGCCGACGCGCTGGCCGGCCTGCTCCGCGAGCTCGACCTGGCGCCGGCCGTCATCGCCGGCGGCTCGGGCGGGGCCCGGGTCTCGATGCTGGCTGCGGCCCGCCATCCAGACGTCGCCGCGGCCCTGGCCGTGTGGTGGATCACCGGGCGGCCGCTCGGCCTGCTGTCGCTCGCCATGCACTACTGCTCCGGCTCGCTCAAGGCGGCCTGGGACGGGGGCATGGAGGCGGTCGTCGAGCTGTCCGAGTGGGCCGAGGTGCTGGCCCGCAACCCCGCCAACCGCGACCGCTTCCTGGCCCAGGACCCGCAGGCCTTCATCGCCACGATGGAGCGCTGGATGGCGGCCTACTCGCCGGACACCGACGACGTCGTCCCGGGCCTGTCCCCGGGGGACACCAAGGGGCTCGACGTCCCGGCCCTGGTCTTCC
>DASRJM010000009.1:0-50530 GCA_035649475.1 Acidimicrobiales bacterium
ACGCACCCGCAGCCAACACGGCCCCCTGGACGCCACCCGAGCCGACCGAGCCGGCGCGGCCCGACCTGCCCCGACGCGGGGCCCTCGAACCGCCCACCCCCTGGGCGCCACCCGAAACCCCCGCAGCACCCCCCGAGCCGGCGCGGCCCGACCTCCCCAGGCGCGGGGCGCCTGACGCACCCGCAGCCAACACGGCCCCCTGGACGCCACCCGAGCCGACCGAGCCGGCGCGGCCCGACCTCCCCAGACGCGGGGCCCCCGAACCCCCCACCACCGGGGCGCCACCCCAGCCCGCCGCCGGACCGACCGAGCCGACCAGGCCCGAGCTACCCACGCGCGGCGCCCCCGGAGCACCCGCAGCCCACCCGCCCCCCTGGGCGCCACCCCAGCCCGCCGCCGGACCGACCGAGCCGACCAGGCCCGACCTGCCCGAGCGCGGGGTCGACGAGGCTCCCGCGGCCGAACCGCCGGCGTGGACGCCGCCCGCGATTCGGCCCGAGCTGCCGAAGCGTGGGGCCGCCGGCGCTCCCGAGGCCGGGGGCGGGGGCGACGAGGTTGGCGACGACGCTCCCTGGGCGCCACCGCGGCCGTTCTGGGAGACCGCTCCCCGGCCCGGGGCGCCCGCGGCCGAGGCCGATCACAGCACCGGGAACGGATCGAGCTACGGGGTGCCGCGGCCGCCGGAGCTGGACGTGCTGCCGGCGTGGTACACCGATCCGCTTCCGAACGGGAGGAAGTCCGAGCCCGCCGCCAAGCGGCTGCCCGGCGCCGGCGACGAGCTCCGTTCGCTGTTCGGGGCCGTCGTCGGCGAGCCTGCGGCCGCACCCCCGCCGCCGCTGGATCTCCACCGGCCCCAGGATCCCGTCGGTCCCCCCGCCGAGGCCCCGCCCGCGAGGCCCGCTCCCTCGCCTGTACCCGGGTCGTCGCCGACGCCCGAGGCACCGTTCCGCCTGCCGCGGCCGACCGAGTCGGCCTACGCGACCGAACCTCCGCCCGTGCGCCGCGCGGAGCCGCCGCAGGCCCGGCCCGCGCCGCCCCCGCCCGTCGCCGACGCACCCCCGCCCAAGCCCGCCGCCGGGCCGCCCGCGCTGCCGATCATCGTGCTCGTGGCCGTGGTCGTCGTGCTCATCGCCGGGGTCCTCTGGCTGGTCATCACGGGCGACGACGCCGCCACGCCGGCGTCCGAGCGGCCCCGGGGCGACGCCGTGGCCGAGGCGCCCACCGGGCTCGCCGTCACCCTCGTGCCCGAGGGAGCCCAGATCACCTGGGAGGGATCGGCCGAGGACACCTACGTCGTGACCGTCCTGTCCTCGACCGCGCCGCCCCAGGCGCTCCCGCCGGCCCCCGGGACGTCCGCCCTCGTCCCCAGCGCCGGGGCGCCGCCCGGGACCCTGCGGTGCTTCACCGTCGCCCGGGCGCCGGCCACCAACGACGGCCAGCCCGGGACCCCGACCGACCCCGTCTGCGAGGCCGGGGCGACGCCGGAGCAGATGCAGCCGGCCCCGTAGCCGGCCTACTCGACCAGCCGGAGCCCCGACGGGCCGATCGACGGCTCGACGTGGGGAAGCTCGACGACGAACTCGGTCCGATGGCCGGGGAACACGTGCTCGGACACCAACAGGGGCGTCTCGTCGTAGGACCGGGTGATCCGCTCGCACCGCAGCACGGGCGACCCTGCCGGGACCGCCAGCAGGGCGGCGTCCTCGGCCGACGCCGCCGCGGCTCCGATGGTCTGAGTCGCCGACCCGATCGGCACCCCGACCAGCTCGTAGAACGGCGACCCCTCCACGTCCGCCCGGGACAGCTTCGCCCCGACGTCCTCGGGGCACCACACGGTGACCCGGGCGAACGGCTGGCCGTCGGCGTGGTTGACCCGCCGCACCTCGAGCACCGAGTCCACGCCCAGCACCTGGCGGACACGGGGCGGTGCGGCCACGAACCGGAACCCGACCACGCGCCGCTCGGACCCGACCCCCAGCTCGCCGAGCTGGGCCTCGATCGTGCCCAGTCGCCCCAGCGTCTGGCGCACCGGATCGGCTGCCACGAACCAGCCGAACCCCTGGCGGGCGTCGATCAGGCCCTCGTCCCGCAGGAGATCCAGGGCCTTGCGGACCGTGACGCGGCTCACACCGTAAGCTGCCGAGAGCTCGCTCTCGCTGGGAAGCAGCGCCCCCGCGGCGGGGTCGCCGCTCTCCACTCGCCGCCGCAGCTCGTCAGCGATGGCTCGATAGCGGACCTCCCTCACTTGTCATATACTTGTCTACGTCCTGTCACCGATGCAAGGGGTCCCGCTGATCATGGCCGTCTCCGCCACCACCCCCATCGAGCTCGTCGACCAGGTCTACGCCCGCCTCCCCGACCGGGTCGCCCTCGGGCGGGAACGCCTCGGCCGCCCCGTCACGCTGGCGGAGAAGATCCTGGTCAACCACCTCCGCGACGCCCATGGCCAGGAGCTCGAGCGGAGCCGCAGCTACGCCGACTTCGACCCCGACCGCGTGGCCATGCAGGACGCCACCGCCCAGATGGCCCTGCTCCAGTTCATGACCGCCGGCCTGTCCGAGGCCGCCGTGCCGACCACGGTCCACTGCGACCACCTCATCCAGGCCAACGCCGGCGCCGACATCGACCTGCGCCTGGCGGTCGACGTCAACAGCGAGGTCTACGACTTCCTGCGGTCGGTGTCCTCCCGCTACGGGATCGGCTTCTGGAAGCCGGGCTCGGGGATCATCCACCAGGTCGTCCTGGAGAACTACGCGTTCCCGGGCGGGATGATGATCGGCACCGACAGCCACACCCCCAACGCCGGCGGCCTCGGCATGGTCGCGATCGGCGTGGGCGGCGCCGACGCCGTCGACGTGATGACCGGCTTCCCGTTCAACGTGCGTTGGCCCAAGCTGATCGGCGTCCACCTCACCGGCGAGCTGTCGGGCTGGACCGCCCCCAAGGACGTCATCCTCCGGGTGGCCGAGATCCTGACGGTCACGGGCGGGACCGGCGCCATCGTCGAGTACTTCGGGCCCGGCGCCGACGCCCTGTCCACCACGGGCAAGGCGACCATCTGCAACATGGGCGCCGAGATCGGCGCCACCACCTCGCTGTTCAGCTTCGACGAGCGGGGGCTCGCGTACCTGCGGGCCACCGGTCGCGGCGCGCTCGCCGACGCCGCCGCCGCCGTGATCGACGACCTCCGGCCCGACCCCGAGGTGGCCGGCGACCCCGGTCGCTACTTCGACCAGGTCATCGAGATCGACCTGTCGACGCTGGAGCCGATGATCAACGGGCCACACTCCCCCGACCGGGCCCACAAGGTGTCCGAGGTCGGCGCCCACGCCCGGGCAGAGGGCTGGCCGACCGACATCTCCTCCGCCCTCATCGGCTCGTGCACCAACTCGTCCTACGAGGACATCACCCGGGCCGCGTCGATCGCCCGGGTGGCGGCCGCCCACGGCATCAGGGCCAGGACCGAGCTCCTGATCACGCCGGGCTCCGAGCAGGTCCGGGCCACGATCGAGCGCGACGGCCTGCTGGCCGACCTGGAGGCGGTGGGCGGCACCGTCCTGGCCAACGCCTGCGGTCCCTGTATCGGCCAGTGGAGCCGCCCGGCCGCCGCCAACGGCCAGCCCAACACGATCGTCAACAGCTACAACCGCAACTTCCCGAAGCGCAACGACGGCAGCGCCAACACGCTGTCGTTCGTGACCAGCCCCGACGTGGTCGTGGCACTGGCGCTGGCCGGCACGCTCGACTTCGACCCATTGACCGACACCCTCACCGCCGGCGACGGCAGCGAGGTCCGGCTGCAGCCGCCGCAGGGCGAGCAGCTGCCGGCACGGGGGTTCGACCCCGGCGAGTCGGGCTTCGTCGCCCCGCCCGCCGACGGCGCCGCGGTCGACGTCGAGGTGGCGCCCGACTCCGAGCGCCTCCAGCTCCTGTCCCCGTTCGCCCCGTGGGACGGCCAGGACCTCACGGACCTGCCGGTGCTGATGAAGGCGGCCGGCAAGTGCACGACCGACCACATCTCGGCCGCCGGCCCGTGGCTCAGGTTCCGGGGCCACCTGGAGAACATCTCCGGCAACCTGTTCCTCGGCGTGGTCAACGCATTCCGGGACGTCGAGCCCGGCCACGGCAAGGACCCGCTGGACGGCGAGATCCGCTCGTTCGCCGACATCGCCCGCCACCTCCACGAGGAGGAGGTGGCCTGGTGCGCCATCGGCGACGAGAACTACGGCGAGGGCAGCTCCCGCGAGCACGCCGCCATGGAGCCCCGGTTCCGCGGGGCCAGGGTGATCTTCGCCCGCAGCTTCGCCCGCATCCACGAGACCAACCTCAAGAAGCAGGGCGTCCTCGCCTTGACCTTCGCCGATCCGGCGGACTACGACGCCATCGGCGAGAACGACCGCATCAGCGTGCTCGGGCTCGCCGACCTGACGCCCGACGAGCCCGTGCGGTGCGTCACCGTCAGGCCCGACGGCACCTCCGTCGAGTTCCAGACCACCCACACCATGAACGACGAGCAGATCGAGTGGTTCAAGGCCGGGAGCGCCCTGAACATCATCCGGCGCAAGCACGCGGGGTGACCGAACCCGCGGCGGACCTGCCGCCCGCGCGGCTGCTGGGCATCGACCACGTCCAGCTCGCCATGCCGCCGGGCGAGGAGGCGGAGGCCGACGCGGAGCGGTTCTACTGCGGCGTCCTCGGCCTCACCCGGGTCCCCAAGCCCGAGGGCGCCCGCCCGGGCGGCTGCTGGTTCGAGTCGCCCACCGTGCGCCTCCACGTCGGCGTGCAGGAGGACTTCCGGCCGGCCATCAAGGCGCATCCCGGGCTGCTGGTCGACGACATCGACGTGGTGTGCCAGCACATCGTGGCCGCGGGCGGCGAGGTCCGCCCGGCGGTCGACCAGCCCGGAATCCGCCGGGTGCACACCGACGACCCGTTCGGCAACCGCATCGAGCTGATCCAAGCGGTGGGGCCGTCGTTCGAGGCGTTCGAGACGATGGCCGAGCACTCGATCTTCCCGCTGGCGCTGGTCGACAACGCCGGCACGATCAGCTGGCTGTCCGGCTCGGTCGAGCGGTTCTTCGGCTGGGACCGTGACCGGCTGATGGGCCGCAGCTTCGTGAAGGTCGTGGCCCCCCAGTCGCTGCCCGGGGTGATCCAGGCGTTCACCGCGATCGACGACGCCTTCGAGATCACGCCGTGGGGCGGCGTGGGGCTGCCCGTCGACCTGCTCCACGCCGACGGCACCGAGGTCCCCTGCGAGCTGTCGGTGCTCACGACCAGGCGCACGGGCCTGCCGTGGTACGTGGTCAACGTCCGGCGGGTCGGCTACGAGCGGGCCCTCGACCTGGCCATCGAGGCCATGGCGAACGGCGCCCGGCTCGGCGACGTGCTGACCCGGCTGGTGGGGGCGCTGGAGCAGATGGTCCCCGGCTCCGCCGTCACGATCGCCGACCACTGGACCGGCGAGGCGTTCGCGGTGGTGGCCGGCGGCGCGTCCCACCTGCTGGGCGCCGACGGCCGGACGCCGTGGGCCCGGGCGATGGCGTCGGGCGAGGACGTGTACGTGGCGGAGCTCGAGCTGCTGCCGTCGCCGCTGGCCGCCCTGGCCCGAGCGGAGGGCTACGACGCCTGCTGGGTCCACCCGGTGGTGGTGCCGGGCGACACCGAGCCGCTGGCCGCCATCGTCGTGTGGCGGACCCGGCCCGGAGCGCCCACCCGGTTCACGTGGACGACGGTCCGGCGGGTCGGCCAGCTGCTGCGGCTGACGCTCCAGTGGGAGCGCAGCCACCGCACCCTGCAGTACGCGGCCACCCACGACCAGCTCACCGGCCTGGCCAACCGCCTGGCCTTCCTCGACCGGCTGGCGACCGTGGCAGCCGGGGGCGAGGGCCGGGCGGCGGTGCTGTTCCTCGATCTCGACCACTTCAAGCCGATCAACGAGACGCTCGGCCACCCGGTCGGCGACCGTGTGCTGGCCATCGTGGCCGACCGGCTCCGGGGGGTGCTGCGGCCGGGCGACCTGGTGGCCCGCATCGGCGGCGACGAGTTCGCGGTGCTGTGCGAGCGGCTGACCGCGGCCGACGACGTCGAGGCGGTGGCCAAGCGCCTGCTGGCGGTGATCCGCGAGCCGATCCAGCCCCGCGCGGGGCTGGCCACCGAGGTCCGGGTGGACGCCAGCATCGGGGTCACAGAGCTCGATGCGGACGAGGGCGTCGACGCCACGCTGGCCCGGGTCGACCAGGCGATGCGGGAGGCGAAGATCACCGGCCGGGGCCGCTGGGTCCGCTACCGGCGCTAGCGGGGACCGGCGCTCAGTCCTCGCCGGGGCGACGGTCGAGGCGGCCGGCGTCCTCGTCGTCGGCCGGGTCGTAGCCGGACGGGTAGGTGCGGGCGAGCTCCTCGGGGGTCGGCTCCCGCTTGCGGCGGGCGTCCTCGGGCAGGAGGTCGACGATGGCCGCCATCATCCGCCTGGTGTCGGCCTGGGGCGAGCGGAGCTTCAGTTCCACCGGGTCGCCCACCCGGACCCGCACCGTGGGCGGGTGGGTCACGTTCCAGACCCGGGGCATGCGCTCCGACCGCGGCCACACCAGCTCCGTGCCCCACAGCCCGATCGGGATCACCGGCACCTTGGCGGTGGCCGCCAGCCGGGCGGCGCCCCACCGACCGCTCAGCTCCGGCTCGAAGAACGCCCGGCCCCGGGGGATCGTGCCCTGCGGCAGGATGGCGACCAGCTCGCCGCTCGCCAGCGCGGCGGCCGCCTCCACCAACGGGTCGTCGGAGCCGCTGGCCCGCTCGACCCGGATGCCGCCGAGCGCCCGGGCGACCGAGCCGACCACCGGGGCGTCGAACACCTCCTTCTTGCCGAGGAACCGCACGGCCCGGCCCCGCTTGGCGAAGGTGGCGCTCAGCGCCAGCACGTCGAAGTAGCTGCGGTGGTTGGCCACCATGATCGCCGGCCCGGCCTCGGGGATGTTGTCGACGCCGTCGATGTCGAACCGCACCCACGGCAGCAGCTCGGGCCGCACGACCGTCTGGACGATGCGCTGGGGCTCGATGCCGATGAGGGGCACCTTGGGCACGCCCGCCGGCACGTCGAGATGGACGATCGGCCATCGGCGCACGCTGGCCAGGGCCAGCATCCGCGGGTCGGGGTTGACGACCACCGGGTGGCCGACCGCGCCGAGCAGAGGGTGGTCGTAGTAGGAGTCGCTGTACGCGTAGCTCTCGGCCAGGTCGACGTCGTGGCGGGCGGCCCACTCCTGCACCGCCCGCAGCTTGCCCTTGCCCCACACGAACTCGCCGTCGATGCTGCCGTCGTAACGGCCCTCGGCGTCGAGGCCGTAGCGGGTGGCCACCACGTCGTCGAACCCGAGCCGCTCGGCGAGCGGACGGATCATGTCGTCGGGCGTGGTGGTGGCCAGCACCAGCAGCCGGCCCTGCGCCCGGTGGTCGTCGACGATCGGCAGGGCGAAGGGCTGGACCGCGTCGGTCAGCATCTCGGCGGCATGCTTGCCGGCGTCGCGCACCTGCTCCTGCCGCCAGCCCTTGGCGAAGCGGGCCGCCTGGCGGGTGAGGATCATCGACGGCCGGGTCTCGCCGATCAGGTCGAAGACCTTGTACACGATGCCCTCGCCCGGCAGCGACCGCCCCTCCATCACGCCGGCCTCGCGCAGGGCGGCGCTGAGCACGGGCCCGCTCGCCCCCCGGAGCAACGTGCGGTCCAGGTCGAAGATCGCGGCCGCGGTCATCGACCGCAACATAGTGGCTGGCCGATGCCGGAAAACGAGAGGAGCCGACCGCGGGTGGATCGGTCGGCTCCTGCGGTGCTGCACAGGCGGAGGGGGGATCTGCCTGCGGCACTCTTGTCGAGCGGAAACTGGGAGGGGGGATCACAAGCTCCGCTCGTATGTGGCTCCAGTGTGCCGGGACGCGATCGATTCGTCAAACAGTTGTTAGCGATAGCTGCCATCATTGGGAGCGATGGACCTCCGCCAGCTCGCCGCCCTCACCGCGGTCGCCGATGCCGGGTCGTTCTCGGCCGCCGCCCGGCGGCTCCACACCGTGCAGTCCAACGTCTCGACCCACGTCGCCCGCCTCGAGCGCGAGCTCGGCGCCACCCTGGTCGACCGGTCGACCGGGGCGCTCACCGACGAGGGCGAGGTGGCCGTGGCTCGGGCCCGCCGCATCAGCCACGAGCTCGAGGCGCTGCGGGCCGACATCGAGTCGATGCTGCACCAGGTGTCCGGCGCCGTCCGTCTGGGCTGCATCGGCACGGTCAGCCGGTGGCTGGTCCCCCGCCTGCTCGAGCTGATGGGCGAGCGCCACCCGCTCGTCCACGTGGTCGTGGTCGACGCCACCACCACCTCGCTGTTGCCCCAGGTGATGGCCGACAGCCTCGACCTCGCCGTCGTGAACGTTCCCATTGCCCCGGGCGAGCTGGCCACCGAGCCGCTCTTCGACGAGGAGCGCATCATCCTCGCCCCCCACGACCACCCGCTCGCCACCCGCGACCGGGTGACGCTGGAGGACCTGGCCCAGCACCCGTTGCTCTTGGAGCCCCGGGGCACCGCCTTCCGGGACGTGCTGGACGACGAGATGGCGCGCCACGGCCTGACCGTGCGGCCCCAGGCCGAGATCGACGGCATCCGGCTGCTGACGTTCCTCGCCTACGAGGGGTTCGGCGCCGCGGTGGTCCCGGCCACGGCGGCCCGCGGCGACGAGTCCGTCTGCCGGCGGGTCCGGGTGGACGGGCTCACGCCGCGGTCGGTGGGTCTCGCAACGCTGCGCCGGGGCCGCCTGTCCGCCCCGGCCCGGGCGGTGCGGACCGCCGTCCGCGACCTCGTGGCCGCGACGGGCCGGGAGGGCGTGCAGGTCACGCTCACCAGCTGAACCAGGTCCGTTCGGGGGTGTCGCGCAGGAGGGCAAGTAGATTTCCGGTGGTTCCCAGGACCCGGACGAAGGAGCGCAGCGGCCGTGCCCGAGAGCATCACCATCACCGACAACCGCACGGGCGAGTCAGTCGAGGTGCCGATCTCCGAGGGCGGGGTCGACGCGGCTGCGTGGCGCAAGCTGCTGCCCAACGTCTGGTTCTACGACGAGGCGTTCATGACGACGGCCGCGACCCGCAGCTCGATCACCGAGATCGACGGCGATGCCGGCATCCTGCGCTACCGGGGCTACCCGATCGAGCAGCTGGCCGAGCAGTCGACCTACCTCGAGGTCGCGTACCTGCTGATCCACGGCGAGCTCCCCACCGCCGCCGAGTTCGAGCACTTCGTCCACGACATCACGTACCACACGTTCATCCACGAGAACGTACGGAAGCGGTTCCTGGAGGGCTTCCACTACGACGCCCACCCGATGGGGATGCTGGTGTCCGCGGTTGCCGCCCTGTCGACCTTCTACCTGGACGCCAAAGACATCGGTGATCCGGACAACCGCTACAGGCAGATCGTGCGGCTCATCGCCAAGATGCCGACGCTCGCCGCCGCCTGCCACCGCTTCAGCGTCGGGATGCCGTTCGTGTACCCCGACAACTCGCTCGGCTTCACCGCCAACTTCCTGTCGATGCTGTGGAAGGTCGCCGAGCCCCGCTACGACGCCAACCCGACGCTGGCCCACGCGCTCGACGTGCTGTTCATCCTGCACGCCGACCACGAGCAGAACTGCGGGACGACCGCCATGCGCACCGTGGCCTCGGCGCATGCCGACCCCTACTCGTGCGTGGCCGCCGCCACCTCCGCCCTCTACGGCCCCCGGCACGGTGGCGCGAACGAGGCCGTCATCTCGATGCTCACGAAGATCGGGTCGATCGACAACGTCGACGACTACGTGAAGCGGGTGAAGACGGGTGAGGTCAAGCTCCAGGGCTTCGGCCACCGGGTGTACAAGAACTACGACCCACGGGCGACGATCATCAAGCAGACCGCCGACGAGGTGTTCTCGATCACCGGGCGCAACCACCTGCTCGACATCGCCCTCAAGATGGAAGAGGTGGCGTTGAACGACGAGTACTTCACGTCGCGGCGCCTCTACCCCAACGTCGACTTCTATTCGGGGCTGATCTACCAGGCGATGGGCTTCCCAACGGAGATGTTCACGGTGCTGTTCGCCATCCCCCGGGTGTCGGGCTGGCTCGCCCACTGGGTCGAGCTGCTGGACCAGGACCAGAAGATCGCCCGGCCCCGGCAGCTCTACGTGGGCCCGGGCGAGCGGCCCTACGTTCCGATTGACCAGCGGGGCTGAGCACCCGGCCCATCGCACGACCGAGACCGAGGACGCGATGCACGCGGTGACGATCGTCGACGGCGCGCTCGAATGGCGCGAGCACCCGGAGCCGGAGCCAGGCACGGGCGAGCTGCTGGTGGCCGTACGAGCCGCCGGGGTGTGCCGGGGCGACCTGATGCAGCGGGACGGGATGTACCCGCCACCGCCCGGCACCACTCCGGTCGACCGACCCGGCCTGGAGCTGGCCGGCGAGGTCGTGGCTACCGGCCCCGGGGTGCGCCGCTTCTCGGTCGGCGACCGGGTCATGGCGGTGGTCACCGGGGCCGGGCAGAGCGAGCTGGCGGTCGTGCCCGAGCTGGTGGCCCTGCCGGTGCCCGACGGCGTGTCGTGGGAACAGGCGGGCGGCTTCCCCGAGAACTACACGACCGCCCACGACGCGCTCTTCACCCAGTGCGGGCTGGCCATGGGCGAGCGGCTGTGCGTCCACGGCGCGGCCGGCGGCGTCGGCACCGCCGCCGTCGAGCTGAGCGTGGCGGCCGGGGCGTCGGTGGTGGCGACCGTGCGCAACGAGGCGTCCCGCCCCGGCGTGGAGGCGCTCGGCGCCATGGTGGTGCCCCCCGACGGCTTCGGCGACCGCGGGCCGTTCGACGTCGTCCTGGAGCTGGTCGGCGGCGTGAACATGCCCGCCAACCTGCGGGCGCTCGCCATCGGCGGGCGCATCGCGGTCATCGGCGTGGGCGCCGGCCTGTCGGCCGACATCAGCCTGCTCGACCTCATGGGCAGGCGGGGCCGCATCCACGGGTCGACCCTGCGGCCCCGCCCGCTGGAGGACAAGGCGGCCGCCGCCCGCCGGGTCGAGCGCCAGGTCCTGCCGCTGCTCGGGGCGGGGGTCGTGACCGTGCCCATCGCGGCCACGTTCCCGATGGCCGAGGCCGCCAAGGCGTACGAGCACTTCGCCGCCGGCGGGAAGCTGGGCAAGATCGTCCTGACGACCGACGGATCCTGAGCGGTCGCACAGCAAGGGGCGCCGGCCCTTGCTAGCGTCTCCGGCGCGACGACACCTGTTCCGGGGGCCGAGGGGGAGCGCCGCATGGCCGTAGGGATGCAGGACGTGCTGCCGCCGGCGGTTCCCGTCGACGGTGGCATTCTCACGCGACGACGCCGCCTCCTGAGGCGGGGGGAGGACATGTTCGTCTTCCCCCTCGGCGTCCGCCGCGCCGCCTGGTGCCTGGCGTCCGGCGCCGTCCTGGTCGTGGCCACCGCGACCCGGTCGGTCCGGGGCGAGCAGGCGCACCTCACCTGGTACGTGGTCACCACGGCCGTGTTCGCGCTGCCGGGGCTGGCCCTCACGTGGCGGGCCGGCAGCCGGGTCGCGCCCGTGGACCGCCCGGTGTGGCGGCTGTGGTTCGCCGGCTTCTGCATCTCGGTGGTCGGCGGAGCCGCGCTGCTGACGCTGAGCGGCCACGACTGGGGCTGGGCCCGGGCCCTGTGGGTGGCGTCGGTCGTGCTCAGCATCCTCTGCTACGGCGCCGGGAACATGGTCGTCATGCGCACCCGGGCCGGCCACCGGGCCCCCGGGATCGACGTCGTCGACCTCACCACGTTCGTGGTCGTCGTGACCGCCCCGGTCGCGCTGCTCGTGGGCGACGCCGTCGTGACGTCGGACGCGGCCTGGTACACGGTGTCGTGGTCGGTCATCACGGTGGCGCTGGTCCACGGCGTGGCGGTTGCGGCGGTGTTCGCGGCCCGCATCGCCCGCGAGGACCGGGGCCTGGCCTGGGTCGGCCTCGCCCTCGGCGTCGCCGCGCTCGTCGACGCGGCCGGCCAGGTGGCGCTGGCCATGGACGGCTTCGCCGCCGGCAGCGGGCCGCTGCTCACCTGGCACGCGCTGGCCTGCGGGCTCGGCATCATCTTCGTGGTCCACGCCATGCGCCGGCCGTCGGTGGGGCTCGACCGGCTGCCCCCCGAGGCCCAGGTCCGCCGGCGCAACGTGGTGTCGGGCCTGGTGCTGGCGGCCGTGCCGGTCATCGTGGCGGAGGCGGCCCTGGGGCGGGACGAGGCGTGGGTAGTCGTCGGCGCCGGGTCTGCTGTCGTGGCGCTGCCGGTGCTGTCGAGCGTGCGCCACCTGCTGGTGGCCCGCGAGACCGCCCGCCTGTACCACCAGGTCGATCAGGCGGCCGGCGAGCGCCGGCGGCTGCTGGCCGACGTGATCCACCACGTCGACACCGACCGCTACCGCATGGCGGCCCGGCTCCACCAGCAGGCGATGTCGTCCTACAGCGCCATGGCCACGTTCGTCACGGCCCTGGAGATGTCGCCGCCCGGCCGGCCCGGCGCGGCGCTGGCGATGGTGGCGTCGCAGACCCGGACCGACCTGGCCCAGCAGGTGGACGCCCTGCGGGACATGCTCGAGGCCATGGCCCCGGCGCGGAGCGACGGCCCGCAGCGGCTGGTGGCCCCGCTGCGGGCCTACGTCGACAGCCTGTACGGCGACGGGTGCCGCCCGGCCCTCCACCTGGAGGTCGACGAGTCGCTCGCGCCGGACTGGACCACCGAGGTGCTCGCGCTGCGGATCGTCCACGCTGCGCTGGACAACGTGCACCGGCACAGCCGCTGCCGGTCGCTCACCGTGCGGGTCGCCCCTCGGGGCCAGACGGCGGTGATCGACGTGATCGACGACGGGGTGGGCTTCGACCCCGGGACGGCCGAGGCGGGTATCGGCATCACCACGATGCGGACGCTGGCGGACCACCTCGACGGCTCGGTGGAGGTGACCTCCGCCCCCGGCGAGGGCACGCACGTGCGGGCGGTCCTGGGTGCGCCGGTACCGCCGGGACGGGCGCCGGTGCTGCGCCTGGTGACCGAGGGCGGGACCTGAGAATCTGCCCCATCGGTCAGCCGACCATCTGGGACACCGCGTAGCGCGAGGCGACCCGCCACGCGGTCTCGGCGTCGACCGCGCCGGTGAGCGCCATCTCGATGGCCGAGAGGGCGAAGCCGAGAATGCCCCGGCTGGCCACGTCGATCTCGTGCCGGCCGCCCTCGGTGCCGGCGAGGAGCGAGGCGACCTCGGCCACCAGCGGGGCACGGGCCGCGACCGCCGACGCCTCGATCGACTCCTCCCGGGCGGCCCACACGTCGCGGAACAGGAAGCGGTAGGCCTCGGGCCGTTCCTGGAAGAAGGCGAACAGTGCGGCGAGCAGGTGCTCCATCCGCTTGGCCTGCGAGAACGGGGCGCTGGCCGCGTACCGCAGCCGCTCCTGCAGCTCGCCCAGCACGTCCTCGGTGACAGCGACGAACAGGTCGCTGCAGCCGCGGGGGAAGTGGCGGTACACCAGGCCGCGCGAGACCTCGCCGGCGGCGGCGACGTCGGTCAACCCGACCTCGGAGTACCCCTCGGCCAGGAAGACGGCCCGGGCCGCACCGACGATGTCGGCGCGCCGCGCCGGTCCGCTCTTCCGGTGACCCGTCGTGTCGCGCACGCTCGCCTCCCGCAGCGATGGTGGACACAACCGTACAGGCTGGTCGGCCTCCGGTACGGGCCGGGCCGAGAGCGTCGAGAGATTGACGTTATGTCGTCGTATTGGTTCCGTACTGAACCCAGGACGGACCCGGGGTTGACGGCGGCATATAACCGTTATATCTAACGGTTGTGCAAGATCCCATCCTCGCCCTCCTGGCCAAGGAGCCCGCTCACGGCTACGAGGTCCGCCAGCGCCTGGTGCACGCCCTCGGGCCGCTCGGCGAGGCGCTCAACCCCGGGCAGGTGTACGTCACGCTCGGCCGGCTGGCCCAGGCCGGCCTCGTTCGGACCGACGACGGCGGACCGCCCGGGCGCAAGGTCTACGAGCTCACCGCCGCCGGCCGGGATCGGGTCGCCGCCTGGCTGGGCGAGCGGGCCTGGACCAAGGTGGCGCCCACCGAGTTCCACCTCAAGCTGGTGGCGGCCGCCGCCACCGGCCTGGCCGACCCCGTGGCGCTGATCGAGGGCCAGCGGCTGGAGCTGCTGCGCCAGCTCCGGGACGTCCAGGAGCTCGTCATGGCCGAGCCCACCGGCGACGACGCCCGGCTGGTGCTGGAGGGGGCCGCGCTCCGGCTCCAAGCCGACGTCCGCTGGTTGGAGGTGTGCGAGCAGCACTGGACCGAGCGGGGGCCAACGTGACCCCCGTGCTCGAGGTCCGGGGCCTGTGCAAGACCTACGCGGCCGACGATGCGCCGGTGCGGGCGGTCGACGGGCTCGACCTGACCGTCGAGGCCGGCGAGGCCGTGTCGGTCATGGGGCCCAGCGGGTGCGGCAAGTCGACCATGCTCCACCTCCTGGGCGGGCTGGAGCGGCCCGACGGCGGCGAGATCCTGCTCGACGGGACCCGGGTCGACCGCCGGTCCGAGGCCGCGTGGGCGGTGCTGCGCCGCCGGTCGATCGGGTTCGTGTTCCAGGCGTTCAACCTCGTCGACGAGCTGACCGCGGCCGAGAACGTCGAGCTGCCGGCCCGTCTCGCCGGCGCGACGCCCCGCCGGGCCCGGGCGCGGGCCGCGGAGCTGCTGGAGCGCCTGGGCGTGGCCGCCCGGTCGGGCCACCTCCCCGACCGCCTGTCGGGCGGCGAGCGCCAGCGGGTGGCGGTGGCCCGGGCACTGGTCAACGAGCCCCGGGTCATCCTGGCCGACGAGCCCACCGGCAACCTCGACAGCCGGGCCACCGGCGAGATCCTCCGGGTCTTCGACGACCTGCGCGGCATGGGGCAGAGCCTGCTGGTGGTGACCCACGACGCGCGGGTGGCCAGCACCGCCGACGTCCTGCTGACGATGCGGGACGGTGCCATCACCGGCCAGACCCGCCTCGACGGCCCCCGGACCGCGGGCGGCGTGGCGTCGCTCGCCGACCTGGGCGGCACCTGATGGCCGCCCGGGTCGCCCCGTGGCTGGCCTGGCGCAACGTGCGCCACCGGCCCGCCCACGCGGCGTTGCTGCTGCTCACGCTGACCCTGGCGACCAGCACGCTCGGGGTCGGGATGTGGCTCTACGGCAGCGCCGACGGGCCGTGGGACCGGGCGTGGGCCCGCACCGACGGCTTCCACGTCCAGGCGCTGGCCTACCGGAACCGCGACGACCCCCGGCGCGACGCCGACCTAGCCGAGGCCCGTGCGGCCATGGACGCGCTGGCCGCCGACCCGGATGTGGTGGCGGTCGGCGGGCCGTGGACCCACCTCTACGGGCTACTCGAGTTCGAAGGCGGCACCGAGGACCTGACGGCCGAGGTCCGGCCCGCCGGCGTCTCTCCGGTCGACCACCCGCTGGTCACGGCCGGGGCGTGGCTCGACGACGGCGACCCCGGCGTCGTCCTGGAGCAGGGCCTGGCCGAGGCGATGCACGCCGGGCCCGGCGACACCCTCCGGCTCCAGGGGCGGGACGTACCGGTGCGGGGCGTGGCCATGACCGTGAGCCGGGGGCGGTTCCCGCTGACCCGACCGGCGCACGTGTGGATCACGCCCGCCACGGCCGCCGAGCTGCGGGATCTCGGCATGACCGAGGAGGGGATGGAGCTGGCGGTGCGCCTGGCGGATCCGGACGACGCGGAGAAGGTGGCCGGCCGCCACCCGGCTTCGGTCGAGGGGATGTTCGTCGAGACGTGGCGCCAGCGGCGGGCGGACTCACACTCCGACGTGGACATCCTGGCGGGGACCGTGTTCGCCGCCGGCATCCTCGTCGGCGTGCTGGCGATCGCGACCGCCGCCGTGATCGTGGCGGGGCGCATGGCGGCCCATGCCCGCCAGACCGGCACGCTCAAGGCGGTCGGTGCGCTCCCCCGCCAGGTGGTGGCGGTGCTGCTGGTCGAGCACTTGGCGCTCGCCGCGATCGCCACCGTCGTGGGGTTGGCGGTGGCGCGGGCCATCGCGCCGCCGCTGGCCCGCAGCTCGCTGACCCTGCTCGGCGCCCCGGAGCCGCCGCCCCTGTCCTGGGCCCGGGTGGCGATCGTGGGGGGCGTGGCCGCCGGCGCCGTCGTCGTCGCCACGCTGCGCCCCGCACTGCGGGCCGCCCGGCGCTCCACACTGCGCTCGCTCGCCTCCGGGGCGCGGCCACCCCGCCGCCGCGGGCGCCTGGCCGGCCTGGCGGACCGGGCCGGCGCGCCTCTCCCCGCGGTGCTCGGCCTGCGGTCGGCGTGGCGGCGGCCCAGCCGGCTCGTCAGCAACGCCGCCGGCCTGACCCTGGCGGTGGCGATGGTTGTCGTGGCGGTGGCGCTGCGCGCCAGCCTCGACCGGCTGGCCACTGACCCCCCGGAGGCCGGCCGCACGCTGAGCGCGCGAGCCGACGCCGTTCTCTACGACCGGGTCACCCTGATCGTGCTGGCCACCGCCGGCGTGCTGATCCTGCTCGGTGGGGTCAACGCCGCCGTGGTGGCGTCGTTCGCCGCCCGGGACAGCGCCCGGGCCCACGCGACGTTCCGGGCCCTCGGGGCCACGCCCCGACAGACCGTGGCGACACTGGTGGTGTCCCAGATGGGCGCGTGCGCGCTGGCACTGGCGGCGGGAATCCCCCTCGGGCTCGGGCTGTGGCAGCTCATGGACGGCGGCGACCTGCCTCCGGTCCCTGTGCCCGCCGGGGCGGTGGCGGGCGTGGCGGTGGTCGTGCCGGCTGTGTTCGCCGCGGTGGCCAGCGTGCCGGGCTGGCGGCGCGCCCGGCGCCCCGCCGGCCTCGACCTCGGCGGCGACTGAGCCCAGCGGCCCCGCCCGTCAGGCCTTGGGCGGGGCCGTCCCCGGCGGCAGGGGACGCACGGTGGCCGAGGCCAGCACCGCGCCTGCGACCGTGAACCACAGGGACAGGTGGTCGTCGGTCTCGTCCAGGAGCAGCTCGACGTCCGCGCCGGCGGGGATGCCCGGGCCGTATTCGATCACCGCCCGGTGGGGGCGGGACAGCAGCCCGTGGGCGAAGACCGTGCCCGGCTCGATCTGCTCCTCCACCGCGGCCCAGTAGGCGGCGTTGTTCACGTGGCCCAGCAGGTCGATGTCGACGGCCCGCAGGCGCCACGGCTCGGCCGCCGCCCCCACCGGCGGATCGCCTAGCCACAGCCGGCTGGACACCTTCCGGCCACTCGCGGCCGGGGCGTACGTCGTCATGAAGTGGTCGGTCAGGGGGGCGGGGGTCATCGTCGCCGTGTCGACGTGGATCCACAGCGTCGCCAGCTCGACGCGGCCACCCCGCTCCCCCGCCATGGTCATGCGGCGCTCGGCCCACCGGCGGCCGACCCCGCCGCACCAGGTGGACAGGTCCAGCCACTCCCGCCAACGGGGTCGGCGGTGGACGTCGATGACCGCCCGCCGCACCACCCAGGTCGTGTCGGCGTCGTCCATGCCACTGTCGGTGGTGTCGTCGTTGCCGATGTCCTGCAGGTAGCGGGCGCAGGCGTCGAGGCGCAGGCGCCCCGTTGGGTCGGCGTCGGCCAGGCGCACCCGGCGCCCCGCCCGGAACACACGCCCGTCCGTCGGCGGCGGCACCAGCGGTTCGTCGAGCACGGCCCCGGTTCTAGCGCGGCTCGGCAGAGCGGCGCCGTGCGGCAGACTCGACCCATGGCCGGCACGCTCACCTGGACCCCCGCCCTCGACCGCCCTGACCTGCTTCCCGATCCGGTCGCCGCCGCGCTGCGGGCCGATCCCGCCGTCGCCGGGCGCGTGGCGGTCGCCGAGATCGACCCCGCCCTGGCCGACACCGCCGCGTTCTGCGAGGCCTACGGCGTCAGGCTGGATCAGTCGGCCAACTGCGTCGTGCTGGCGACCAAGCGATCCGGAGCGACCCAGCTGGCCACCTGCATGGTGCTGGCCACGACCCGGGCGGACGTCAACGGACTGGCCCGCAAGACCCTGGAGGCCCGCAAGGCGTCGTTCGCGGCGATGGACCTCGCCGTGGCCGAGACCGGGATGGAGTACGGCGGCATCACGCCGATCGGGCTGCCCCCCGACTGGCCGATCCTCGTCGACGCGGCGGTGGCCGCCTGCACCGACGCGGTGATCGGCAGCGGCGTCCGCCGGTCCAAGCTGCTGCTCCCCGGCGAGGTCCTGGCCGGCCTGCCCGGCGCGGTCGTGCTCGCCGACCTGGGGCGCTGAGGGGCCGCCACGCTAGGTTCGCCGGCCATGGAGTTCGCGCTGTCGCCCGAGCTGGAGGCGCTGCAGGCCGAGGCGCGCGACGTCGGGCTGGCCGCGTCGGAGCGGGCGGAGGTCCCCGAGGACACCTGGATCACCGGACACGACCGGTCCTTTGCCGAGGAGCTCGGCAAGCGGGGCTGGCTGGGCATGACCTGGCCGGTCGAGCACGGCGGCGGGGGCCGCTCGATCCTCGAGCGGTTCGTGGTGTTCGAGCAGCTCATCGCCACCGGCGCTCCGATCGCCGCCGCCTGGTTCGCCGACCGCCAGATGGGGCCGAGCCTGCTGGCGTTCGGCACCGAGGAGCAGCGGGAGCGGTGGTTGCCCGGGATCGTGGCCGGCACGTCGATGTGGTGCATCGGGATGAGCGAGCCCGACGCGGGATCCAACGTCGCCGGCATCCGCACCCGGGCCGAGCGGGACGGCGACGAGTGGGTGGTCAATGGGCAGAAGATCTGGACGTCGGGCGCCGCCAGCGCCGACTGGTGCTACCTGATCTGCCGCACCGACCCCGACGCCCGACCCCACGAGGGGTTGTCCGAGTTCGTGCTCGACATGCGCAGCCCCGGCGTGTCGGTCAAGCCGATCCTCGACATGACCGGGAGCCGCCACTTCTGCGAGGTGTTCTTCGAGGACGTCCACGTGCCGGCCGCCAACATGGTCGGCGAGCTCAACGGGTCCTTCCGCCAGGTGATGCGGCAGATGGAGCACGAGCGGGGGGGCATCGACCGGCTGGTCTCCAACCGGCGGTTGTACGAGGACGTGCGCCCGCTGGCCGACACGACCGACCCCCTCGTCCGTCAGGAGGTCGCGGCGATCGAGTCCGGCTATCGCATCGGGCGGCTGCTCGTCCTGCGGGAGACGCTCGGCCAGGGCCCGCCCCAGTTCTCGGCCGCCACGAAGACGTTCTGCACCGAGCTGGAGCAGCGCATCGCCGGGTTCTGCAGCCGGGTACTGGGCCCGGAGGCGCTCCTCGCCGAGCCCGGCCTGGCGCAGCGGGTGAGCCGCAACATCTGCTACGCCCCCGGCTACACGATCATGGGCGGGACCACCCAGATCCTGCGCAACATCCTCGGCGAACGTACGCTCGGCCTCCCTCGCGAGCCGCGCTGAGGTCGGTGCTCAGAGGCGGCGGACCGGCGGTAGCGGGTCCCGGTCGACCGCCGCCACCCGGGCCCGGGCGTCGACGATGCCGATCCCGCCGGGCGACAGGATCACCGGGTTCAGCTCCAGGCCGGTCAGCTCCGGCACGGCGTCGGACAGCGCGCCGACGCGTCCGAGCAGGTCATACAGGCGGGCGCTGGCGCCGTCGTCCAGCAGGCCGGCGAGCGGCAGCTCGGACACGAAGCGCCGGGCCTCGACGTCGGTGAGCGGCAGCACATGGCTGCCACTCGTCCCGACCGAGGTGGCGACGCCGCCCGGCCCCAGGGTCAGGACCGGGCCGACCACCGGGTGGTCGGCGACGGCGACGGCGACGTCGACTCCCGGCTCCACCATGGGCTGGACCACAATCGGCCAGGCCGCGTCGCCGAGCGCCCGGGCCATCCGGGCGAGCCGGGCCCGCAGCTCGGACTCGTCGTGGATGTCGAGCGAGACGCCGCCCACCTCGGACTTGGCCAGGCGGGACCGGCGCACCGACTTGGCCGCCACCGGGTAGCCGAGCCGCGCCGCCGCGGCCACCGCCTCCTCCTCGTCGCCCGCCACCGCGGAGGGCACGATCGGCAGGCCGGCGGTGCCGAGCACCCGTAGTGCGGCGTCCGGATCGAGCCAGCCCACCTGACCGGCGGCCACCGCGTCCGCCACCATCCGGCGGGCCGCCAGGGGGCCGTCGTCGTCGTGCACCAGCGGGCCACCCTCGGGCTCGGACCGCCAGCGGGCGTAGCGGCTCACGCGCCCGAGGGCGTAGGCCGCGTCGTCGGGGAAGTCGAAGATCGGCACGTCGGCCTGCCCGGGCACCGTCACGACGGTGGGGTGATCGCCGAACACGCAGGCCACGAGTGTCTTGGCCGGGGCCGCCTCGCGCGCCTCGGCGATCGCCGCCACCAGCTCCCGGGTCGACTGGCGGGGCGCCGGCGCGCACACCACCAGCACGCTGTCGACGCCGTCGTCCGCCAGCAGCGCGCCCAGCGCCCGCACCATGTCCCCGGGACCGGCCTCGAACCCGAGGTCGACCGTGCTGGCCCGCAGCCGGGCGGCGCTGCCGGGCTCCTCGCCCACCAGCGCCCGCACCGCGGGGCCGAGCTCGGCGAGCACGAGGCCGGCGTCGACGCAGGCGTCGGCGGCCAGCGCGAGCGACCCCCCGCCGTTGCCGACCAGCGCCACCCGGTTGCCCCCGGGCAGCGGCTGGCAGGCGAGGACCCGGGCCACATGCAGCTGCTCGGCCAGCGTGTCGACCCGGACGATGCCGGTCTGCTCGAGCAGCACGTCGACGGTGGCGGGCGGCAGGTCGGCGCCGTCGTCGGGGTACGCCCGGGCGGCGCCGGCGCTCTTGACCGCCACGATCGGCTTGGTCCGCGACAGCGAGCGGGCGATGCGGCTGAACTTGCGGGCGTTGCCCACCGACTCGAGGTAGAGCAGGACGAGCTCGGTGCGGTCGTCGTCGGCCCAGTACTGGAGCATGTCGTTGGCCGACACGTCGGCCCGGTTGCCGATCGCCGCAAACGACGACGCCCCGAGGCCCGCCTCACCGATGCGGTCGAGCAGCGCCCCGCCGATCGTCCCCGACTCCGACAGCAGCGCCACCGGGCCCGGGCGGGGGTTCGGGGTGGCGAACGTGGCGTGGAGCCGGACCGAGGGGTCGGTGTTGATCACCCCCAGGCAGTTGGGGCCGAGCAGGCGGACGCCGAACCGGCGGGCCGCCCGGAGCGCCTGGGCGGACAGCGCCGCGCCCTCGGGGCCGGACTCGGCGAACCCGGCCGAGATGACGATGGCCGCCTTCACCCCCCTGCGGCCGCAGGCGGCGACGGTGGCCGGCACCTCAGCCGCAGGCACCACGACCACGGCCAGGTCGACCGGCCCGGGCACGTCCTCGATGGTCGGCGACGCGGCCACCCCGGCGACGTGGTCGGCCGTGGGGTTGACCGGGTGGACGGGGCCGGCGAACTCGTGCGAGAGCAGGTTGCGCAGCACCGCGTGGCCGACGCTGGCCGGGTCGCGGCCGGCGCCGATGACCGCCACCGACCGGGGCGCCAGCAGCAGCCGCACCGCCTCGGCCTCGGCCCGCTGGGCCCGGGCCTCGACCGCGGCCTCGGCCTCGGGCGTGGGCTGGAGGTCGAAGTGGACCTCGATGACCCCATCGTCGAAGCTGCTGCGCAGGTCGAAGCCCGCCCGCCGGAACACCCGCACCATGCGCTGGTTCGACGGCAGGACCGTGGCGGTGAAGGCGCGGATGCCCGCCCGGCGGGCCGCCGCCACCAGGTACTCCAGCAGAAGGCTGGCGATGCCCCGCCCACGGTGGCGGTCGTCGACGAAGAACGCCACCTCGGCCTCGGACCGCAGCGGCCAGCGGTCGTAGCGGGCCACCCCGATCAGGGCGTCGTCCCGCAGCACCACGAACGCCATCCGGTCCACGTAGTCGACGTTGGTGAGGTGGGCGACCTCCTCGTCGGTCAGCCGGGGATGGGGCGAGAAGTAGCGGAAGTAGATGCTCTCCGGCGACTGGAGGGCGTGGAAGTCGACGATGCGCTCGGCGTCGTCGGGCCGGATGGGCCGGACCCGCACCGTGCCGCCGTCGGCCAGGACGACGTCCGCGTCCCACTCGCCCGGATAGCCGGCCGGAAGCGGCACCTCTCCGGTGGACGTCAGGTCGCTCACCGGCACCGAGGCTAGGTGGCGGGAGGCGCAGCGGCGATCACCCTCGACCGCGCTAGCGTCGCGACCTCACGCGGCCGGAGCGGCCCCCACGGCGGAAGGAGACGAGGTGAACCGCAGGCGCACATCCGTGGGCGCCCTCGTCGCGCTGGTGGCGCTGGCGGCCGCCTGCGCGCAGCCTTCCGAGCAGGACCTGCTGGCCGGCGGCGACGACCCCGGCGGCGGGCCGATCCCGACCAGCGATCCGGGCGGCGAGGTGCCCGAAGGCCCCCACGTGGCCGATGACCCCGACGCCATCGCCGAGGCCGCCGTCCAGGACGTCAGCGAGTTCTGGCGGGTCACCTACCCCGACGTCTACGACGACGAGTTCGAGGAGGTGGCGGGGTTCTATCCCTACGGGCCCGACACCGAGCCCCCGCCGTGCGGCGACCCGCCCCCCGAGTACGAGCTCATCGCCGACAATGCCTTCTACTGCCCGAGCGACGACATCATCGCCTGGGACGCGGCCTCCTTCCTGCCCGAGGTCAACGAGACCTTCGGCGGGTTCACCGTGGCCATCGTGATCGCCCACGAGTTCGGCCACGCCATCCAGGCCCGGGCCGAAGCCTTCGACCGCACCGTCGACCTGGAGCTCCAGGCCGATTGCTTCGCCGGTGCGTGGACCGGGCGGGTGACCGCCGGCGAGGCCGGCGGGTTCTCGGCCGAGGACGTCGACCTCAACCAGACGGTGGCCGGCATGACCGCCATCCGCGACATCCCGGGCACCGATCCCGACGATCCGCTCGCCCACGGCAGCGGCTTCGATCGCGTCACGTCCTTCCAGGACGGCTACGAGAACGGTGCGCAGGCCTGCGTCGAGTACGCCGACCAGTCCGTCGATCGCGACACCACCGAAGTGCCGTTCCAGTCGGAGGAGGAGTTCCGGAACGAGGGCAACATGCCCCTCGAGGACGGGCCGGACGGCGACGGCCTGCTCACGCTGCTCGTGGCCGACCTCAACGAGTTCTACGGGGTCCTGTTCGGCGAGATCGGCCAGCAGTGGACCCCGGTCGACGAGCTGGTGCTGGTGGACCCGGCCCGCGACTCGATCACCTGCGGAGGCCGGCCGTTCGAGGGCAGCGACCTCGAGGGCGCGGCGGTGTACTGCGAGGACGAGAACGTGGTGGTGCTCGACGGCGCCGGACTCGTGCCCGACCTCAACCGCATCGGCGACTTCGCCGTCGGGGCCGAGGTCGGCCGGCTGTGGGCCCAGGCCGCGCAGGCCCGGCTCGGGCGGACCGGCGCCGGCGACGCGGCGCTCCAGGCCGACTGCCTGACCGGCGTGTGGAGCATCTCGCTCAGCCCCGGCGACGAGACGACGCCGGAGTCCGAACTGACGACGTCGGCCGGCGACCTCGACGAGGCCATCCAGGGCTTCCTCGCCTACGGCAGCGGCCTCGACGAAGAGGTCGGCACGATCTTCGAGCGGACCTCGGCCCTGCGCACCGGCTACCGCGAGGGGTACACCGGCTGCGAGCGGGAGTACGGCGCGCTCGGCTGACCGCGGACGGCTAGCGGCTCGGGGCATCGGGCCGGCCCCGGGCCCGGCGGACGTCCCGCAGGGCCAGAGCCACGATCACCCCCACGGTCACGAGGATGCCCACGAACACCGCCACCTGGAGCGCGCCGCCGCGGTCGCCGGGCTCGGTCGGCTCGGCGCCGGAGTTGGGCCGCGGGATGATGTCGTCGCCCGGGGCGGGTTCGGGCTCGGTCACGGTGGTGTCGTCGGGGTCCGGTTGGGCCGCCCCGGCCGGGGCCGGGACGGCGACCGCGCCGAACGCGACGATCACCAGGACGAGCAGCGCGGCCAGGAACCGGTGGCGCATCCCGCCATGGTGGTGGGATCAGGCCGGCGGCGTGTAATCGCCCGGCAGGACGATCGTCTTGGTCTCCAGGTAGGCCGACAGGCCCTCCGGCCCCAGCTCCCGGCCGACGCCCGACGCCTTGAACCCGCCGAAGGGGTTGCGCACGTCGAGCGTGCCGTACTGGTTGATGCCGTAGGTGCCGGTCCGGACCCGGCGGGCCACGTCGATGCCGGCCTCGACGTCGCTGGTCCATACCGACCCCGAGAGCCCGTAGTCACTGTCGTTGGCGATGCGCACGGCGTCCTCGGGACCGTCGTAGCCGATGATCGACAGCACGGGCCCGAAGATCTCCTCCTGGGCGATCGTCATGGCGTTGTCGACGTCGGCGAACAGCGTCGGCTCCACGAACCAGCCCTTGTCGAGGCCGGCGGGACGCCCGCCCCCCGCGGTGAGCGTCGCGCCCTCGGAGCGGCCCTTGTCGATGTAGCCCAGCACCCGGTCGCGCTGGCGCTCGGCCACCAGCGGGCCGATGGCGACCGTCGGATCCGCGGGGTCGCCCACCTTGTGGCCCTTGACCGCCTCGGCCACCGCGTCGACGACCTCGGCGTAGCGGGACCGGGGGGCGAGGATGCGGGTCTGGGCGACGCAGGCCTCGCCGTTGTTCATCAGCGCGGACGGCATGAGCAGCGGGATCGAGGCGGCGAGGTCGGCGTCCTCGAGGATGATGGCGGCGGACTTGCCGCCCAGCTCCAGCGTGCAGCGCTTGAGCATCTCGCCGCAGATGGCCCCGACCCGGCGGCCCGCGGCGGTCGAGCCCGTGAAGCCGACCTTGTCGACGCCGGGATGGCGGACCAGGTACTCGCCCACCTCGCGGCCGGCCGGAAGGATCGACACCATGCCCTTGGGCAGCTCGATCTCGTCGAGGATCTCGCCCAGGATGAACCCGTCGAGCGGGGTCTCGGGTGACGGCTTGAGGACCATCGGGGCCCCTGCGGCCAGCGCCGCGCCCAGCTTGAGGGCGATGATGAACAGCGGCACGTTCCAGGGGATGATCCCGGCCGACACGCCCACCGGCTCCTTGCGGACGAGCACCGGCCCGAGGGCGCCGGGGCGGATCTCCTCGAACGGGAACGTCTCGGTCAGGTCGGCCCAGCCGTCGAGAACCATGGTCGAGCTGAACACCTGGCCCACGAGCGCCCAGCTGGAGGGAGAGCCCATCTCGGCGGTGATGATGTCGGCCAGCTCCTGGCTGCGGGCCTGGATGGCGAGGGACAGCTTGCGCAGGTACTCGGCCCGCTCGGCCGGCGACAGCTGCGGGTACGGACCGGCCAGCGCGGCCTTGGCGGCCTCGACGCCCCGGTCGACGTCGCCCTCGGTCGCCTCGGGGACCCGGCCGATGACCTGCTCGGTCGTGGGGCTGACGACCTCGATGACGTTCGAGGTCGCGGGGGCCACCCACTCCCCGCCGATGTAGAGCGTGTCCCTGGTGTGCATCGAGCCCTCCCGGCCGAAGATCTGATTCGGTGTCAGATATCGTGCCACAGGGCCCCGGCGGCGACTCAGTCCCCGGCGAGGGACCCTGCCACGCCCGTGGCGAGGGGCCACCGGGTTCGGGGGTGCTACTCGCCCAGCAAGGGCCCGTGGACGTCGCGGACCGCGAACTCCAGGGCCCGGAGGCGGGCCTCCACGTCCTCCAGCGCGGCCACCACCCCGGCGTCGAACGCGGCCTGCGATGTCCACATCCGCCCCACCGGGCCCGCCACCAGCCGGTGGCCCCAGCGCTCGTCCCGTCGCAGCCGGGACGCGAGGTCGGCGGTCGCCGCCAGGTCCGCCAGCCCCTGCCCCGCCGGTGCGCCCGAGCCCGCGTCGAGCCGCGGCGGCGCGGGCGGCCGCGGCACCCGGCGGTCGAGCACGACCATGTTGCGCTGGTACCACCATGCGACCTCGCCCTGCTCGGCGAACCGGTCCCGCCAGGACGCGTCGGCCACGAACCCGCGCCGGTCGAACCGCTCCAGCCAATACCTGTGGGGCTGCTCGTTGACGTGCCCCGTCCCGCCCTGGCCTGGCACCGCAGCCGAGAACAGGATGCGGTCCGACAGCCCCACCAGGCTCTCCACCAGCCCGTCGGCCGCGGCCTCGGGGAGGTGCTCGGCCACTTCCAGGCACACGCACAGGTCGAAGCGCCCGAGGTCGGGCAGCGGCATGGTCAGGTCCCAGGGCAGGAACCGGCGGATCAGCCGCCGGCCAGGTCGCACGTAGTCGCCGTCGATCCCCAGCGCCGGCACGCCGAGCGCCTCGAAGGCCGCGGCCCAGATCCCCTCGCCGCAGCCGACGTCGACGACGTGCGCCGGCCGCCACTCCCGCACCGCCACCGGCACCACGCGCCGGGCGGACCCCGCCGCGGTCCGCTCGACGTCGGCGAAGAAGGCGTCGGAGTACAGGTCGCCCGTCATCGCTCGACGAAGGGCGCGTACGCGTCCAGCACGTCGGGGTCGGCCAGGCTGCCGCGGCTGGCCGCCGTGTCCGGGTCGGCGCCGCCCAGGATCCGCTTCACCGGCACCTCCAGCTTCTTGCCCGACAGGGTGCGGGGGACGCCCGGCACCGCGTGGATCTCGTCGGGGACGTGGCGGGGCGACAGCTCCCGACGGAGGGCGGTGGCGATGCGGGCCCGCAGGTCGTCGTCCACCTCGGCGCCCGGGACCGGGGCCACGAACAGGATCAGGCGGCCGGGCCCGCCCTCCCGGTCCTCCAGGTGGACCACCAGGCTGTCGGCCACCTCGGGCAGCGCCTCCACCACCGAGTACAGCTCCGCCGTGCCCATCCGCACCCCGCCGCGGTTGAGCGTGGCGTCCGAGCGGCCCGTGATCACGCAGGCGCCGTCCCCGTAGAGCGTGATCCAGTCGCCGTGCGTCCACACGCCGGGGTGGTCCTCGAAATAGGCCGCCCGGTACCGGGACCCGTCGGGGTCGCCCCAGAATCCGACCGGCATCGAGGGCATCGGGGCGGTGATGACCAGCTCGCCCTGCTGCCCGACCACGGACCGGCCGGCCTCGTCGAACGCCTCGACCCGGTCGCCCAGGTAGCGGCACGAGATCTCGCCCGCCCGCACCGGCACCATCGGGCACCCACCCACGAACGCGGTGCACACGTCCGTACCGCCACTGATCGACGACAGCAGCAGGTTCGGGCCGACGGCCTCGTACACCCATTCGAAGCCCTCGGCCGGCAGTGGGGCCCCGGTCGAGCCCACTGCCCGCAGCGCCGACAGGTCGCCCTCGGCCGAGGGCACCACACCGGCCTTGCGGCAGGCCAGCAGGAACGGCGCGGAGGTGCCGAGGAACGTCACGCCCTCCTCGGCCGCCATGCGCCAGAGGGCGCCGAGGTCAGGGTGGCCGGGGTCGCCGTCGAAGAGCACCGGCGTGGCCCCGACCAGCAGGCCCGACACCAGGTAGTTCCACATCATCCAGCCGGTGGTCGAGAACCAGAAGAAGCGGTCGCCCGGCCCCAGGTCGTTGTGGAGGGCGAGGACCTTGTGGTGCTCGACGAGGATGCCGCCGTGCCCGTGGACGATGGCCTTGGGCAGCCCGGTGGTCCCGGACGAGTAGAGGACGTACAGCGGGTGGTCGAAGGGCACGTCGGCCACCGGCGGCGCGTCGGCCGCGGCGACGTCGAGCAGCTCGTCCCACGTGACGGTGTCGGGCAGGCGGGCGCCGGGGTCGAGGTAGGGCAGGGTGACGGTGGCCCGCAGCGACGGCAGCTCGGCTCGTACGGCCGCCACCTCGGTCGCCCGGTCGAGGGTCCGGGCGCCGTAGCGGTACCCGTCGACGGACAGCAGGACGGTCGGCTCGATCTGGCGCAGGCGGTCGACGACGCTGCGGGTCCCGAACTCGGGGGCGCACGACGACCACACGGCTCCGAGCCCGGCGGCGGCCAGGAAGGCGATCACCGTCTCGGGGATGTTGGGCAGGTAGGCGGCGACCCGGTCGCCCCGGCCCACGCCCAGGCGGGCCAGGCCGGCCCTGCAGCGGTCGACCCGGTCCCGGAGGTCGGCCATGCCCAGCTCGACCCGGGGCCGGGACTGCGACAGGCCGACCAGCGCGGGCCCCGGCGGGTCGTGGCGGAGGGCATGGCCGGCGTAGTTCAGCTCGACGCCGGGAAACCACCGGGCTCCGGGCATCGAGGCGTCGGCGAGGGCCGGGCCGACCGGCGTCGAGGACTGGAGCGCGAAGTGGTCCCACACCGACCGCCAGAACCCGCCGAGGTCCTCGACCGACCACCGCCACAGGGCGTCGTAATCCCCGGCCGGGAAGTCGCGGCCCCGCTCGTCGGCCAGCCACCGCACGTACGCACCGATGCGGGTCTGCGGCCCGGCGTCGCCCGGCGGGCGCCACAGGACCCGTCCCCTGCCCCCGGTCGTGTCGTCCACGCCGCCAACCTATTGCGCGGCGACGACCTCCACCGTGCCGCGCATGCCGTGCTCGTAGTGGCCCGGCAGGTGGCAGGCGAACTCGACCTCGCCCGGCTCGTCGAACGTGTAGGTGGTGACGGCCGTGGCGTTGAGGTCCACCGACACCTCGCCCGGGATCGACGGGTGCTCCGCCTCGGTGCCGGTGGCGTGGCGGGCGTGGACGTCGGGCGGCCCGACGATCAGCTCGTGGTGGAGGGGGTCGCCGTTGACGACGACGAAGCGGACCCGCGTCCCCTCGACGACCCGCAGGTCCTCCGGCTCGAACAGGCTGTGCTCGATGTCCAGCCGGACGGTCACGTCGCCCGGGCCGAGGACGGCACGCCCGCCGGGCCCGCCGGTCCCCGCGGCCACGCCGTAGCCGGCCGCGGTGGCGACAGCGGCCGCCACGACCGCCGCCGCCACCCACCGGCGGGCCCCGCCGCTCCGGCGCCCGGGGGACGGAGCCGGGCCGGCGGCCGCTGGGCCCGCCGGGCTGTCGAGGGCGGCCGGGCCGCTCATGCCCCACGTGCCCAGCCGCCGGCCGTCGGGAGCTCGCGCCGGCGCCGGTCCCACCACAGCACGCCCACCGCCAGGGCGGCGCCGGTGCCGAGCGCCAGCGGCCACAGGGCGGGGCCGGGCGTGTCGGGGAGGACCGGTGCCGCCTGGCCCCGCTCCACGCCGGCGTCGAGCAGCGAGGGGGTCACGCCGGGCGTGGCCGAGACCGCCAGGTCGTAGTCCAGCTCCCGGGCGGGCGCGTCGAGGGTCATGTACGTGAGCCACATGTCCTCGGGCATCCAGCCCATGCCCACGTCCGAGCGGAGGTCGTCGAGCAGCAGGTCCCGCGCCGGCTCGCTGCGGTCGAGGGTGAGGCCGGCGCCGCCCGCCAGCAGCTCGGGCTCGTCGTCGGTCAGCAGGAACACGTCGGCCTCGACGGTGCGGTCCTCCTCCAGGCCGAGGCCGAGGATGCGCACCGGCACCCAGGGGTCGTCGGTCGGGATGGTCGCCATGATCGGCGTGCTGTCGCCCGCGCCCTGGCCCAGCTCCCGGGCCCGGGTGGCGTCGAACTTGGCGGCCATGAACACCGGGCTGCGCTCGGCGTAGAAGTCGAGGACCTCCGGCGCGTCGGGCGTGAGCAGGAAGCCGTTGTCGGCCGCCCACTCCCCCACCTCGTCGCCCCCGCCCGACAACACGGTGATGTCGAGGGCGTCGATCGTCGTCTCGAGGATGATGTCCACCTCGGCCACCGACGCCTCGGCACCGAACGAGGTGCCGTCATCGGACCCGCGCGGCGCCGGCGTGACCTCCTGCACGAGCCGCTGGAGGGTCCAGTCGCCTGCCCGGGTCACCTCGGTCGGGACGTCGGGCAGCGGCACGATCGAGCCGACCTCCTCGCCCTCCCCGCTGAACTCGAACGCCGTCATGTACCGCTCGACGCCGTCGCTGTAGGCCGCGAGCGTCGTGGTCCGCACGAGCTCGATCGTGCCGTTTTCGCCCACCAGGCCCCCGCAGGCCCCGGCGGGCGCCGCGCTCACCACCACCACCGGCACCGCCAGTGCCGCCATCGCCATGATCCGTCTCATGGCCATCTCTGACGACGCGGCCGCGCCACCAAGTTCCCGGGGCGGCATCATGGGCGGCATGGTGACCGAGGACGACGTCCGGCGGGTGGCCCTGTCGCTCCCCGCCACCACCGAGAAGCCCTCCTACGGCATGCCCGCCTGGCGGGTGAAGGACAAGGGCTTCGCCCGCATCCGCGAGGAGGGCGACGTACTGGTCCTGTGGCTCGGGGACCTCGGCGAGAAGGAGGCGCTGCTCGCCTCCGAGCCGGACAAGTTCTTCACGACCCCGCACTACGACGGCTACGCGATGGTGCTGGTGCGGTTCGACGCCGTCGACGTCGACGAACTGACCGAGCTGCTGACCGACGCCTGGTTCGTCCGGGCGCCGAAGAAGCTGGCCGACGAGTTCGAGGCGCAGCTGCGGGGTAGCGGGGACGCATGACCCACGAGGTGCGCCACGAGCCCGACCGCTCCCGCTACGAGCTGTTCGTCGACGGCGAGCTGGTCGGGGTGGCCGACTACCGCCTGTCCCGGGACGGCGTGGCCACGTTCCCCCACACCGTGATCGTCGGGCACCGGCGGGGCCAGGGCCTCGGCGCCGTGCTGGTGCGGGCCGCGCTCGACACCGAGCGGGCCGCCGGCCACACGATCGTGCCGACATGCTGGTACGTGGCCGAGTTCATCGACGACAACCCCGACTACGCCGACCTCCTGGCCCGGTGACGCCCGGCCGCCCGGCCGCCCGGCCGGGATGAAACAACAGATCCCCGCGCTGGTGGCGGCCGGCGGCGGGTCGGTGGTCGACAACTCGTCCCTGGCCGGAGTCGGCGGGATCCCGGAGCCGGCCCCGTACGCGGCCGCCAAGCACGGCGTCGTCGGCCTGACCGGGCGGCCGCGCTCGAGTGCGCCGGCACCGGCGTGCGCGTCGGCCTGAGGTCAGCCCTCCCGGGGCTCGAACAGCACCACCGGGATGGGGCGGTCGGTGCGGCCCTGGTAGTCGTCGTAGGCCGGCCAGGCGTCGGCCGCCCGCGCCCACCACTCGTCCTTCTCGGCGCCCTCGACCTCGCGCGCCCGCATCTCGTAGACCTCGGTGCCGTCCCGGACCGTGACGTCGGGATGGGCGATCAGGTTGTGGTACCAGCCGGGATTCTCGGGCGAGCCGCCCTTGGAGGCCACGGCCGCGTAGGTGCCGTCGTGCTCGACCCGCATCACGGCCGCCTTGCGGACCTTGCCCGACCGCCGGCCCCGCATCGTGAACATCACGACCGGGGCACCCTGGATCGTCAGGCCCTTGGTGCCCCCGGACGACTCGTAGAGGTCGACCTGCTTGGCGACCCAGTCCCAGCGGCTCGGCTCGTACTCACCCTCGATCGGCATGCCCGGACTCTAACGATGCTCAGCGCAGGCCCCGCGACCGCTCGTAGGCGGCGATGAAGTCGTCGACCGGGATCCGGGCGATGGCCTCGCCGATGATGCCGAGATCGACGTCGTCGAGGCTCCGGAACCGCAGGCAGCTCTTGCCCATGTCGAGCTTCAGGCCCGCCGCCGCCCATCGCTCGCGCAGCCACTGCTGGCTGCCCTCGTCGCCGTACACGCCCACGAGGTAGAGCGCCATGTACCGCTTCTGGTTGGCCAGCGAGGCGACGGCCAGCGCCTCGCCGTTGTACGTCTCGGAGTAGCGCGCCAGCGGGACGACCCAGCTGATCATCCCGTACTGCATCCGCTCCTCGAACCCGTCCGGCAGATTGTCGAGGACGGTCCGGCGCACCGCCTCGATCGCCTGCCGCCGGTTGTCCGGCAGCTCGGCGAGGTACTCGTCGACGGTGGCCGCGCCGCTGTGCATCCTACCAGCGTGGCACGGCCGGATCCTTGACACTAGTTAGCGGCTGATAGAACTATTGTTGATGTGGCTATCGATTCGGACCGGGTGTTCGAGGTCCTGGCCGACCCGACGCGGCGGCGCGTGGTGGCGCTGCTCGGGGAGCGCCCGCACCGCGCCGGCGAGCTGGCCGGGGCGGTGGGGACGTCTGCGCCGGTGATGAGCCGCCACCTGCGGGTGCTGCTGCAGGCGGACGTCGTCCGCGACGAGCGCGTGCCCGAGGACGCCCGCGTCCGGGTGTTCCGGCTGCGGCCCGAGTCGCTGGTCGGCGTCCGGGCGTGGCTCGACCAGGTCCAGGCCCACTGGAGCGAGCAGCTCGGGGCCTTCAAGCGTCACGTGGAGCAGGAGAGGAACCCATGACCGCAACAGCGACGTCGGCCTCGGCCCAGGTGGAGGTGGCCGTCGACCCGGCGACCGCGTTCACCGCGTTCTTCGACGAGATGGACCTGTGGTGGCTGCGCACGCCGATCACGTTCTACGACTCGGCCCGGGCGATCGGCCGCCGCAACGAGCCGGGCGTCGGGGGCCGGCTGCTCGAGGTGTACGACGACGCTGCGGGCGACGCGCTCGAGCTCGGCCGGATCACCGTGTGGGAGCCCGGCACCCGGCTGGCGTGGCGCAGCTCGGTCGACGACGTCGACGTCGACGTGACCTTCACGCCGACGGCGGGCGGCACGCTCGTGCGGGTCGAGGCCCGCCTCCGCTCCGGCGGCGACCCCGCCGTCACCGGCAGCTTCTCGTACACAAGGGTGCTAGACCCGTGGTTCTCCGAGTGGTGCGCCCGCCGGGACACTGCGCCCCGCGAGCCGGAGGAGATGGCCCGGCTGGCCATCGTCGTGTACTACGCCAAGCCCGTGACCGCAGCCCGGTGGCTGGCCGACGCGTTCGGCCTCCACCTCACTGGCAAACTGCCGGACGAGGGCGAGAACGCCGGCTGGATCGAGTTCCACGTCGCCAACTGCCCCGTGGTCCTGCTTCCCGCCGAGGGCACGCTGCCCGAGGACGCGACGCCGACGCACGTGCCGTGGGTGTTCGTGGACGACCTCGACGCCCACTTCGCCCACGCCGAAGCGGCGGGCGCCCGCATCGTGCACGGCATTCACAGCCACGGCTACCGGGCCTACACGGCCGAGGACCTGGAGGGCCACCGCTGGAGCTTCGCCCAGGCCCGCCCCACCATGCGGTGAGGCTCGTCGTGAGGCACCGCCGTAGGCCCAGGGGCCGGGTCAGAGCCGTAGCTCGTAGGTGGGGTTGAGCACCGCCAGCCGATTCCGGTGCAAGCCGACCGTGCCCTCGATCACCATGCGGGTCCCCACGTCGACGCCGGGTATCCGCCGGCGCCCCAGGAACACCACCGAGATGCCCGCGGTGCCGTCGTCCAACACCAGCTCCAGGACGGGGGCGTCGTGCTGGGGCGCCACCATCAGCGACCGGACCCGGCCGCCGAGGCGCACCCGGTCCCGATAGCGGGCCTCCGCGATCGGTAGGCACCCCGCCGGAGGCCCGCCGGAACCGCCGTTGCCGTCGCTGCGCACCGTCGCCATCGAGCCGAACGACGCCTCGCCCCCGCCGGCCTCCCGGGGTCCGGTCACGGCCGGCGCGCCCCGAGCGCCGATGATGGCGGACAGCGGCACCCGGGCGTGGTCGATGCTGTCGAAGATGAACGGCACCGTCGTCACGTTGGCGTGGGGCAGCCGGGACATTTCCTCCTGGATCTGCTCGGCGGTGCGGTCGTGCAGGACCCGGTGCCACAGCCCGCGGTACTTGCGGTCCGGCAGCAGCACGCTGACCTCGGTGTCGCCGTCGGCCAGCTCCCGCGCCACGGTCTCGACGGCCGCGCGGGCGATCCGCCGGTCGGGGCACTCGACCAGCTCCAGCGGGATCCGGTGCAGGCCCAGCCGGCCCCACTCGTCGGCCAGGTGCCGGGCGGCCTCGTCGTCGACGATGAAGTGGACGGCCCGCATCTCGTCGGGCGTGAGCGTGCGGGCGTACTGGATGGCCCGCCCGACGGCCAGGTCGAGGCGGTCGACGAGCACCAGCACCACGTGGCGCCGCAGGATCGGGGCCGTGGCGGCCTCGGGGACATCGACCTCCAGGTGCTCGGCCTCGCTGACGTACTGCCGGTTGAGCCGCAGGAACACGAGCACCAGCAGGGGCAGGATGATCAGTACGGCCCAGGCGCCGTCCACGAACTTGGTGACGGCGATGATCAGGGCCACCACCGCCGACAGCATGGCGCCGAAGCCGTTGATCACGACCCCCCTGCGCCAGCCCGGCTCGCGCTTGCGGAGGTGATGTTTGGTCATGCCGGCCTGGGACAGCGTGAAGCCGGTGAACACACCGATGGCGTACAGCGGGATCAGCCGGGTGACTTCGGCCCCGGTGACGACGACGAGGACGCCGGCCGCGGTGGCCAGGGCGATGATGCCGTTGGAGTAGACGAGGCGATGGCCCCGCTTGGTGAGCTGGCGGGGCAGGAAGCTGTCGCCGGCCTGGAAGCTGGCCAGCCGGGGGAAGTCGGCGAAGCCCGTGTTGGCCGCCATGACCAGGATGAGCATCGTGCCGGCCTGCAGCGAGTAGAAGAGCACGTCGCCCGCGACGCCACCGCCGAACACGGCGTCGCCGATCTGGGCGATCACCGTCGGCGATCCGGACTCGAAGGGGGTCACGTGGATGACGGCGGCCAGGGCGGAGACCCCGAGGAACATGACGCCGAGGCCGGTGCCCATGATGACCAGGGTCTGGCGCGCGTTGCGCCACGCCGGCTCGTGGAACGCGGGCACGCCGTTGGAGATGGCCTCCACGCCGGTCACCGCCGCGCCGCCGGAGGCGAAGGCGTGCAGCACGTCGAACAGCCGGACACCGAGCAGGAACCCCACCCCGGAGGCCGCACCCCAGTGGAGCTGGCCCTCGACCGTGCCGTCGAACGTGGGGAGATCGCCGGCCAGGTACTTCCAGGCGCCGATGCCGAGCAGCAGCGCCATGTTGACCATGAAGAAGTAGGTGGGGATCGCGAAGATCCGGCCCGACTCCTTGACGCCCCGCAGGTTCCCGAAGGCGATGAGGGCGATGAAGAACAGGGCGATCGGCACCCGGTAAGGCTCGAGCGCGTGGAAGGCCGAGGTCAGCGCCGCGGTGCCGGCCGAGGCCGAGACCGACACGGTCAGGACGTAGTCGGTGAGCAGCGAGGCGCCCGCCACCTGGGCGACGGTCGGCCCGAAGTTGTCTTTGGTGACCAGGTAGGCGCCGCCAGCCGACGGATACTCCTTGATGGTCTCCCGGTAGGACAGGATCAGGAACCCCAGCACCACGCACATGGCGACGGTGATCGGGAACACCAGCGAGAACGCCACCACGCCCGCCACCGGGATGAGGACGTGGAGGATCTCCTCGGTCGCGTAGGCCGACGACGACAGGTTGTCGGAGGCGAAGACCGCCAGCGCGGTCGGTTTCCCCAGCCGCTGGTGCTCGAGCTCGTCGCTGTGGAGCGGCTCGCCCAGCAGTCGCCGCTTCAGCCGGTACGACAGCGCGTCCGGCGGCAGCGGGACGCCCGACTGCTCCAGCTCCGGCACCGGCCCGGGCGCCGGGGATGCCGGCGTCTCACGGGCGGTGGGGATCGCGCGGATGGCCACGGGATGACCCTACGGTGAGTGACGGTCCCTGCGCATAGGGATGCGTCAAGATCGACCGCGCCGCGAGTAGTGCCGGGGCGCCCGGTAGGAGGCACCCTCCACCGGCCGCCCCCGCCGGGACGTCCAGCGCCACTGGATCGAGATGCGGCCGTCCACCTGGTGGGCGACCTTGGGCACCGAGTGCTCCCAGCCGGCCTGCGTGGCCCCGCCCATCACGTGGAGGTCGCCGCCGGCCGGCGCGATGTCGAGGATCGCCCCCTTGTCCGGCGCCTCGTGGTCGTAGCGGCCGGACCGGGGGCGCAGCAGCCAGGGCCGGCGGGCGCCGAGGGTGAGCAGGGCGATCAGGGTCTCATCGAGCCAGCGCAGGTCGCGGTCGCGGTGGAAGGCCTGGCTGTCCCGCCCGTCCCGGTACCAGGCCATGGCAAACCCGTCGAGCGGCACCTGGTAGCGGGCGCGCAGCGCCCGCTGGGCCTCCACCAGCACCGGGTGGGGCGGCGGGTCGCCCACCCGCCAGGACGAACCGAGCCGGGGCTCGTCGATCCAGCGGTCGTAGCGGAAGATGCGGCCCTGGCGCCAGCGGTCCTGGCCCGCCAGCGCCTCGTAGACGTGGTCGTGGCCGGCCAGCCAGCCCCGGGCGACGTCGATCCACGAGCCGTCGTCCAGCCACGTACGCTCGAACGCGATGTCGTCCCGGACGTGCGGGGCGAGGATCTCGGTCACGCCTGCAACGGTACCGGTGGCATGCTCGGCCCCGTGCCCGACGACGACGTCTACACCCACGGACACCACGACGCCGTGCTGCGGTCCCACCGCTGGCGCACGGCCGGCAACTCGGCCGCCTACCTGCTCCCCCACCTGCGCCCCGGTCTCGACCTGCTCGACGTCGGCTGCGGTCCGGGCACGCTCACCGTCGACCTGGCCGGCCGCGTGGCCCCCGGCCGCGCGGTGGGCGTGGACACCTCGCCCGAGGTGGTGGCGGCCGCCGCCGACCACGCCAGGGAGGCCGGCGCCACCGGGGTCGAGTTCGTGGCCGGCGACTTCCGGGACGTGGGCCTGCCGGCGGCGGGGTTCGACGTCGTGCATGCCCACCAGCTCCTCCACCACCTGCGGGACCCTGTGGGTGGCCTGGCGGCGATGGCCGGCCTGACGCGGCCCGGCGGCCTGGTGGCGGCACGGGAGAGCGACTACGGGGCGATGGTCTGGTACCCGGCGTCGGACGCCCTCGAGCGGTGGGCCGAGGTGTACCAGGCGGTGGCCCGCCGCAACGGGGCCGAGCCGAACGCGGGGCGCCACCTGCTGCGCTGGGCCCGGGAGGCCGGGCTGACCGACGCCACCTACAGCACGTCGACCTGGACCTTCGCCACCCCGGAGGACCGGGCGTGGTGGGGGGAGTCGTGGGCCGAGCGCATCACCGCCACCGCGGTGGCGACGCAGGCGGTGCAGTACGGCGTGGCCACCGAGGACGAGCTCGTGGCCCTCGGCGCAGGGTGGCGGGCCTGGGCCGCCGACCCGGCCGGCGTGTTCACCATCGTCCACGGCGAGGTCGTGGCCCGGATCTGACCTGCCGGCGGGTGTGCTGTGATGGGGCCATGCCTGCCGCCTTCGCACTGGACCACCTCGTGCTCGTCGTCGGCGACGTGGAGCGGGCGATCGACTGGTACGGCCGCTACGCCGGCCTGGCCGCCGAGCGGGTCGAGGAGTGGCGCCGGGGTGAGCTGCCGTTCCCGTCGCTGCGCATCGACGCCAGCACGATCATCGACCTGGTCCCGGGGCTCGACGACCCCGCGGCCCGGGGGCACCTCGACCACATCTGCCTGGTCGTCGAGGGCGACCACCTCGCGGCGCTGGCCGCCGAGCTGGAGGTGGTCGACGAGGGCATCCGCTCTGGTGCCCGGGGCGACGCCCGCTCGATCTACGTCCGCGACCCAGACGCGCTGCTGGTCGAGTTCAGAGCCTACGACCTCACGTAGTCAGAACTGCCCCGCCCTGCGGAGGTGCCGGGGCCGGCCGTCGGGGTCGACGAAGAGGCGGTAGGCCGGACCTGCGTGCAGCGCCCACCGGGGCACGGTCTGCGGGTGGTGGACCCGGACCCGGCCGGGCGGGCGGGGCCCGACGCACCCGCCGGCGTACCAGCCGTCCAGGGCCTGGGCCGTCTCCCGCCACACTCGGAAGGCGTCGACCGGATCGACCAGCTCGGGGTCGTCGGGCGCGCGGCCGAGGTGCTCGGCGGCGAGCCCCATGCGGAGCTCCCGGGCGAAGCGGCGGGCGCCGTCCCCCTGCCCGCGGGGGTCGCGGGGCTCGCGCTCGTCCCGCGTGGCGTCGAGCACGGCGCAGGCCAGCTCGGAGTCGTGGGTCCACGACCGCAGGTTGAGGTTGTCAGAGCCGACGGTGGCCCAGACGTCGTCGACGACGCAGGCCTTGGCATGGACGTAGACCGGCGTCCCGTCGTCGTTCTCCAGGTCGTAGATGGCGACCCGCTCGCCGCCGGCGGCCCGCACCTCCTCGACCGCCGCGTGGTGGCCGACCAGCTCGGGTGGCTCCGACATCCGCCCGCCGGCCTCCGGGAAGCGGGGCACCAGCGCGATCAGCAGCAGGTCCGGGGACTGCCGCAGGGCGTCGGCCATCACCTTGGCCACCTCGGCCGACCAGAGGTACTGGTCCTCGACGGCGATGAGCCGGCGGGCCCGGTTGAACGCCTTGCGGTATGCCCGGGCGATGCTGCGTTCGCCCTGCCGGGCGAACGGGTAGGGCGGGCGCCTGGCGGGATAGGTGCGCAGGACCTGCACCGCGTGGTTGCCGGCCTCCGGCGGGATCGCGGGCCGGGGCGGCAGCGGCTCCGGGCACCGGGGCTCCCGAGCCACGCGCGCGATCCAGCGGCGCCAGGGGTTGCGGTGGTCGAGGGGGGTGGGGTCGTCCCACCGCTCCCGGAACGTGTGGGCCAGGTCCCCGACCGCCGGCCCCCGGACCTGTACCTGGATGTCGTGCCACGGCGGCGTGTCGCCGTAGCGGGGGTCCATGGGCGGCGCCTGGGGGTCGCCGCGGTGGCGCTCGTCGTCCCGGCGGCCGTGGCACAGGTCGATGCCGCCGGCGAAGGCGACGTCGCCGGCTTCGCGGCCCGGGTGGCGGACCAGAACGAGCTTCTGGTGGTGGGAGCCGGCGCGGCGCACCCGCTCGTCGAGGAGGACCTCACCTCCGGCCTCGTTGACGGCCTCGGCGAGGTGGATCGCCTCCTGCTCGCTGAGGCGGGCCTGGTCGGGGTGCGAGCGCCACACCAGCCCGCGGACGTCGGCGCCACGTTTCACGGCCTCCACCATGGCCGTGGCCAGCTCGCTGCCGGGCTCGCCGGTCAGGCGCTCGTCGCCGTCGCCCCGCCAATCGGTGAACAGCACGAGGTCGCCGTCCCCCGTCCTCCCGAGCACATCGTGCAGGCAGGCGAAGTACGTGGCCCCGTGGACGAGCGGGACCACGTCGTTGCCCACCGTCCACGCCTCGCCACCTCGGCCTTTGTCGATCGTGGTGTCGGGGTTGCCACGCTCCGTGGCGGTCAGGAACCAGCTTCCGATGTCGTCGGGCACGCGGATGCTCTACCCGAAGGCGCCCGTGGGCCACCATGGAGCGGTGCGAGTCGGACTGGTGCTGGGCGGCGGCGGCGTGATCGGCATGGCGTACCACGCGGCCTCGTTGGCGGCGATCGAGCACGACCTGGGCTGGGATCCCCGCACCGCGGACATCGTGGTCGGCACCTCGGCCGGGTCGGTGGTCGGCGCCCTGCTGCGGCGGGGCGTGCCGGCATCGGACCTGTCGATCATCTCCGTCGGTGCGGAACCCCAGGCCAGCCCGCCCGGCATCGCCCGCGCCCTGCGGGAGCGGCCCGAGTTCCCGCCCATGCGGCCGCTTTCCTTCCTGCGACCGCCCCGGTTGCCGACCCCGGCGCTTGTGACGGCCTGGCTGCGCCGTCCCTGGCGGCTCGACCCCGTGACCGCGCTGGCCAGCGTGATCCCGGACGGCACCCTCGACCTGGCCGAGCACGCCGGCGGGCTGCAGGATCTGCTCGGCTCACGGTGGCCCGACCGGGACCTGTGGGTGTGCACGGTCCGCCGGCGCGACCTGCGCCGGATCGTGATGGGCCGCGACATGGTGCCCCGCCTGGCGGCGGCAGTGGCCGCGTCCTGCGCCATCCCGGGCTACTTCCGCCCGGTGACGGTCGACGGCCACCGATACATCGACGGCGGCGTCCGGTCGCCCACCAACGCCGATGTGCTGCGGCGGGCCGACCTCGACCTGGCCATCATCCTCTCGCCGATGTCCGGGCGCTCGATCAGCGGGCTCAGCATCGGCAACGCGGTGCGGCGTCATGCCCGCGCCAAGCTCGAAGCCGAGCAGGCCCGCCTGCACGCCGCCGGCATCACCACGCTGCTGATCGAGCCTGGCCCCGAGGTCATCGAGGCGCTCGGCCGCGATTTCATGAGCGACGTCCGGGTGCCCGACATCGTCCGGGCCGCGTTCGTCGACACCGGGGACCAGCTGCGCCGGCCCGTGGCCCGGACGCTGCTGAGCGGGCTCGTGGACCAGCCCCGGGCCGACAACGTGGCGCCCGGGCCGATGCGCCGCCCTCGCCGGCGCGGCGACCGCCGCTGGGGCCGCCGCCCGGCCCGCTGACCGCCTGTTGACTCTCCCCCAGGGGGAGACGGCAGCGTGACGCCCATGACCGCACGCCTTGCCAACATCACGTTCGACTGCGCCGATGCCGCCAAGCTGGCCGGCTTCTGGTCCGACGTCCTCGGCCGCCCGCTCGGCACGTCACCGGCTCCGAGCGAGGACGTCGCCACGATCGGCGACGGCGCCCACGGGTCCTCGGGCGCCCCCAACTGGCTGTTCGTCCGCGTCCCCGAGCCCAAGCGACCGTCGAAGAACCGGGTCCACCTCGACCTGACCGCCGACGACCGCGAGGCCGAGGTCCAGCACCTCGTCGCCCTCGGCGCCACCCGGATCGCCGACCAGGACGAGTACGGCCTGCGCTGGACCGTCCTCCAGGACCCGGAGGGCAACGAGTTCTGCGTCGCCCAGGCCTGATCCGCCGTCAGCCCACCCGCGCCCGCGCCAGCAGGTCGACGGACGCCGGCGGCGCAGCGCTCCGTGGACCTGCGCATCGTCGTACTCCGGGTGCCGGGCGCGGATGCCGGCCGCGGCCACCGCGACCCATACGGGACAGATGAGCAGTTTCTGGCCTGGTCTCCGGGCAGTCCGCCCTCGCACGCTCCACACTGACCGGAGGAGCCGGGCGAGGGAGGCGTGATGGCGGAGATCGTGGTGGTGGGCGCGGGGCTGGGCGGGTTGCAGGCGGCCATGCTGCTGGCGCGCGACGGCCACCGGGTGACCGTGGTGGAGCGGGACCCGGCGCCGGTGCCGGACACGGCGGCGGCCGCAGTCGACGGGTGGGCCCGGCGAGGCGTGAACCAGTTCGTGTACCCGCACTTCCTGCTGGCCCGGTGGCGCGAGCTGGCCGAGGTCGAGCTGCCGGCCGCGGTCGACGAGCTGGAGGCGGCCGGCGCCCTGCGGTTCAACGTGTTCGCGGAGCACCCCGCCCGGCAGGGCGACCTGCGCCCGGGTGACGAGCGGTTCGAGGTCCTGACCGCCCGGCGCCCGGTGGTGGAGATGGCGGGGGCCCGGGCCGCCGCCGCCACGCCCGGCGTGGAGATCCGCCGGGGCGTGGCCGTCCGCGGGCTGATCACGGACGGGGGGACGGCCGGGGCCCCGCGCGTCGCCGGGCTGGCGACCGACGGCGGCGAGGTCCGGGCCGACCTCGTGGTCGACTGCGGGGGTCGCCGCTCCGCGCTGCCCGGCTGGCTCGCCGCCGCCGGGGCCGGGCCCGTGGCGGAGGAGCGCGAGGACAGCGGCTTCGTCTACTACGGCCGCCACTTCGCCGACCCCGACGGCGGGCTGCCGCCCGGCCACGGCGAACTGCTCACCCACCACGACTCGCTCAGCCTCCTCACCCTGCCCGCCGACCACGGCACCTGGGCGGTCGTGCTGGTCGCCGCGGCCGAGGACCGGGCGCTCCGCGCGCTGACGGACGCCGCCATCTGGGACCGGGCCGCCGCCCTCTATCCCCGGCTGGCGCCCTGGCTGGAGGGCAAGCCGCTGGAGGACCCTCGGGCCATCGCCGCCATCGAGGACCGCCACCGGCGCCTCGTGGTCCACGGGGTCCCCGCCGCCACGGGCGTCGTGGCGGTGGGCGACGCGTGGGCGTGCACGAACCCGTCGCTCGGCCGGGGCATCTCGATCGGCCTGGAGCACGCCGCCTGCCTGCGGGACGTGGCCCGCCAGGTCGCGCCCGCACGCCACGAGGAGTTCGCGCTGGCGTTCGCCGCGGCCACCGACGAGCGGCTGGAGCCCCGCTACCGGAGGACGCTCGACATCGACCGCCGCCGGCTCGCGGAGCTGCGGGCCGACGCGGCCGGCGAGGCGTACGACCCCGGCGACCCGGGGTGGGCGATCGGAAAGGCCATGGCGGTGGCGGCCCTCCACGACGACGAGGTCCTGCGGGCCCTGGTGTCGATCGCCGAACTGCTGTCGACGGCCGAACAGGCGCTGGCCCCACCGGGCATCCTGGACACCGTGATCGAACGGGGGGCAGGCGCGCCCCGCTACCCCGCCGGCAACCCCGCCCGAACCGATCTGGTGGCTGCGCTCGCCGCCGCCGCCTGAGCGAAGGGACCACCCATGCGCATCGACGTCAACGGCATCGGCCTCGAGGTCGCCGACTCGGGCTCGGGCCCGCCCGTCCTGCTGGTGCACGGCTGGCCCGACACCCACGACCTGTGGCGCGGCCAGGTGTCCGCACTCAATGCCGCAGGGTTCCGCACGATCGCCCCGGACCTGCGGGGCTTCGGCGCCTCGGACAAGCCGGCCGAGGTCGAGGCCTGCGGCATCCCCCAGCACGTGGGCGACCTCCTCGGCGTGCTCGATCACCAGGGCGTGGAGCGGGCGCACGTGGTCGGCCACGACTGGGGCGGCGCCATCTCGGCCGTGCTCGCCGCGCTCGTGCCCGACCGGGTGGCCAGCGTCACCCTGCTGTCGGTCGGCCATCCCGCGGCGTTCGCCGGCGCGGGGTGGGCCCAGCGGGAGAAGTCCTGGTACATGCTGCTGTTCCAGTTCGCGGGCGTGGCGGAGACATGGCTGTCCCAGGACGACTTCGCCAACCTGCGGGACTGGGGCGGCCACCCCCGCATGGAAGAGGTCTGCGAGCGCCTGCGCGACCCGGCGGCGCTCACGGCCAGCCTGGCGATCTACCGGGCGGTGCTGCCGGCCGAGGCACTGATCGCCCCGCCGGTGGCGCTGCCGCCGATCCAGGTCCCGACCATGGGCGTGTGGTCGACCGGCGACATGGCGCTCACCGAGGAGGCCATGACCGGGACCGCGGCCCACGTCACCGGCCCCTGGCGGTACGAGCGCATCGAGGGCGTCGGCCACTGGATCCCGCTCGAGGCCCCCGACCGGCTGAACGAGCTGCTCGTCGACTTCCTGACCCGGACGGCGGCGCCCGCGTAGGCGCGGACCCGCGGCCGCCGGCCGGCGGCGGCCGGATGACATGCTGTACGCGGTGAGGAACGAGGTGCCGGTCCGCTCGATCGGCGACGAGCTGCGGGCGGCCGGGGCCGCCCGGTTCGTCGGGCGCGCGGCGGAGCTGCACCGGTTCGGCGAGGCGCTCGCCTCGCCGGGCTCGACGGTGCTGTGGCTGTTCGGCCCGGGCGGCATCGGCAAGACCGCCCTGCTCGGCGCCATGATGCGGCGGGCGGCCGAGGCGTCGGTGGGCGTGGCGTTCCTCGACGTGCGCACGATCGACCCGACGCCGGACGCCGTGGCCGCGGCCGTGGGCGGACCGACCGGCGCCAAGGGCGGGCGGCGCGTGGTCGTGATCGACACGTTCGAGCGGGCCGCCGGGCTGGAGCCGTGGCTGCGAACGACGCTGCTCCCCCGCCTGCCCGCCGGTTCGGTCGTCGTTGTCGCCAGCCGGCAGGCGCCCGACCTGGCCTGGCGGACCGATCCCGCCTGGGCCGACGTGCTGGAGGTGGTCCCCGTTCGCAACCTGGCCGGCGCCGATGTGCGCGAGCTGCTCACCGCGGCAGGTGTCCCCGCCGGCCAGCACGGCGCCGCCGAGCGCCTGACCCGGGGCCACGCCCTGGCGCTGGCGCTGCTCGGCGACGTCGTCGCCGGCGGGCCGGGCCGCCGGCGGGCGGTGCCGCGCGAGCTGGCCGACGCCCCCGACGTGCTGGCCGGGCTGCTCGGCCGCATCGTCGACGAGGTGCCGGACGACGAGTGCCGGCGGGCGCTCGACGCCCTGGCGCTCGCACGGGTGACGTCGCGAGGCCTGGCCCGGGCGCTGTTCGGGGAGGACCGGGCGCCCGCCCTGTTCGACTGGCTCGCCGCCCGGCCCTTCGTCGAACGGGTCACCGGCGGCCTGTGCCCCCACGAGCTGGCCCGGGACGTGCTCGAGGGCGACCTGCGCCGCAACGACCCCGAGCGCTACGCCGCCACCCACCGGGCGGTGCGGTCCCACGTGCTGGCCCAGATGGGCGTGCCCGGCCTGGCCGATGCGGCGTTCGCCGACCTCGTGTACCTGCACCGGGGCAGCTCGTCGGTGAGCTCCTACTGGGACTGGACCACGTTCGGCACGGTCGTGCCGTCGCGGGTCGAGCCCGGCGACGAGGGCGAGCTGGTCGCCATCACCGAGCGCCACCTCGGTCCCGAGTCGGTGGCCGCGCTCCGCCACTGGCTCGCCCGCCAGCCCGAGCGCTTCACCGTGGTGCGCGAGACCGGGCGCGACGAGATCGCGGGCTTCCTGGCACTGCTGCTGCTGGACGAGCCGACTCCCGAGGACCTGGAGGTCGATCCCGCCATCGCGGCCGTATGGGCCCACGCCCGGCGCCACGACCCGCCGCGCCCGGGCCAGGTCGTCGGGGTCAACCGCTTCTTTCTCGACCGTGAGTTGGGCCAGCGCGGGTCGACGACGTTCAACGTCGTGTCCCGGCAGTCCACCCGCCACTGGGTCACCCCCGGGCTGGCGTGGGACTACATCGCCTCGATCTGCGACGCGGAGTACTGGGGCCCGATGATGGACTACCTGGACTTCGCCCCGCTGGGGAGCGGCTACCGGATGGACGGCCGGGACTTCCACCTCTACGGCCACGACTGGCGTCGCCGGGGGCCGGCGGCGTGGCTGGAGCTGATGGAGGGCCGCGAGATCGGCGAGACCGTCCGGCCCGCCCCGCCCCCGCCCGTACTGGTGGCGCTGGGCGAGGACGAATTCGCGGACGCCGTCCGCCAGGCGCTCCGGGACCTGGCCCGCCCCGACCGGCTGGCGACCAGCCCGCTGCTGGGCTCACGGGTGGTGCGGGACGCGGAGCCGGCGCCCGACGGTGCAGCGCTCGAGCGGGTGCTGCGACGGGCCGCCGCCTCCCTGCCCGACGTGCCCCGCACGGCCGCGGCCCGCCGCGCCCTCGACCGCACGTACCTCCACGGCGCGGTCACCCAGGAGGCCGCGGCCGAGGTGCTCGACCTGCCGTTCTCGACCTACCGCCGCCACCTGGCCGCCGGGACGGCGCTGCTGGTCGACGTGCTGTGGCGCTGGGAGCTGTACGGGCCGCCCGCGGTCAGCGCTCCGTCACCGTAGAGACGACCAGGTCGCCCTCCCGGGCGCTGCGGACCCAGCGGCCCTCGGCGAACGCCCAGTCGCCGTCGACCTCCCGGACCACGATGTCCTTGGGGCGGCCCCGCAGGCCGGTCCCCGCGGCCTTGGCCACCGCCTCCTTGATCGTCCACAGGCGTGTGACCCACTCGTCGGGGTCGTGGCCGGACCCGAGGGCCAGCTCCGGTCCCGTGAGCGCCAGGCGGGCGAACACCGTGCCCCGGGAGGCCACCGCCTCGACGTCGATGCCGACAGCCCCGCCCCCGGCGATGGCCACCGCCGTGGTGCCGTGGTGGGCCAGCGACACCCGCGGGCCGAACCCGCCTGCGACCTCGGCCCGGGGGCGGCCGGCGCCGTCGTTGCCGATCCGGAACCAGCGGGGCGCAGGACGCCGCCGGCCCGCGGCGACCAGCCAGTCCCGGACGGCCTCCTTGGCGGCGATGCGGCCCAGGATCCGCCCCGGCCGGGCCCGCGGGCCGAGGGCCAGGCAGGCGGCCTGCTCGTGGTCGTCCAGGTAGGCCTCGGCGGCCCGCCCCAGCGCGGCCGGCCCCGCGCCCGCGGCCCGCACGAGCCGGTAGCCCGCACGGCCATCCGTCACGATGAACCCGGTGCCGTCCCAGCCCGGCGCCGGTCCCTCGCTCGACCTCTCAATCGACGTCACCGTCACTAGTGCGTCAGAGTACCGTGAGCGGGTCAACATGTGTACATGACACGGTCGGTGAGTCACCTACGGGATAGGCAGGGGAGACGATGGCACAGACCTGGCACGACGCATACGCCGCCGCGGCGGCGGAGGTCGACGCCCACGCCGTCGGCGAGGCTGTGTGCGGCCTGGCCGCGGGCGACCTCGGTGGCCGGCGGCCCGCCTGCGCCGAGGACGCCGAGCCCATCTGGGCCGGCTGGGGCCCCGACGCCTACCGGGTGCGCCTCGCCACCGACCACCCCCGATGGTCCGGGACCCTGGTGGCCCGCACGTCGGCGCCCGACGCGCTCGCCCGGGAGCGCGCCTGGGTCGGCGCCGCCCGGGACGCCGGCTTCCCGGCCCCCGAGCCGCTGACCGACGGCGACGCCGCGACCCTCCTGGTGTTCCGGCAGCCCGCCGGGACCAATCTGGCCGAGCGCATGATCTCGGACATGCCCGCCCTCCCGCGCCTGCTGGCCGAGTTCGGCCGGCTGCACGCCCGGCTCCACCAACTCCCGCCGGACGCGGGCGCCGCCCCGGACGCCCCTGCACCCCCGGCGCTCGACGGCGACGCCACCCCCGCCATCGTCCGCCAGCGGGAGTGGCTCGACGCCCACCGCCCGGAGCCCCGGGACCCGGTGGTCTGCCACGGCGAGTTCAACCCGGCTCACATCGTCCGCGACGGCGACGAGGGCTCGGGCGTCCCGGTCAACTGGACGGCGGCCACCCGCGCGGAGCCCGAGTTCGACGTGGCCGCCACGCTCGTCGGCTTCTGGTCCGCCGCCCTGTACGGCAACGCCGTCCAGCGGCGCGCGCTCAAGATGGTCCGCGAGCCGCTGGCCACGACCTACCTGTCCCGCTACCAGGAGGCCGCCGCCCGGCCGCTCGACGACGGCCGGCTCCGTTACTGGCAGGCCCACCACCTGCACCGACTGGCCGCCGCCATCGACCACGGGCTGCACCACGGCGCCACCGGCCCATGGGACACCTCGGCCCACGTGGCCATCCCGACCCGCTCGCTGCGCGACGTCGATCGGGAGTTCCGCCAGGCGGCGGGCGGCTAACGGACGACCAACGCCGGCAGGCCCTCGAGCTCGTCGGCGGCCGTGGCGGGACCGCCGGCGGCGGCGAAGGACCGCTGGACCCGCTCGGCCCCGGCCCGCAGCGCGGGGTCGCCGAGAACGGCCTCCAGGGCGGATCGCAGCGCCTCCGGCCCGGCCCGGCGGAACATCACCCGCACGCCGGCGCCTGCGGCCTCGACCTGGGCGGCGATGGCCGGCTGGTCGTCCCGGATCGGGGCCACCACCAGCGGCACGCCGTGGGCCAGCGCCTCGCACACCGTGTTGTGGCCGCCGTGGCACACCACGGCGTCGATCCGGGGCAGCAGCGCCAACTGGGGAACCCGCGGCACCGCGAGGACGTTGGGCGGGACGGCGCCCACCAGCTCCGGCGGGGCAACGATGACGGCGTGGGCCTCGAGGCCGCCGAGCGCCTCGGCCGCGGCGGCGAAGAACCGCCCGCCGTTGTGCCAGTTGAGCGTGCCGAGCGACACCAGCACGTGCGGACCGGGCCGGTCGAGCCACGCCCACGGGAACGGCGTGTCGTCCGGGCGGGCGCCGATGGCCGGGCCGACGAAGGCGTAGTGGCCGGGGAAGTCGTCGCTCCCCACGAACGCCGGCGTCGAGAACACCAGGACCAGTTGGGGCGAGAACCGCAGGTCGACGGCCGCGGCGGTGCGCTCGTCCACGCCCGCGGCCCGTAGCACGTCGCGCTGGAGACCGTCGGCCCAGTCCCGCACCTTGGGGATCAGCTCCAGGGGGTCGCTGAGCAATGCCGAGGTCGTCGCCGACGTGGCCCAGGGCAGGTCCCGGGCCAGGGCCACGGCCACCCCGGCCAGGGCCTGCTGGTCGACCACCAGGGCGTCGGGTCTGAACCGCTCGACCGCGGCGTGGACGCCCGGGACCATGCACTCGGCCAGCGGGACCAGGAAGTCGCCCACCAGGTGCTTGAGCGCGGCCGCGCCCCGGAGGTCGTCGGCCCGGGCCGCGATGTGGTCCCGCACCCGCCCCGACAGCGGCACCCGGATGAACCTGGCGCCCGGCGGCATCAGCGCCTCGGCCACCTCGGGCGGGCCGGCCCAGGCGACGTCGTGGCCCCGGGCGGCCAGCTCCCGCCCGACCGGCAGGGTCGGGTTGACGTGCCCCGCCATGGGCGGCACCACGAACAGGAACCTGCTCATGCCTGCTTGCGGAACGCGAGGACGTGGTACTCCCACGCCCCCTCGGTGGCCAGGGCCTCGACCCGGTCGATGGTGGCCAGGCCCTCGGCCGCGCCGGCCTCGCGGTACAGGCGCCGGCGGGCGGAGTACGTGGGCAGCGTGCGGGCGGTGACGTCCTCGTCGACCAGCAGCTCGAAGCCGGCGCCCCGGCCCAGCCGCTCGTAGGCGGCCGACGTCAGGGGCGCGGACGAATGGCCGTACCAGTCGCCCGGACCCAGCTCGGCCGCCTTGGCCAGGAACGTGCCCATGCCGCCCGCCGCCAGCAGGAAGTCGGTCAGCGCCAGCCTGCCCCCCGGCTGCAACACCCGGGCCGCCTCCCGGAAGAACGCCTTGCGGCTCGGGAAGTGGAACACGCACTCCACGGCCAGCACGTGGTGCTGGCTGGCCGCCGCCACCGGCAGCGCACAGCCGTCGGCGGCAACCAGCGGCAGCGGCGACCCCTCCCCCAGCCGACGGGCCCACTGCAGCTGGCGCTCGTCGATGTTGACGCCCACCGGCCGGCATCCGGGGTGACGATCGCGGATGTGTGCGAGCGTCCCGCCGAAGCCGCAGCCGACGTCCAGCACCCGGGTGCCCGGGGCCACGCCGGCCGCCGCCACCACGTGCCCGGTCAGGGCCGCGGCGGCGGCCACGTAGCCCTCGGGGCTGTCGTCGGCGGTGGCGGCGTCCGGGTACAGCCCCCAGTGCAGGTCGTGCCAGAACGCCGCCGGCCCGCCCTGCTCCATGTGGGCGAGGGCCGAGTCGACGTAGGGCAGGTGGACGGTGGGCATCAGGTCAGGCGGGCCACGACCCGGAAGGCGTTGCCGACGTCGTCGGGACCGAGCCGGGCGTCCTTGGCCTCGTCGGCGACCTTGGTCACCAGCATCGCCGGCACCATGGCCCCGAACAGCGCCACCCGGCCGGCCCGGTGCGCCAGCGAGGGCGTCGGCAGCCACGGCAGGTGGGGGCTGCGCACGTGCCGCTGGAGGACGAGTCCGACCGCGTTGAACAGCTCACCGCCCATCGTGGCCGGCCCCCGCTCGACCGACAGCACCTCGAAGCCCAGCCCGCCCAGGTGGGCGACGAGGTTGTCGGCGGTCATGAAGTGCTGGTGCTGGGGCTGGCCCCACTGCCACCAGTACCGGCCCAGGCGGTAGGACCACGGCGCCTGGGCGTCGGGCACCTCGATCATCAGGTGGCCGCCCGGCTCCAGGACGTCGAGGACGGCGGCCAGCTCCCGCTTGGGGTCGCGGGTGTGCTCCAAGTAGTGGTGCATGCTGACAACGTCGTACGCGCGGGGCAGGCCCGAGGCCAGGTCCGGGAACATGCCACGGTAGGCGGTGTCGACCCGGCCCCGGCGGGCCGCCTCCTCGACCGAGTCGCTCATGTCGAGGGCGTCGAAGGTGGCGTCGGGCCAGCGGCGGCGGGCGGCCAGCAGGAAGTGGGCGTGACCGGTGCCGACGTCGAGCCAGGCTCGGGGGTCGGTGAAGCGGGCCAGGGCCTCGACCCGGCGCTCGTAGATCTTGCCGAGGGCGGCGAAGCTGGTCTCGGCCAGCTCCTCGCCCAGGCCGTCGTAGGCGTCGGCGTAGTAGTAGTCGAGGCCCTCGACGGTCAGCGCCGGGTTCTGGAACACGTGGCCGCACTCGGCGCACTCGTCCAGGTGGAACTCGCCGGGCTTGTGCTGGAGCAGGTCGGTCACGTCGAGCCGCCCCACCAGCGAGGTCCCGCCGCACCAGTAGCAGGTGTCGCGGCGCGGTTCGAACAGCCGCTCCACCGGCGGCGGCTCGGGCAGTGGCGTGGACCGGCGCTCGGCCGCCCGCTCCCGGGTGGCGCGCCAGCCGGCGAGGACGGTGGCGACGTTCTCGGCCCAGGCCCGCGGCAAGCGCGCCAGGCCGCCGTGCGCCACGCCCGGCGGGCGGAGGTGGACGTCGGCCCCCACCGCCGGGCCGCCGAACACGAGGCCGGGCTGGGCGGACCACGACAGCAGCGCGGCGGCCGCCGCCACCGGCGCCACAGCCAGGCCCGCGGTCATCGCCGCAAGGTGGGCGGTCTCGACCGCCAGCAGCAGCGGGTGCAGGTTGCCGTAAGGGCGCGAGTAGGCCGTGCGCTGCTCCAGCTCGCGCCAGCGGTCGGCGCCGTCGGTGGGCGTGGCCCGGAGGCGGGGGGCGACGCGGGCGAGAGATGCGGTCGGGGCGTGGCGCTGGGCCCGCAGCGTGGCGCGGACCATGTCCGCCCGGTCGAGCGGCGGGTCCTCGGCCGGGCCGCCCGCCATGCGGGAGGTGACGGACGGGTCGACCACCACGGCCTCGTGGGCGCCGCCCGGCGCGTAGAAGGGATCGGTGCCGAGCCGGTCCGGCTCGACCCGGCGGAGCA
>DASRJM010000010.1:0-2359 GCA_035649475.1 Acidimicrobiales bacterium
CCAGGTCGAGCTGAGCAGCGGCATCCCCTTCGTGTCCGACGCCGACCTGGAGCAGGCGCTGGACGACGCCGGCGTCCCCGAGGACACCACCCAGGCCGTCGTGGACGAGAACGCGGAGGCACGGATCAACGGCCTGCGGGCGGCCCTGGCGGTCCTCGCCGTCCTCGCGCTCGTCGCCCTGGGCGCAGCGTCCTCGATCCCTACGGAACAGCCGTCGGTCGCCGCAACCTGACCGGGACGCCGGAGTAACGGACCATCCCGGTGACCGGGTCGAGCTCGCCGGCGTCGGTGAGGGCGTTGACGTTGGCCCCGTGGTGGCCGTGGGGCACGGACACCACGCCCCGCCGGATCCCCGGATCGACCCGGGCCACGCCGGTCAGTGAGCCGCGGTCCGTGCTGACCTCGACGGGCTCACCGTCGAGCACGCCCGCGGCGCGGGCGTCGGCTGGGTGGACGATGACCGCGGCCGGCTCCCCCAGGAAGTCGAGGGCGCCGTTGAGCTTGCGGGGCTGGCGCCGCGGGACGAGCACCAGCGGGGCCGGCGGGCGGAGCGTCGCCAGCTGCTCGACCAGCAGGGCGGGAGCGAGCCGCCAGCCGCCGGAGCGGTCGAGGAAGCGCTCGACCCAGGGGGCCGGGAGCTCCCGAGGTCGCTCGACGTAGCCGGACGCCGCCACCTCGTCGTAGCCGCAGCGGGCCGCGGCCATCACGCCGGCCAGGCGGTCCTCGTCGGCGGAGGTGGGATCGGCGAGGTCGTGGCCGAGGCGCCGGCCGATCTCGGCCAGCACCCACCAGGCCGAGCGTCGCTCCCCCACGGGCGGCACGACCGCGGGCGTGTGCTGGACCGCCACCGATGGGGTGAGGAAGTCCCAGAGCGAAACGTCGGCCCGCTCCAGCTGGCCCTTCGTCGGCAGCACGTGGGTGGAGAGCTCGGTGGTGGGGTTGGCGACGATCTCGGTGCTGACCAGCACGTCGAGGGACCGGAGGGCCGGCTCCAGCGCGTTGCGGTCGGGGAACGACGCCAGGATGCTGCCCCCCAGGTTGAGCACGGCGCGGATGTTGCCGGCACGGATCTCGTCGGGCAGGGCGGCGCACGGCCACTCGCCCAGGAACGCCTGCGTGCCGGGCCGGGACGGCGGGCCGGGGCCGAACACGGCCTCGGGTGGCAGCACCGGAAGCTCCATGGTGTCGAACGGCAGCAGGAACCCGGGGTGGAACCACACGCCGCCGGGCCGGTTCATCGCCCCGGTGAGGATCATCAGCACCCAGGTGAGCCAGGCGGTCACGTTGCCGTTCTCGGCGCCCATGGTCACGCCGGTGCCGGTGTGGACCGCCATCGGTCCCGCCTGGCGGACCGCGGCGAGCAGGTCGTGCAGGTCGGCGGCGTCCAGCCCGGCCACCTCGGCCGCATGCCCGATGTCGAACGGCTCGACCGCGGCCGCGAGCTCGTCGCGCCCGATGGTGCGGTGCGCCAGCACGTCCGGATCGGCGCCGTCGCGCAGTAGCTCACGAGCCAGGAAGGCGAGCACTGCGTAGTCGGTGCCGGGGCGGGGTGCGAGGTGCCGGGACGCGAGCCGGGCGGTCTCGGTGCGCCGCGGGTCGAGCACCCACACCTCCGCGTGCGAGCGCAACGCCCGGATGGCCGTCACCGGGTCGGGCAGGGCGATGTTGTGGCCGTGGGACACGACCGGGTTGACCCCGATGTAGAGCACGAGCCGGGCCCGCTCGTAGTCGATGTGCGAGGTGAAGCCCGGGAACCCGCCCACCAGGTGCGACACCAGCGCCTTGGCGGTCCCGTCGATGGTGAGGGGGCTGAACTTGGCGGGGGTGCCGAGCGCCCGGAACAGCGCCTCCATCATCCGGTAGCCGGCGGCGTCCATGCCCAGGCCGCTGCCGAAGTAGACCCCGACGGCGGCGGGGCCGTGGCGGTCGATGATCGACCGGAGGCGGTCGCCGAGGTCGTCGAGGCACTCGTCCCACGACACGGGCTGCAGCCGCTCGTCGACCCGGAGCAGGGGGTGCTCGATGCGGTCGGGATGGTGGTGCAGCTGCGGCAGCGCGCGGCCCTTGGCGCAGGTGTATCCGTGCGACAGCGGATGGTCGGGGTCGCCGCGCACCTTGACCACCTCGTCGCCGTCGGTCTCGACCACGATGCCGCAGATCGCCGTGCAGATGCGGCAGAAGCTCCTGGTGGTGCCTATGGAAACGACGCTACCAGTTCCCGAGAGCGCCGTTCGCCGACTAGGAGCGCGCCGCGCCTCACCGCCTAGCGTGAGCGCATGACCGGGGATGGGGGGAGGCCACGGCCGATCGTGGACACGGACGTGGATGTCGTCGTCGTGGGCGCGGGGTTCGCGGGGCT
>DASRJM010000011.1:0-3231 GCA_035649475.1 Acidimicrobiales bacterium
GGTCGAGGTCCGGCTCGACACCGACGAGGCCGAGGCGGTGCCCGACAACCCGGACGAGCCCGGCCCCGACGCCGGCGAGGTCCGGACGATTCGCTGGAGCGCCACGGAGGTCCTCCGCCACCGCGACCTGGCCACCTGCACGGCCGACGAGCTGGCCGAGGCCCACCGGCTGATGGCCGACCTGCGGGTCCACGCGGCCCTGCGCCGCAGCCGCCGGCGCCGCCCCGCGCCCCACGGCCGCGGCACCCCCGACCTGCGCCGCACCGTCCGCCGGTCCCTGCGTACCGCCGGTGAGGTGGTCCGGCCGGCCGCGACCCAGCCCGGGCGGCGGCCGCGCCGCCTCGTCGTCCTCGTCGACGTCAGCGGGTCGATGGAGCCCTACGCCCGGGCGCTGACCCGCTTCGCCCATGCCGCGGTGGCCGGCCGCCGCCGCGGGCAGGTCGAGGTGTTCGCCCTCGGGACCCGGGTCACCCGCATCACCCGCGAGCTCGCCACCCACGACCCCGACCTGGCGCTGCGCCAGGCCGGCGGCGCGGTGGCCGACTGGGCGGGCGGCACTCGGCTCGGCGACGGGCTGCGGCGGTTCAACGACCGCTGGGGCGTCCGCGGGCTGGCCCGGGGCGCGGTGGTCGTGATCCTGTCCGACGGCTGGGACCGGGGCGACCCCGAGGTCCTCGGGGCCGAGCTGGCCCGGCTGCGCCGGGTCGCCCACCGGCTGGTCTGGGTCAACCCGCTGAAGGCGTCGCCCGGCTACGCCCCGCTGGCCCGGGGCATGGCGGCGGCGCTGCCGCACGTGGACGAGTTCGTCGAGGGGCACTCGGTGGCGTCCCTCGAGGCCCTGGCCGAGGTGGTCGGGCGATGACAGGGAGCTGGACATGAGGGATCTGCTGGACGACCTCGACCGCTGGCGCAGGGAGGGCGTGGGGGTGGCGATCGCCCGCGTGGTCGACCTCGACGGCTCGGGCCCCCGCCTCCCCGGGGCGGCCATGGCCGTCAACGAGCGGGGCGAGGTGGTCGGGTCCGTCTCGGGCGGCTGCGTCGAGGGCGCGGTGGTCACGGAGGCCCTCCAGGTGCTGGAGACGGGCGAGCGCAAGGTGGTCACGTTCGGCTACAGCGACGACGAGGCCTTCTCGGTCGGCCTGACCTGCGGCGGCACCATCCACCTGTTCCTGGAGCCCCTGGACTGGTGACCGAGCGCCTCTACGACGACCTGGCCGCCGCGGTCCGGGCCGACGAGCCGGTGGCGCTGGCCACGGTGATCGCCGGTCCCAAGGCGGGCGCCAAGCTCCTTGTCCGTCCGGGGCTGGCCGCCGAGGGGACGCTCGGCGACCCCGACCTCGACCGGGTGGTCGCCCGCGACGCCCTCGGGGAGCTGGCGGCCGGCACCACCGCGGTCCGCCACTACGGCGAGCACGGCGAGGCGCGCGAGGCCGTGGTGGCCGTATTCGTGGAGAGCTTCGCCCCGCCGCCCCGCATGCTGGTGTTCGGTGCCGTCGACTTCACCGCTGCTCTGGTCCGGGTGGCCAAGGTCCTCGGCTACCGGGTCACCGTGTGCGACGCCCGGGAGGTGTTCGCCACCCGGGCCCGGTTCCCGCAGGCCGACGAGGTGGTCGTCGACTGGCCGGACCGCCTGCTCGGGCGGGTGGGCGGCTCGCTCACGACCCGGGACGCGGTCTGCGTGCTGACGCACGACGCCAAGTTCGACGTCCCGGCCCTGGTGGCGGCGCTGGCCACCGACGTCGGCTACATCGGCGCCATGGGCAGCCGGCGGACCCACACCGACCGGGTGGCCCGGCTGGTCGAGGCCGGGGTGGGGGAGGAGGGCCTGGCCCGCATCCGGGCCCCGATCGGGCTCGACCTGGGCGCCCGCACGCCGGAGGAGACGGCGGTGTCGATCTGCGCCGAGATCATCGCCCAGCGCACGGGGCGGGCCGACGCCCGGCCGCTGCGGGACACGGACGGGCCGATCCACCGAGCGTGACGTGACGACGGCTGCGATCGTCCTGGCGGCCGGCGGCGGCTCCCGGTTCCGGGAGTCGGGCGGCGACGTCCACAAGCTGCTGGCGCCCTACCTGGGTCGCACCGTGGTCGAGTGGGCGATCGAGGCGGCGACCGCCGCCCAGCTCGACGCCACCTACGTGGTGCGCGGCGCGGTCGACCTGCCGGTCCCGCCGCTGGCGGCGGGCAAGGTGACGTTCGTGCGCAACAACCGCTGGCGGGAGGGCCTCGCCACTTCGCTGCAGGCGGGCGTGGCCCGGGCCCGGCAGGACGGCCACGCCGCGGTGGTGGTCGGCCTCGGCGATCAGCCGCTGGTGCTGACCGAGGCGTGGCGGCTTGTGTCCCGGGCCACCCGGACGCCGCTGGCCGTGGCCACGTACAAGGGCGAGCGGGGCAACCCGGTCCGGCTGTCGACGCTGGTCTGGCCGCTGCTGCCCCGGGTAGGCGACGAGGGGGCGAGGGTGGTGATGCGGCGCCGGCCCGACCTGGTCACGGAAGTACCGTGTCCCGGACGCGCCGCTGACATCGATACGGTGGACGATCTCCGAGAGTGGAGCTGACGCGAGGTGAGGGCATGGAGCTGACCAACGACTTCAGGGTAGGGGTGCCGGTCGAGCGGGCCTGGGAGGTGCTCACCGACGTCGAGCTCATCGCCCCGTGCATGCCCGGCGCCCAGCTGCAGGAGATCGAGGGCGAGGAGTACCGGGGGGTGGTGAAGGTCAAGGTCGGCCCGATCACCGCCCAGTACAAGGGCGCGGCCCGCTTCGTCGAGAAGGACGAGGCCGCCCACCGGGTCGTCCTGCGGGCCGAGGGGCGGGAGACCCGGGGCCAGGGCAACGCCAACGCCACGATCACGGCCACGATGGAGCCCGACGGCGACGGCACCAAGGTGTCCGTCGTGACCGACCTGACGGTCACGGGCCGGGTCGCCCAGTTCGGCCGGGGCGTGCTCGCCGACGTGTCGTCCAAGCTGCTGGGCCAGTTCGTCGACTGCCTGGAGGGCAAGCTGGGGGAGGACGCGGGCCCGTCGGGCGCCGCCGCGTCGTCGTCGCCGGCCGCCGCCCGGGTGGCGAGCGGCGGCCCGAGCGACATCGCCAGCGAGGGCGCCGCCGCCACGGCCCGCCTGGAGACGCCCCCGACCCCGTCGGGCTCGGGCGAGTCGGCGTCGGGGTCGTCGTCCGGCTCGGCCGGCGCCGACGCCCGCCTCAACGGCACGTCGGGCCCCGCGGTCCG
>DASRJM010000012.1:0-44374 GCA_035649475.1 Acidimicrobiales bacterium
CGGCCCTGACCTTGAGCGCGAACCCGTGCCGGTTCACCGCGGACCTCCTCCGTGGGCGCCGGCGGGCGGGCGAGGCGGTGGCCCCCGCCCGCCCGGCGCGTCCTGTCACTCGTCGATGTTGTCCACGGTGTAGACGGTGAACGGGCCCATGACGACCCGCAGGCCGCTGTCGCGGGTCGGGTCCTTCTCGATCGTGTACTCGCCCATCCGGCCGGCCGTGAAGGTCTGGCCCTCGGCGGCCTCCATCTGGCCCGTGGCGATGCCGTAGGTGGCGTAGTACGTGAGGTAGCCGAGGTCGACGAAGCTCCACAGCGCGAACTGCGGCGCGCACCCGCTCTCGGTGTACGCCCGCATCTCGTCCGGCAGGCCGAGGCCCGACACCTTGACGCGGTCGCACAGGCCCTCGTCGGTCATGGCCTTGCCGGCGGCGGCGATGCCGACGGTGGTGGGCGCCATGATCAGCTCGATGTCGGGGTTCGAGTCCACCAGCGCGAGCGCCTGGTTGTAGGACTCGTCGGCGTCGTCGTTGCCGTACACCGTGTCGACCAGCTCGAGGTTGGCGTACTTCTCGTCGGTCAGCGCCTCCTCCAGCGCCGCGATCCAGGCGTTCTGGTTGGCGGCGTCCGGCGACGCCGACAGCACGGCGAACTGCCCGCCGTCCTCGCCCATGATCTCCAGCGCCATGTCGGCCATGACCACGCCGGTCTCGTCGAAGTCCACCTGGGCGACGAACAGGCTCTCGCCTTCGCCCGACGGGATCGGCGAGTCCCAGCTCACCACCGCGACGTCGGAGTCGGTGGCGGCGTCCACGCCCGACTGGATCTGCTCGCCGGCGTTGTTGGAGATCATGACCGCGTCCACCCCCTGGGTGGCGGCGTTGGTCATGGTTTCGATCTGGCCGGTCGGGTCCTCGCACGTGGACGGGCCCAGGAACTCGGGCGCGTCGGCCCCCAACTCCTCGGCGGCCTCCTGCGCGCCCTCGTTGGCCTGGTCGAACACGGCGATGCCGGTGCACTTGGGGAGCAGGATCGAACTCATGCTGTCGCCACCCTCGATGGTGACCGCCTCGCCCGCACCGCCCGCCTCGGATCCGCTGTCGTCGTCCGTGCTGGTGCTGTCGTCGTCGTCCCCGCAGGCGGCGGCGGCGAGCGCCAGGCACGTCAACACGGCCAGGAGCTTGTGTGCTCTCACCATTCCCTCTCCCTTGCTGTCGCCGGGGTCTCGGCCCCGGTGTGGATCCCCCTCACGCCTCCGCCTCCCGCCGCCGCAGCGGCAGCCGGTCCAGCAGGTTCTGGACCAGGACGGACACGATCAACAGAGCCCCGATGACGCCGGTCTGCGTGTTGGCCTCGACGTTGGCGAGGCCCAGCCCGTTGCGGAGGTTCAGCACGATGCCGATGGCCAGGGCGACGCCGAGCATCGTCCCCGAGCCGCCGAAGATGCTGACCCCGCCGAGCAGCACCATCGTGATGATGTCGAGCTCGAACCCCTCGGCGATGTTGGCCCGCACCGACCCGAGCCGGGCGGCGAACAGCACACCGGCGACGCCGGCCACCAGCGCCGAGGTCGTGAACAGCACGACCTTGGTGCGGGCCACGGCGATGCCCGAGTAGCGGGCCACGTCGGCGTTGTCGCCGATCACGAACACCCCGCGGCCGAAGGCCGTCCGGTGCAGCACGACGCCGGCCACGACGACGAACACGAGGAAGAGCACGAGCGCGAACGGCAGCGGGCCGAGCAGGTCCTCGCGGCCGAGGTCGGTGAACCACTCCGGGAACGCGCCGACGGATCTGTCCTCCAGCAGGATGCGGGCCGCCCCCCGGAAGCCGATCAGCCCGGCCAGGGTCACGACCAGCGACGAGATGCCGGTGCGGGCGATGACCTGGCCCTGGAGGAAGCCGGCGGCGGCCGAGGCGACCAGCGCCAGCACGATGGCCAGCGGGAACGGCACGCCCGCCTCGTAGGCCGCGCCCAGCACGCAGGCCGAGAAGGCCATGACCGACGCCACCGACAGGTCGATCTCGCCGTTGACGATGACGAAGGTCATGATCACGGCCACGATCACCTTCTCGATCGACAGCCGGAACAGGTTCACGAAGTTGTCGACGTCGAGGTACACCGGCGAACGGCTGGCGTTGTAGACGACCGTCCCCACGAGGATGACCGCCAGCAGGAGCTCCCAGGTCCGCTCCCGGGTCCACTCAGGCATCGCTGGCCTCCAGCGCCGGGGCCGGGTCGGCCGGCTCGTCCTCGGTGACCTTGGTGTGGGGTCGGGCCTCGGCCGACCACCGGCGCCGGAACCGCCGGCCGATGGCGACGTCCGCGATCACCGCCGCGAGGATCAGCGCACCGAGGATGGCGTTGCGCCAGAACTCGCTGACCTGCGGGACCCGCACGAGGCTCTGGTCCAGCACGTCGATGAGCACCGCGCCCAGCAGGGCGCCGACCAGCGTCCCCGACCCGCCGAGCACGCTCACGCCGCCCACGACCGCCGCCGCCACCGAGTCGAGCTCCAGGCCCTGGCCGGCGACGACGGTGATCGTCCCGAAGCGGGCGAGGAACAGGAACCCGGCCAGCCCCGACAGCGCCCCGCACGCCACGAAGGCGCCGAACACCAGCCGCCGGGTCGGCAGGCCGGCCTGGGCGGCGGCCTCGGGGTTGGAGCCGATCGCGTAGAGCCGGCGGCCCCAACGCAGGCGCTGCATCCCCGCGGCCAGCAGCGCGACGATCACGACGACGACGAAGAACACGGCCCGCACGTCCAGGCTGCCGACGCTCACGACCGTGCGGGTGGGCAGGTCGACGACCCACGACGGCAGCGAGTCGGCTGTGATCGTGCGGGCCTCGGCGTGCGACACCAGCCAGCTGCGGTAGATGGCCAGCGTGCCCAGCGTGACGATGATGGCCGGGACCCGCCCGTAGGCCACCAGCAGCCCGTTCACGGCGCCGAGGAGCGCCCCGATGCCGAGGGCCAGGCCGACGGCCAACACCGGCGAGGCGTCGGGGTGGGCGGCTGCGTACTGGCCGGTGAGGTAGGCGCTGACCCCGACGATCGAACCCACCGAGAGGTCGATGTTGCGGGTGACGACGACCATCGTCTGGGCGACGGCCAGCACGGCGGTGATGACCACGCTGGTCGTGATCCGGTTGAAGAACTGCCCGCTGTAGTAGTCGTCGACCAGGAACCCGAAGATCACCAGCGCCACGGCGATGACGCCGACGAGGGACAGCTCCTTGATCCGCTCGGGGCGGATCCACAGCGGAGCCGCGGGGGTGCTCACGTCTCCCCCACCGCGGCGGTCATCACCCGCTCCTGGCTGGCCTCGGCCCTCTCGAACAGGCCGGTCTGCTCGCCCTCCCGCATGACCAGCACCCGGTCGGACATGGCCAGGACCTCGGGCAGGTCGGAGGAGATGAGCACGATCGCCACGCCTGCCCGGGCCAGGTCGTCGACCAGGTGGTGGACGTCCGCCTTGGCCCCGACGTCGATGCCCCGGGTCGGCTCGTCGAGGATGAGCACGGTGGGCTCGGTGTTGAGCCACTTGGCGAGCATCGTCTTCTGCTGGTTGCCGCCCGACAGCAGCCCGACCGGCTGGTTCAGGCCCGTCGTGCGGATGCCGAGCCGGCCCCGGAACTCCTCGGCCGCCTGCCGCTCCGCGCCCCGGTCCACGAGGCCCAGGCGGGAGGTGTAGCGGCGCAGGACGGGCAATGTGATGTTCGACGTGACCGACTGGACCAGCGACAGCCCCACGTGGCGGCGGTCCTCGGACAGGTAGGCGAGGCCGAGGTCCATGGCCTGGCGGGGGCTGGTGATGTGGACGGGGCGCCCGCCGAGCTCGATCGTCCCGGCCTCGGCGGGGGCGATCCCGAACAGGGCCAACGCCACGTCGGTGCGCCCCGCGCCCACGAGGCCGGCGAGGCCCAGCACCTCGCCCTTGCGGACCTCGAAGCTGACGCCGGAGAAGCGGCCGGTGCGGCCGAGGTCGGTCACCGCGAGCACGACGTCGGCGGCGTGGTGCTCGGTGCGGGCGTAGAAGTCGGCCTGCTCGCGGCCCACCATCTCGGCGATGAGCCGGGACCGGGTGACGCCGTCGCGGGCGTGGGTGGCGACGTGGCGGCCGTCTCGGAACACCGAGATGCGGTCCGCGATCTCGAACACCTCGTCGAGCCGGTGGCTGATGAACAGCACGGCCACGCCCTCGTCCCGCAGCCGGCGGACCTGGCGGAACAGCCGGTCGACCTCGTGGGCCGAGAGCGCGGCGGTGGGCTCGTCCATGATCAGGACCCGCACGTCGAGCGAGATGGCCTTGGCGATCTCGACGGCCTGCTGGGAGGCCACCGGCAGCCCGCTGGCCGGCATGCGCGGGTCGAGGTGGACGTCGAGGCGGGCGAGGATGGCGCGGGCCTCCTCGTTCATGCGGCGCCAACGCACGACCCGGCCCTGGTCGCGGTGGCCGATGAAGACATTCTCGGCCACGCTGAGGTCCGGGAAGATCAGCGGTTCCTGGTAGATGGCGGCGATGCCCCGGGCCTGGGCGTCGGCCGCGTTGCGCAAGGTGACCGGCTCGCCGTCGATCTCCACGGTGCCCTCGTCCGGGGCGTGGATGCCGGTCATGACCTTGATCAGCGTCGACTTGCCGGCCCCGTTCTCGCCGACCAGGGCGTGCACCTCGGCCGGCGCGAGCTCGAGCGACACGCCGTCGAGCGCCCGGGTGGCGCCGAAGCGCTTGGAGATGCCGCGCATGGCCAGCACTGGGTCACCCCCCGGTTCGACCACACGCACCCCCTGCGGCGTTCGTCGATGTGCGTTCTCACAGTAACGCACATGACCGAACAGGGCAACGGGGCCTGTCGGGCTCGGCGGGGCTCAGTCCCAGGCGGACAGGTCGCGACCGAGCCAGGCTGCCAGCGCCGCGTTGTCGGCGGCCATGTCGGCGCGGAGGCGGGCCGCCAGCGCCGCGTCGAGCGGCGGGTATCCGCCCTCGACCGCGTTGAGCTTGCCGACGATCCGGCCGATGCGGAACGCCTTCGGGAGCCGGCGGCGGGCGTTGCGGAGCCACATCGAGCGGAACGAGACGAAGCGGTTGACCCGCTCGCCCAGGCGGGGCGGGCGGAACGCGGGGTCGACGCCGAGGAACGCGCACACCTCTGCGTACGTGTCGCCCGGCGACGCTTGCAGGTCGTCGAGCAGCACCACCGCGATGCTGTCCCGGCCGAAACGGGCGCTTGCGGCCTCCAGCTGGGGCAGGTACCGGCCGCGCGCCAGGTACTCCGGCGCCGCGTCCGCGAACGGCCGGTCGTCCCGGCCGCGCACGTGCTCCATCCAGTAGTGCGAGTACGCCCGGTCCACCGGGTCCCGCAGGATGGCCACCAGCCTGGCGTCGGGGATCGTGGCCGCCATGCGGTCGAGCGCCGCGGTCTCCGCCAGGTACGTGGGCGTCGCCTCCCCCACCGCCGGCTCGCCGGACCAGCCGTCGAAGCGGTGGCGATACCAGTCGAGCCCGTTGTCCCAGCGCCGGTCGAAGAAGTGGATCTCCTTGCGGGGCATCCACACCTGCGGGTGCACCTGCAGGTACTTGTACAGCGACGTCGAGCCCGACCGCATCGCCCCGACGATCACGAAGTTGGGGAGGGGCGGCCGGCCCGCCCGGTCCCTCACGGCCCCTCGGCCGTCGCCGCGTCCCGCCAGCGCGCGACCGCCGCGTCGAGTGCGGCCGGGCTGTACCAGCGGGCGGACGCGGCGTCGGCCGGGTCGACCATGGCCGGCCACGGTTCGGGCTGCACGCCGAGCTTGTCCCCGGCGCGCTGCAGGTTCTCGACCTCGGTCCACTCGCCCGCGTACACGTGGGCCAGCGTCCGGTACCGCTTGGACATGTCCGAGATGGTGCCTGCATTGGAACGGATCTGGCGGTCGTAGGGGTCGACCCGTGCCCGCCCCGAGCCGTCGCGCCCGCACAGCGCGTCGAACCGGGCCCGCGTCGCGGACTCCAGCCGGTACGGGAAGTGGTGCGTGAACGTCGACGCCGGCGGCTCGGCCAGCGTCACGTCGGCCCGGGCGGCGTGGAACCCGAGCCCTGACGTGGTGGCCGGCCCGGACCGGTCCCACCGCTGGAGGTGGTGCTTGCGGTGACCGGCCGCGCACAGGTTGCCCGGCTTCTCCTGGCACAGCGGCTGGAGGTCCAGCGGGTGCAGGCCGGGCAGCGACTCGGGCGCCCCCTTCGGGAAGTGGTTGAAGTAGCGGCTGCCCACGATCCGGTAGCGGCGGTCGAGGCCGGCGACCAGGTCTCGGACCGTCGCCCCGCCGGGGCCGTGGACGAACTCGTCGGCGTCGAGCCAGAGCCACCACACGTGGTCGTGGTCGCTGGCCGTCGACACCCCGGCCACCACCTCGTTGAGGATGCGGATCTTCAGCACTTCGTCCAGCTGCTCGGTGGCGAACGACCGGGCCAGCTCGGCCCCGGACGCCTCCGCCTGCGCCACCGTGTCGTCGGGGCTGTCGTTGTCGACCAGCAGGACCCTGTCGCATCCCTGGGCGAAGGCGTTGCGGACGGTGGCGGCGATGACGTCCGCCTCCATCCACGTCACCACGATCGCGTACAGCCGGAACCGGTCGAGCGGCTCGGCGTCGCCCGGCGCCGGGCCCGGGTCCGTCACCACCCACGGCGGCGCCGGCTTGCGCAGGCCGGCCGAGCGCAGAGCCCGCTTGGCCTGCGACTTGAACCTCATGCGCCCACCTCCCCGCCGCCGTAGCGGGCGAGCCACGGTGTCGCCGCCACCAGCTCCTCCAGTGCCGCCCGCGCCGCGGGCGTCCACGTCACCCCGTCCCGGGTGCGGCGGGGCGAGGGGAACACGACCCCGTCGCAGGCCGCCAGCCAGTCGTCCGGGGCCGGGACCCCGAGGTGGTCGCACAGCCCGCGCAGCGCGCGGGGCGTGTCGGCCACCAGGTCCTCGTGGTACAGGCGGTGCACGCCGCCCTCCCCGAGGCGAGCCGCCACCGTGTCGACCGTCTCGCACAGCTCCCGGTAGCGCCGCGCCTGGTCCTCGATCGGCGCCGTTCCCCGCGTGGACATCGTGGCCACGTTGTCCCACGGGCTGCGCACGACCTGGACGACCCGCACCGGCATCTGCACCGTGGCGGCCAGCTGGTCGATCAGCTCGGGCCTGGCTGCCAGCCGGTCGGTGGTCATGCGGCCCCGCTTGTCGCCGACCAGGAGCAGGTCCCGCCACCGGCCCTGCCACTGGCCCGGCACTGCGTACGAGTAGCCCGACTCGCGGCGGCCTGCGGCGGCGTTGCCCCGTGCGTGCTCGATGACGAGCGTCAGCAGCTGGTCCCGCCGGTAGCCGAGCTCGACGTACTTGAGGGCGTCGAGCTCGTGGGACACGACCATCTGCGGGTGGGCGTCGAGCAGCGCGCCCACCAGGCTGTGGCCGCTGCGGGGATGCCCGACGAAGAGCAGGAACGACCGCACGCCGGCCAGGTCCTCGCGGTAGCGGCGGGCCTTCAGCGCCGAGCCGACGTACAGCGTCGGGTAGCTGCGGAACCCCGGCAGCACCCGCACACCGTCGACGACCCGGGCCACCGACCGGCGCCGGTGGGCCTGCTTGGTCCTCACGGGCCGTCCTCGCCGACCCGGTAGGCGTCGAGCCACGAGTGCCGGTCCGCCCGCTCGACCACCGACTGCCGCACGTCGTCCGGCCAGTCCACGCCGTCGCGGGTCCGGCGGGGCACGGGGAACACGACCGACGCGCACGCGGCCAGGTGGTCGGGCTCGACCGGCACGTCGAGGAACCGGCAGAGCGCCGCCACCGTGCCCCGGGGGTCGGCCACCAGGGTTTCGTGGCGCAGGGCGTGGAACCGCTCGGCCGGAACCACGGCCCGCACCGCGTCGACCGTGCCGGCCATCTCGAAGTACAGGTCGACGTGGTCGGCCAGGCTGCGCCGGGGCGCCCGGCTGGCCATGGTGGCGATGTTGTCCCACGGGTTGCGGACCACCTGCACCACCCGGACCGGCACGCCGGTGGCCGAGGCCAGCCGGTCGAGCAGGTCGGGCTCGTCGGCCAGGCGCAGCGTCGTCCGGCCGCCCTTCTTGTCGCCCACGACGCTGAGCCGCCGGTAGCGGCCCTGCCACTGGTCGGGCACGGCGTACGTGTAGCCGCTGCCGGACACGTGCCCGGCCGCGACCCGCTCGCGCTCGCGCCGCACCAGCAGGGCGATCAGCTGGTCGCGGCCGAACCCGGCGGCCACGTACTTGAGCAGGTCGGCCTCGTGGGCGACCACGACGTCGGGGTGGGCGTCGAGCAGCGCCCCCACCAGGCTGTGACCGGACCGGGGGTGCCCCACGAACACGACGGTCGAGCGAAGGGCCTCGGCGTCGGGGCGCAGCCGCCACCCGAGGGTCGTCGCCGCCACGTACGTGCCCGGATAGTTGCGCGCCACGGGCAGCGCCCTCACCTTGACCATGACCGCCGCGCGCGCCCGCCGGGTGTCCACCGCCGAGAAGGGTGGCACACCGGCCACCGATCGGAAAGACTCGGCGCGTGCCGGGCGGACGATGGCGACGGCGCGGCGTGGGCCCTGTGGTCCGCCGCGCGCTCGACGTGACCGTGGCGGCCGGGCTGCTGGCGCTGACCGCGCCGGTGCTGGCGGTGGCCGCGCTGGCGGTGCGGGTGTGGCTCGGCGCCCCGGTCCTGTTCCACCAGCAGCGGGCGGGGCGCCACGGCGTGCCGTTCGACCTCGTGAAGCTGCGGACGATGCGGACGGCGAGCCCGGACGACGAGGGCCCCGACAGCGACCTACGGCGGCTCGGCCCGCTCGGCCGGTTCCTGCGGGCGACCAGCATCGACGAGCTGCCGTCGCTCGTGGCCGTGCTGCGGGGCGACATGAGCATCGTCGGGCCGCGGCCGCTGCCGGTCCGCTACGTCGACCGCTACACGCCCCGCCAGACCCGGCGCCTCGAGGTGCGCCCGGGACTGACAGGTTGGGCGCAGGTGAACGGGCGCAACGCGCTGGGCTGGGACGAGCGCCTCGACCTCGACGTCTGGTACGTCGAGCACCAGTCGGTCGCCCTCGACCTGCGCATCATGGCCCGCACCGCGGGAGTGGTGCTGAGCGGGTCGGGCATCAGCCACGGCGGGCACGCCACCATGCCGGAGCTGCCCGCGGCCCGCTCGTCATAGCGACGGCCGGGCGGCTCTAGCCGGCGGCCCGGGCGTAGCGCAGGCGGTCGAAGCGGCGGCGGGCCGCCTCCTCCAGCGCCATGCCGCCCCGGGCCTTGTGGGTGAAGAACCGCATGCCGTCGCGGCGCTGGATCACCGACCGGGCCAGCCGGTGCAGGTCCGTGCTGCCGTAGCCGTTGGCCCGGTTGCCGCCGAGCGCCGCCGACCGGAACCGGGTCCGGACCAGCGGCTCGACCTCGGGCGACGGGGCCACCGCCTTGGGGTAGGCGAAGTGGTCGACGGTGACGCCTACCCGCTCGCCGATCAGCTCCACCGACCGGTCGAGCTCGCCGGCGGCGTCGACCGGGTCGATGCGGTCCAGCAGGGCGTGGGTGTGGGTGTGCGACCCGAGCGTCACCAGGCCCGAGTCCACGGCCTCCCGGGCGCCGGCCCACGACAGCGGCCGGCCGCGGTCGGGGAAGTCGCGGCCCTGCTCCAGGAAGTCCGTCGCCAGGTACCAGACCGACGGCACGTTGTGGCGGGCCAGGATCGGCAGCGCCACGTCGATCAGGTCGGCCGTGCCGTCGTCGAACGTGACGACGACCGGGTGGCGCGGCCGGCGCTCGTCGAACGGCTCGGCGGTCTCGTCCAGCGCGGCGTCCAGATCGGTGGCGACGCGCCGGGCGGCCAGCCAGGCCATCTGCTGCTCGAACACCGCGGCCGGCATGTCGATCTCGGACGCCGAGCTGCGCTCGCCGACCCGGTGATAGAGCAGCACGACCACGCCCGGCCGGGGCGGGGCGACGCGGTCGGCCAGCGCCGCCGCCTCCTTGATCGACCGTCCCGCCAAGCCCTTCGCGTCCACCCCGCCACTGTAGGAGCGAGAGGCTGCGATGACAGGCGCAGCCGTGGCCCAGCGGCCCGGCGCCGGAGGCGCCAAGAGCGGCAGCACAGCGTCGTTCGACCTTCGGCGGCGCAGCCGCCGAAGCCGCAGCGGCGTGCCTACCCCTCGCACTCTCGCTGACTACCATCGGCGCCCGTGGGCGCAACGCTTGTCGCGTGCGTGGCGGAGAACAGCGAGCGGTGGTACCGGGAGGTGCAGAACCTTCTCCTGTCGGTCCGCAGCTTCGGGGGCGGCCTCGCGGACGCCCCCTTCGCCGCGCTGTTCGTCGAGGGGGTCGAGCCCCGGTTCGCCACCGGGCTGGAGGCGCTGGGCGCCGAGGTGCATGTGGTCGACCGGGTCGACGCCCGCAACCCGCCGAGCAACAAGCTGCGGATGCTGGAGCTGGCCGCCACCCACGACTTCGACACTCTGCTCGCCATCGACACCGACACGCTGGTGGTCGGGGACGTGAGCCGGTACGCGGCCCCGGACGCGGTCGCGGTCAAGCCGGAGAACGGCGACCCCTACCCGCCGGCGACGTGGCCGGCCGTGTTCGCGGACCTCGGCATCCCCGAGCCGGGCCGGTCGATCGTGACCACCTCGACCGCCCAGGTCACGTACCCGTACTTCAACAGCGGCGTCGTGTTCGTGCCCCACGAGCTGTGCGGCGCGCTGCGCGACGGCTGGGCCAAGCGGGTCGGCGACGTGCTCGATCTCTACGATCGCCGGCCTGAGGTCGTGCCCACGCGGCAGCAGCACTGGACGAACCAACTCGCCCTGGCGCTGACGCTGGCCGGCGACGGCATCCCGGTGGCGCCGCTGCCGGTCGCCGCCAACCTGTCGACGACCGTGCGGGTACATCCGCTGTTCGTCCACCAGGTCACGCCGCCGTTCGTGCTGCACTACCACAACGAGATCGACGAACGTGGCTTCGTCCTCCGGTCCCGCAACCGGGCGCTCAACCCGCTGATCGACGCCGCCAACCGGGCCCGCGCCGAGGCCTTGGGGGTCGACTACGGCGGGCTGCCGGGGCCGCCCCTCGTCCGCCGGGTGTTGCGGGCGGTGGAGGGCCGCCGCTGGTACGAGCAGGGGCCACTGGCCACCGCCCGCCGCCATCGCGTGCTCGCTCCCGTCCGCCGCCAGGCCAAGCGCCTCGCCCGCGGATGAGCGACGCCTTGGCGGTCTTCCCGTTCTTCGTCGGCTGCGGCCGGTCGGGCACGACGCTGCTGCGCGCCATCTTCGACTCGCACCCCGACCTCGCCGTCCCGGACGAGGTCTCGTTCGTGATCCGCCTGGCCCGACCCCACGACGCCGTCCGCTACGGCTGGCCGCTCCGCTACGACGCCGCCCGGGGTGCCGCCCTGATCACGGCCAACGCGTCGTGGCAGCGCTGGGGGCTGCCGGTCGGGTCGAGCCGGGCGGCACTGGCCGACCCGCCGCCGGCGTCCTTCCCGGACGCGGTGCGCCGTGCGTACGGGCAGTGGGCGGCGCAGGCCGGCAAGCCGCGGTACGCCGACAAGACACCGATGCACGTGTCGCACCTGGCCCGGCTGGCCCGGATGTTCCCGGAGGCCCGCTTCGTCCACCTGGTGCGCGACGGGCGGGACGTGGCGCTGTCGTACCGCAGCGTGGACTGGGGGCCGGCGACGGTCACCGACGCCGCGCTGCTGTGGCGGCGGCGAGTGGCGGCGGGCCGGCGGGCGGGGCGCCGCCTCGGCCCGGGCCGGTACCGGGCGGTCCGCTACGAGGACCTGGTGGCCGAGCCCGAGCGGGTGGTGCGGGAGCTGTGCGCCTTCGTCGACCTGGCCTGGGACGACGCCCTGCTGCGCTACCCCGCGCGGGCCGGCGAGGTCATCGCCGCCACCCGGTTCCCCGCGGCCCACGGAAGGCTGCGGCTGCCACCGACCTCGGGCCTGCGGGACTGGCGCCGGGACATGGACCCGGCCGACGTCGCCGCGTTCGAGGCCGTCGCCGGCCGGGAGCTGGTGGCCCACGGCTACGCGCCGGCCGGTCCCGCGCCGTCCGCCGCCACCCGGGCCGGCGCCGAGGTCCGCCGGGTGGCCGAGGCCGCGGGACGGGCGTGGACAGCCACTCGGGCCGGCGCCCGGGTCCTGGCTCGGCGGGCCGCGGCATGACCGTGGACCTCGACCTGCGGCCCTACGAGCCGACCGACGAGGAGGCCGTTGTCGCCCTGCTGGCTGCCTCGTCGCGTTGGATGTCCGACGACCAGCACCGGGCGTACTTCGTCTGGAAGCACACGTCGAACCCGTTCGGCAAGTCCCCGGCCTGGGTGGCGACCGACGGCGACCGGGTCGTCGGGCTCCGCACGTTCCTGCGCTGGGAGTTCGTCCAGGACGGCCGGATCACGAGGGCGGTGCGGGCGGTCGACACGGCCACCCACCCGGACCACCAGGGCCGGGGGCTGTTCACCCGGCTGACCCGCCACGCCCTCGACGAGTTGGCGGGCGACGGCGTGGCCTTCGTGTTCAACACCCCCAACGAACGCAGCCGCCCCGGCTACCTCAAGATGGGATGGGAGATCGTCGGCCGGCTGCCGGTCGTGGCTCGGCCCCGGTCCCCGGCCGTGCTGGTGCGCCTGGCGCGGGCCCGGGTGAAGGCCTCCCGGTGGCCGGAGTCGACAGGCGCCGGCGTCCCCGCCGCCCGGGCGCTGGCCGACCGGCCGGCGGTCGAGGCCCTGCTCGCCGACCTGCCCCCCGCGGACGGCCTCGCCACCCACCGGACCGCCACCTACCTGTCCTGGCGCTACGGCTTCGCGCCGCTGGGCTACAGGGTCGTGACCGCGCCCGCAGGTCCGGCCGAGGGCATGGTCGTGTTCCGGCTGCGGCGCCGGGGCGCGGCCCTGGAGGCCACGGTCTGCGAGGAGCTGGTCCCCGGGTGCGACCCCCGGCTCACGTCGCACCTGCTGGCCCGGGCGCTGCGGGAGAGCGGCGCCGACCACGCCGTCCGCCTCGGCGGCCGCCCGCCCCGGGCCGGGTTCCTTCCCGTGCCGGGCCAGGGGCCGACGCTGGCGTTCCGGGCGGTGCGGCAGCGGGTCGCCCCTCCAGCAGCCCACTGGCGGTTGGGCCTGGGTGACGTCGAGCTGATGTGAGCGAGCCGCCCCGCCGTGACCACCGGGCGCGGCGATCGCCCTAACCTGTCGGTCGATGGCGGAGGGCGAGCCGACCGTAGACCCGGGGCGCGACCGGGACCTCGGGTTCCCGGACGACCCGAGCCTCGGGTTCCCGGACGAGGCGCCCGGCCCCCGGCGACTCACCCGGCGGCAGGCGCTGATCCTCGGCGGCGTCGGCGGGGCCGCCACCCTGGGCGGGGCCTACCTGCTGCGCGACGCCCGCCACGACGGCGAGCCGGCGGCGGACTCCGCGGCGCCCGCCCGGCCGGAGCCCCACGCCGACCACGACGGCACCGCGTCGACGGTTCCGCAGCCGGAGGAGCCGGTGGTGGTGTCCGAGGACCTGCCGGCGGCCCGCTGGACCGACCCCGCCACCTGGGGCGGCCAGGTCCCCGGCCCCGCCGACGTGGCGGTCGTGACCCAACCCGTGCTGCTCGACACCGACGCCCGGGTGGCGGGCGTGCAGATCGAGCCGTCCGGCGACCTGTGGTTCGACCCCGGCAACAGCCGCACGCTGCAGTCGACGGGCAACGTCGTGGTGTCCGGGCGGTTGCGCCTGCGGCCGGCCGCGGCGTCCCTGGTCCACACGGTGCAGTTCGACGCGGTCGACGAGTCCCGGTTCGAGGGCGGGCACAGCGACGCGCCCCTGGAGGGGGATGTCGGCATGTGGGTCGTCGGCAACGGTCTCCTCGACGTGGCCGGGACGGCGAAGACCGCCTGGACCAACGCCACCGGCGCCCTCGCGCAGGGCGACCGGACCCTGACCGTGGCCGACGCCACCGGCTGGCGGGTGGGCGACGAGATCGTCGTCACCCCGACCGAGCCCACGACCGTCGGCGGCCACTGGGAGCACCACGACCGCCGCACGATCACCGGCGTCGATGGCGCGCGCATCGGGCTCGACCGGGGACTCGAGTACGACCACCCGGCTGTCACGGTGCGGCCCGGGGTCACCCACACCGCCGAGGTCCTCAACCTGACCCGCAACGCGCTGATCCAGGGGACGCCGGAGGGCCGGTCCCACGTGATCATGCTGTCGGCCGCCCAGCCGCAGCACATCGCCCACCTCGGACTGCGCCACATGGGCCCCCGCCAGGGCGAGAACGAGGTGCTGGGCCGCTACGCCATCCACTTCCACACCAACTACGACGCGTCGCAGGGGTCGACGGTCGAGGGGGTGGTGGCCTACGACTCGACCGGCCACGCCTTCGCCGCCCACCTGTCCAACGGGGTCACCTTCCGGGACTGCGTGGCCCACGACATGGTGGATGACGCCTTCTGGTGGGACCTGAGCATCGACGGCGGCGGGCGGGACCTGGTCCCCTCCAACCAGATCGTGTACGAGCGCTGCGTGGCGCACTTCGTGAAGAGCGGCGGCAACTCGAAGTTCAACCTCACCGGGTTCCTGATGGGGGCCGGCAACGGCAACGTCGCGCGGGGCTGCGTCGCGACGGGGATCCAGGGCGGGGCGGAATCGTCGGCCGGGTTCCACTGGCCGTCGCACTCGCGCAACGACGAGGTGTGGACCTTCGAGGACAACCTCGCCCACAACAACCGCCACAGCGGGATCTACTTCTGGCAGAACGGCGTGCCACGCACGGTCGTCGACCGGTTCACGGCCTACCACTGCGGGCAGGGCATCTTCGCCGGCTCCTACTCGAACCTCGTCTCGTACCGGGACTGCACGCTGTACGCCAACGAGACGTCCGGGCTGATCATCTCCGCGCTGCCGTCCCGGGAGGGCAGGCGCTCGGGCGAGACGATCACGTACGAGAACATGTACATCGACCAGGCGGGCCTGTCCGACTACGCGGTCGACATCACCAAGCACCTGGCCCGGGGCGCCAGCGACCGGGTCACCGTGATCACGGGCGGTGTGTTCAAGGGCGGCAACCGGGCCCAGGTCGGTCTCCCCCAGGGCGGCGACCACCCCCAGCTCTACGACTTCGTCGACGTGACGTTCGAGGGCAACGCCTTCTGGCTGGCCGACGACCTCCCGGTCGACACCCACCTCCGCGTCGACGGTCCCGACGGCTCGTTCACCGTCCGCCCCAGCCACCAACCCGGCGAGCCCCGCCCGGCCTGGAACGCCACGATCGAGAGTGGCTGACGCGCTGGCTCAGCCCGCCCACAGGGTCCGGTCGTCGGCGGCATACTCGGCCTCCAGACGTCGCCGGGCCGCGGGGTCGATGGCGGGGGCGCTGCCCCGGCCGGGAGCCGAGCTGACGTTGCGGAAGGCGGGCGGGGACCACGGGTCAAGGCCGAGGAACGCCAGCAGCGTCGCGTACGTGCCTGCCGGATCGCCGAAGAGGCGGGTGCTCGGGATCACGAGGACCCGCTCCCGCGGGTACGCGGCGTACCACCGGGCCAGCTGGTCGGCGTAGTGGCCGCGCGCCGCGTACGAGTAGAGCAGCAGGGCCTTGGCGTCGTGATCGGGGTCGGCGGCCAGGGCCGCGACGTCGCCGGCACAGCGTGACTGCTCCGCGGCCAGGGCGTCGGGGAAGGCGAGGGTCTCGTAGCCCAGGCGCACCATGTGCCGGTACTGCGACCACGCCCGCTCCACGGGGTCACGGAGCAGGACCACGATCCCCGCGTCCGGCACGACCGACGCCGCCCGGGCCGCCGCCAGCGGGTGGAACAGGTAGTCCGGTGTCGCCTCGAACCGCAGGTGCCTCCGGCCGGCCCGCAGCTCGAAGTGGGCGCGGTACCAGTCCTCGCCCCGCGGCCAGTAACGGCTGAAGTACTCGACCTCCTTGCGGAACGACGGCGCCACCCCCGGATGGGCCCCGAGCCAGCGGTAGAGCGACGACGTCCCCGCCCGCTGGGCGCCGATCACAAGGGCGTCCGGCAACGCCCGCCACCGCCCGGTCGGGACCAGCAACCGGAGTCGCTGCCGGGCCAGCCGGTGACGCCACTCCAGGGGGACACGTGCCCGCAGCCCGTCCAGCGCCATGGCGCCCTACTCTTCCACCCGCGGGGACCGGCTCCTATGATGCGGCCTCGGAGCTGGACGAAGGGCAGGACAGGTGGACGAGTCCCTCGCGGCCATCGACGCCGGCGTGCGGGCACTGCTGGCGGAGCGGCTGCACGTCGAACCCGACGACGTCCCCGGTGACGACGACGCATCGCTGCAGGACATGGGCCTCGACTCGACGGCCATCCTCAGCCTCGTCACGGGGCTCGAGGACCGCTACGACGTCGAGATCCCCGACCGCGACATCACCCTCGACAACTTCGGTTCCGTGGGGGCCGTCAACCGGTACATGGCGGGCCTGCTGCCGTGACGGCGGTCCCGGGTGTGGCGGGGCACCTGGCGTCCACGGTCGAGCGCTGCGGCGCCCGGACGGCCCTGGTCGACGGCGACCGGCGCCTGTCCTGGGACCAGCTGGCCGAAGCGGTGGAGCGACGGGCGGCGGCGCTGGCGCAGCGGGACGTCGGCCCGGGGCACGCCCTCGCGGTCGTGCTCCCCAACGACACCGACTTCGTGGTCACGTTCCTCGCGGTCCAGCGGCTCGGTGCGCTGGCCGTTCCCCTCAATCCGCTGTTCACCGTGGCCGAGCTGGGCCGCCACCTCGCGGGGTGTCACGTCCGCGGCATCGCCACCACCGCCGCGCTGGCGCCCGCCATCGCCGAGTGGGCCGACCGCACCACGGCCGGCGAGGGGACCTGGGTCGCGCCGGCTGCGGACCTCGACCGGGACGCCGCCTCCGCCGCGGGGGCCCCGGCCCCGCCCGCGACCGACGGCCCCGCCCTGTACGCCTTCTCCTCCGGCTCCACCGGGACCCCGAAGGGCATGGTCCGCACCGCGGCCCAGCTGGCAGCCGAGGCCGACAACTTCTACGACACCGTGGGCGTGACCGAGGGCGACGCCATCCTCGCCCTTGTCGCCCTGTTCCACGCCCACGGACTGGGCAACGCGGTGCTGGCGTCGGTCCGCTCGGGTGCCACGCTGGTCCTCCAGGCCGCGCTCCGCCGGGACGAGACCCTGGCCCTCATCGAGCGCGAGCGGGTGTCGATCTTCCCCACCGTCCCGTTCGCCGCCCAGACCCTGGCCGAGACCCGCCGGGCCGACCGGGCCGACACCGGGTCGCTGCGGCTGGCCTTCACCGCCGGCGCCCCGCTGGCCCGCGAGACGTTCGACCTGTGGGGCAAGCGGTTCGGGACCCCGCTCCGCCAGCTGTACGGCTGCAGCGAGGCCGGCTCGGTCACCATCAACCTCGACGACGACGCCGACGCCACCGCCGGTTCGGTCGGCCGTCCCATGAAGGGCATCGACCTGGCGATCGTCCGCGAGGACGGCGCGCCGTGCGCACCCGGCGAGAACGGGGAGATCACCTTCGCCAGCCCGGCGGCCACCACCGGCTACGACGGCGTGCCGCCGCAGGACAACGCCCGCAGCTTCGCCGGCGGCTGGTTCCGCACCAGCGACCTCGGGCACGTCGACGCCGCCGGCAACCTGTACGTGGCCGGCCGCATCAAGCTGTTCATCTCCACCGCCGGGTACAAGGTCGATCCGTTCGAGGTGGAGGACGTTATCCTGCGCCACCCCGCGGTGGCCGACGTCGTGGTGGTCGGCGCCGCCGGCTCGCTGGGCGAGGAGGTGGTCAAGGCCGTGGTCGTCCACACCGAGGTGACCGACGACCGCCAGCTCCGCCACGAGCTGCTCGCGCTGTGCCGGGAGGAGCTGGCGGTCCACAAGGTGCCCCGCATCGTCGCCTTCCGCGACGAGATCCCCCGCAGCCCCCTCGGCAAGATCCTCCGCAAGTACCTGGTGTAGGAGCCCCATGGCTGACATCGTCGACCTGCCCGCGCTGCTGGACCGCATCCAGGGCTTCCCCCCGCTCCAGCGGGTGCTGCTGGCCACGGCCGGCACGCTGCAGGGCACGCTGTCCGCCTACCTGGGTGCCCCGGTCACCGTCGACGTGGTCTCCCAGACGGTCGACGGCGAGGCCATCCATCGCGAGGTGGACCTCGTGTGCAAGGAGCGTGACCTGGTGGCGTGCTCGGCCGCGACCGAGATCCGGGTGGACGACGCCCGCATGCGCCAGCTCATCATCGAGCGCAGCATCGGCCTCGGCCAGATCGTGACCCTGCTCGGCGAGCGCACCAACTTCGAGCTCGATGAGGTCGGCGACGAGCCGGACCGGTTCTGGCGCCGCTACCGCATGTGGGGCGACAGCTTCCACTACGTCATCACCGAGACGTTTCCGACCGAGCTGTACGCCGGCCCATGAGCCGGCCGCCGTTCCCGTTCTTCGTCGGGTGCGGACGGTCGGGGACGACGCTGGTACGCGCGCTGGTGGACGCCCACCCGGACATGGCGATCCCGCCCGAGTCCCACTTCGTGGTGGCCGAGGCGCCGCCGCGGGGCGAGCCGTTCGACGCGGCTGCGTTGCTGGACGCGCTGGCCGCGAGCGACCGCTTCGCCCTGTGGGGGCTGGACCCGGGCGACGTCGCCGCCGCGGTCGCCGGCACCGCCGGGTACCCCGATGCGGTGCGGGCCGTGTTCGCCCTGTGGGCCGAGCGGGCCGGCAAGCCCCGCTACGGGGACAAGACGCCGGGCTACGTCGTCCACGTGCCCGCGATCGCCCGGCTGTTCCCCGAGGCGGTGTTCGTTCACGTGATCCGCGACGGCCGGGACGTGGCCGCGTCGTTCCTGGACGTGGGCTGGGCCGCCAGCGCCGAGGAGGCCGCCCGCCACTGGGCGCTGCGGGTCCGCCGGGGCCGGCGCGGCGGGCGGGCGCTGGGGCCGGGCCGCTACCACGAGCTGCGGTACGAGGACCTGGTGGCCGACCCGGAGCCGGCTCTGCGGGGCGTGTGCGACGCGGTCGGGCTGGCGTTCGACCCGGCCATGCTGGACCACCGGGCGCGGGCCGACGAGGTCGCGCGGACCACGAGCCACCCCGGCTACCACCGCCACCTGGCCGAGCCCGTGCGGCCCGACCTGCGGGACTGGCGGAGCGACCTGACGCCGTCGCAGCAGGCCCGCGTCGAGCTGGTGGCGGGGTCGCTGCTGGCCGAGCTGGGCTACCCGCCGTCCGGGGCGCGGCCGGGGACCGGCGACCGGGCGGCGGTGGCGGCGCAGTGGCTGCGATGGCAGCTGCACCGGACCAACAAGGTGCTCGCGCCGGTCAGGACCTCCCTCGCAGCCCGGCGGCCAGCTCGCCCATCGTGAGTGTGTCGAGGCGGCCGGCGTCCCGCAGCCCGGCGGCCTCCGCGCAGATCCGGTCGAGGGTGGCCAGCGCCCGGCGGGGGTCGGCCGTGACGTTGTACGGGTGGAACCACAGGTGGAACAGCGACCGCTCCCGGGCCGCCTGCCGCAGGCGGGCAATCGGCCGGCGGGACCACAGCCCGACCGGCAGCCATTCCCGCCGGCTGGCCGGGGCCAGCAGGAAGGTCTGGGGGACGTCCCACACACCGCTCGGGTGGCGGGCCGGCCGGACTGCCGAGCCGGCCAGCGGCCGGACCCGGTCGGCGACCCGCAGCGCCGCGCGCACCGGGGCGGCGCGATCGGCGAACGGCGCGGGAGGGCGACCCCGGAAGGCCGTGAACCCGGCCTCGGCCAGCACGTCGACGTGGCCGACCGAGTTGCGGGGGTAGACGAAGGACCGCAGCGGCTCGGCGGCCGCCGCCCGGCAGGCGGCCAGGTCGGAGGCGAACGCCTCGCGGCTGCAGCCCGGCTCGCCTGCCGTGACGTGGGCGAACGAGTGGCAGCCGATCTCCTGGGGCACGGCGCTGGCCCGCACGGCTTCGACCATGTCCCGGCCGTACCAGTCGGGCGCCTCGGCCAGCGTCGTGCACGGGTCGACGTCGAACCAGTCGCCCTCGAGCCAGGCGAAGGCGGGCCGCACGACCTCGGGGTGGGGCGGCCGGTCGCAGCGGTCGAGGAAGAGGTGGCCGACGATCGCCCAGGTGGCGCCGATGCCGTGGCGCTCCAGCGTCGACAGGACGCCGAGGATGGCGTCCCGCTCGCCGCCGTAGTCGCCCGGCGGCTCGCCCCGTCGGTGCGCGGCGCCCCAGGCCATCTCGGTGTCGACCGAGATGATGCACGCCCCGCGATCGAGCGTCATCGCACCTCGGCGGCCGCGGGGGCCCGTGCCGCGAACAGTGCCGCCAGGCGGTCGACCACGGTCCCGAGGTCGAAGCGCCGGATCCAGGCGTCCACCCCGTCCGGCGGCGGCGACCCGTACGCGGCGACGATGGCCCGGCCGAGGGCGGCGGCGTCGCCGGCCGGGGCCAGCCGGGCGTAGCGCCCGCCGCCGGTCAGGTCCGCGACCGGCGGGATGTCGAACGCCGCCACCGGCGTCCCCAGGGCCAACGCCTCCAGCACGGCGCCGGGCGAGCCCTCCGACAGCGAGCTGAAGGCGAAGACGTCGGCCGCGGCCACGAGGGACCGGGCGTCGTCGCGGAACCCGAGGAGCTGCACCGCGCCGGCCAGGCCGTGGCGCTCGATGGCGTCCCGCACCGCGGCCCGCACGGCCGGCTCGGCCCGTCCGCCGGCCCCGACGATGACGAGCCGGGCGCCGGGGAGCTCGCGGCGGGCGGCGGCGAACGCCTCGACCAGCAGGTGCTGAGCCTTCTCGGGGACCAGCCGGGCGACGTTGACGACCACCGGCCCGTCCCCCGCCCCGAACGCCGATCGGTCGGCGGGGCCGGGCAGGGAATCGAGCGCGATGCCGCGGGGGATCACGGTCACCCGGTCGACGGCGTACCGCGGATCCACGGCATGGGTGCTCACGGCCCGGTACCAGACGTCGCCCCGGCGGGCGGCGGCGCGGCCGACGACCTGCATGACCCGGCCGCGCCACCCCGCAACCGGCTGGAGGGCGGGGTCGCCGGTGCGATTGAACGTCGACACGACCGGGATGCCCAGCGGGGCGGCCGCCAGCTGGCCCACCAGGTTGCCGGACGCCACGGCGGTGTGGACGAGGTCCGGGCGCCGGTCCCGCAGGACGGCCCGCAGGCGGCGGGCGGCCAGCGGCCAGCTGCGGGCGGCGGCCTTGGAGTCGAAGCCGAGGGCCAGCACCGGGATGCCGGCCGCCTCCAGCCGCGGGGCGAGGTCGTCGCGGGCGAACAGGCGGACCACTGACTGCTGGATATCGGGGTGGCGCCCGGCCAGGCCCAGGGCCTCCTCGACCAGGCGGTTCTCCGCGCCGCCGGTGGCGGCCAGGGAGTCGATGACGTGCATCAACCGCACGCGGCGAGCACCCATTCCTCGATGGCGTCGAGCGTGGCCTGCTGGGTGGCCACGCTGGTGAGCCCATGGACCCGCCCGGGGACGACCGCGATCGTCACCAGGTCGCCGGCCCGGTCGAGGACCCGGCCCAGCTCGTGGTCCCGGGCCCGGACGAAGTCCTCGTGGTAGCGGTCCTCCTCACCGAAGACGAACAGCATCGGGATGCGCCGCTCGGCGGCCGCCTCGACGTGGCCGAGGAACCGGCGGCTGACCCACTCCGGCCCCCCGGGGCGGCGGGGCCGCACCTTCTGCCCGGCCAGGGTGGCGAGACCCCGGCCGGTGCGGCCGAGGGCCCGGCGCCGGGTCCGGTCCCGGAGGACGGCGACCACGTGGCCCGGCCGCAGCCGGCGGGCGAAGTGGCCGAGCGGGCGCCGGTCGAGCCGCCGGACCACCTCGAAGTCGTGGACCGGCGGCACCGACAGCACCAGGCCGGCGACGGCGTCGGGGACCTTGGCCGCGGTGGCCAGGGCGGTGCGGGCGCCGAAGCAGTTGCCGACCAGCACCGTGCGCATCCCCTCCCCCGCCGCCCAGTCGACGGCGGCCCGGGTGTCGGCGACATAGGGCCGATCGAGGCGGACGATCTCGTCGCTCTCGCCGCCGCTCTCGGCGATGCCGTGGTAGCTGAAGCGGAGGGCGTGGAAGCCGTGGGCGGCCAGCCGCCGGGCCGCGGCGACCTGGGTCCGGCGGGGCCCGGACGACGGTCGCCAGCCCGCGCCCCGGAGGAACACGGCCGCCACCCCGTTGGCCGGCCCCGCGGGCACGGTCACGACGCCCAGCAGGTCCCCGGTCGCCGCGGGGAGGAACACGGGGTGCTCGTCGCCGTCCCCACCGGTCTGCCGCCTGTCACCGCGGCTGCTCGCGGCGGGAGACGGCAGACCCAGGAACCAGTCGGCCGTCGCCGCCACCGCCTCCTCGCCGGGGGCGGACCGGTCGGGGATGAACCACCACGACTCGTCGCACGGGCAGACCCGGACCTCGGCGTCGGCGCCGAGGTCGAGGTCCCCGTCGCCGTCCTCGAACCGCACCACGAGCAGCGGCCGGTCCTCCCCCGCCAGCGCCGCCGCCAGTGTGCGGCCGGCCGGCGTGTCGTACAGCCCGCGGCCGACCGGGATCCCGAGCACGTCGAGCCAGCCCTGGCGGGCCAGCTCGTCCTCCGGCTCCTCGGGCTCGCCGGCGCTCGCCAGCCGGGCGACCGCCCGGGCCCGCAGCCCGGCCCGCACGTAGGCCCGGGGGCGGGTGACCGGCTCCCACAGGGCGAGCGGCGTCGCGGTGCCGCGGCTGGCCTCGGCCGCCGCCAGTGCGGAGAACCGAGTGGCCAGCACGGCCAGCCGGTCCACGCCCAGCCGGTCCCGCGCCTGGTCCAGCACGGTCGTGGCGTCGGCCACCAGCGAGTCGAGCGTCAGGTCGGTGCGGGCACCGTCGCTGTGGCCGGTACCCCGGGGGTGGTAGCGCAGCACCGGGACGCCGGCGGCGGCCAGGCGGCGGGCCACGGACACCTCCCGGCGATAGTTGGCGCCGAAGTCGCACAGGATCGGCGAGCACACCACCACGCCCAGGTCCCGGGACGGGCCCGTCGGCAGGTGGCAGCACGCGAAGAGGCGCTCGGAGCCGCCGAGGAACCCAACCTCCTCGACGAGACCCCGCTCGCCGTCGACCCGCCGGGCCACCGACGGGGGGTTCGTCGTGCTCCCGCCCACGGCCGTAGTCTGGCGCACATGGGCGGGCTGGTGAAGGCCGCGGACCGGAGGCTCGCGCGGCACCTCGGGCCAGGTGCCCGCAAGCGGTTGGCGGCGGTGGCCGGCGGGCGGGTGCTCGGGTGGTACCGCCGGCGGCGGAGCGACGTGGTGCTGGTGTCGTTCCCCAAGTGCGGGCGCACGTGGCTGCGGGTGATGGTCGGGCGCTCGCTGCAGCGGCACTTCGCGCTGCCGGACGAGGCCGACGTGGTCGAGCTCGCCCACCTGGCCGAGCTGGATCGCCGGGTGCCGTCGGTGCTCGTGACCCACGACGACGACGCCCAGTGGAAGGCCCCGGCCGAGGTCGAGCGGGACAAGGACTCGTACCGTCACCGGCGGGTGATCCTGCTGGTCCGGGACCCGCGGGACGTGATCGTGTCGCTGTACCACCAGATGGGAGGGCGGCGGGGCGAGGACGTCGGCTCGCTCGGCGAGTTCGTCGGGCGGCCCGCCGGCGGCTTCGCCTCGCTCCTGGCGTTCTACGACGCCTGGGCCGGCGCCCTGGACGTGCCGGCCGCGGTCCTGCTGGTTCGCTACGAGGACCTCCACGCGGACCCGGGGGCCCAGCTCCGGCGGGTGCTGGCGTTCGTCGGGGTGCGGGACGTCGACGCGGTGACCGTGGGCGAGGCGGTCGAGTACGGCTCGTTCGCCAACATGCGCCGGCTCGAGGATGCGGGTGCGTCGGCGTCCTCCCGGCTGCGGCCGGTGGGCGACGCCTACAAGACCCGGCGGGGCACGGTCGGCGGCCACCGGGAGGAGCTGGAGCCGGAGGAGGTCGCGCACCTCGACACGCTGATGGCGGCCTCGCCCGGCGCGGCCCGGTTCGGGTACCGGCCGTGACGCCCCCGCCGTTCCTGTTCGTGGTCGGCTGCGGGCGGTCGGGGACGTCGGTGCTGCGCACGGTCCTCGACGCCCACCCCGACCTGGCGGTTGCCTGGGAGGGCCGATTCGTGGCCCCGCTGGGGCTGCGGCGGGCCCGCTACGAGCGGACGGACGGATTCGCGACGGACCGGCTGGTGGCCGACCTGCTGGCCGACCGGGCGGTCCGCACCAACCTGGAGCTCGGCGAGGGCGACCTGCGGGCCGCGCTGGCGGATCCGGGCCCGGCCGACTTCCCGGACGCCGTGCGACGGGTCTTCGCCCACTGGGCGGCGACCCGAGGCAAGGCCCGGTACGGCGACAAGTTCCCCGGCTACGTGCTGCGGATGGACCTGCTGGCCGGGATGTTCCCCGAGGCCCGGTTCGTCCACATCGTGCGAGACGGCCGGGACGTGGCGCTGTCCAGCATGGCCATCCAACCCGAGGACGCGGTGGCCATGGCCCTCAACTGGAGGTCGAGAGTCACCGCCGGACGCGAGGCCGGTGCGCGGCTCGGTCATGTCCGCTACCAGGAGGTCCACTACGAGACCCTGGTCACGGACCCTGAACCCGTGGTCGAGGGTCTGTGCGACTTCCTTGACCTGACGTACGACCCGGCGATGCTGGCCTTCCCCGGCCGGAAGGGCGGCGTTCCGGGCAAGCTGGCCGCCAACCCCCGCCACGCGCGGCTGGCGGAGCCGTTGTCCCCGGGCGCGAGGTCGTGGCGTCGGGACATGGACCCGGCCGACGTCGCCGCCTTCGAAGCCGTCGCCGGCGACCTCCTGGCCGACTGCGGCTACGAACGCGCCACGGACCACCCGCGGGCGTCCGCCCGGGCCCGCGCCGCCTGGGGCCGCACCCGGTGGCAGTTCACCCGAGCCACCGCCCGCCTCCCCGGCGCCGCCCGCCGCACCGTCCGCCGTGAGGATCAGGGGCAGGTTCAGCCCAGGCCGTAGAGCGCGGCCAGCTGGTCACGGACCACCGCCGGAGAGAAGCGGCCGGCGCGGTCGCGGCCGGCGGCGCCGAGGCCCTCACGGAGCGCCGGGTCCGCCGCCAGGCGCATCACCGCCGCGCCGGCGGCCGGGGGGTCGTGGACGGGGACGACCAGGCCCGCCTCGTCCTCGCCCAGCAGGTCCCGGATCGGGTCCAGGTCCGTGCCCACCACCGGGATGCCGTTGAGCATCGACTCGGCCGCCACCCGGCAGAACGACTCCCGCACGGACGGGGCCACCACGATGTCGCACTCGGCGTAGGCCCGGCGGACGTCGGTCAGCTTGCCCCGGATCTCCAGCCGGCCCTCGGCCTCCAGCGCCCGCAGTCGGTCCCACGTCGCCGCCAGGTCGTCGTCGGTGGGGTGAGAGAACACCAGCCACCGCACCGCGGCCGGGTCGGTGGCCTCGACGATGGCCGGCAGGTCGGGGAAGCCCTTGTACGCCCGCGGGGCGCCCACGTACGCGGCGGTCACGCCCGGGTGGGGCTGCCGTCCGGTCGCCACCACGTCGGCGGGGTCGATCGGATTGGGGACGATCTCGACGTCGGCGCGGGCGACCAGCCCCGCGCCCGCGGCCAACTCCGCCGCCAGCGGCGACACCGCCGCCCACCGCACATCGCAGAAGCGCAGCAGCACCCGCCACAACGGCCCGAACAGCTTGACCGACGGCGGCAGCAGGAAGTTGTGGACCCACACCACCAGCCGCACCCGCCCGACCAGCGCGGCCAGGACCGACAGGCTCAGCTCCTTGAGCCCGTTGGCGTGGATCGCCCGCAGCCGGCGCCGGTGGCGCCACACCCACCACGCCAGCCGCAGCGCGGTCCAGGCGCGCCGCAGCGGCCGCCAGGAGGGCCGGTGGTCGACGATCGGCAGGCGCAGCTCGGCCGAGCGCTGGTCCGCCACGAGCCCGACGAAGCGCCCGATGGGCGGTCCGGCCAGCACCCGGGACGCGTCCCCGTCGAGCGATCCCAGCACCGTGGCCAGGGACCGGGTCGAGCCCCCGACACCGGTCGGGACGCTGACGAACAGGACCGCCGGGCGCGGTCCCGCGAGGCTCACGGGCGCACCCTGCGGGATGCGCGCAGTGAGTCAGCGGCCCGACGGGCCGAGTAGTGCACTGTGCTGACGGTTCGCTCGCTCCGCTCGCTCACGTACGCCCGACGTCCCAGTGGGCCGCCACGTGCACGGGCGACAGCCGGGCGATGCCGGCCGGGCCGGCGTCGAGGTCGGGACCGATCACGTCGAACGACGCCACCGGCTGCCACGGCAGCAACTCGCCGCGGGCCTGGAACACGCCCAGCCACAGGTAGTAACGGCCCCGGGGCAGGGGCAGGCGCTCGATGTCACAGCGGGCGGTGATCTCGTCGTCGGACAGGTGCATGTCCCGGCGCAGCAGGAAGATCGGCGACGCCGGCCCCTCGCTGAACCCGAGGCACACCCGCCCGGCCGCCTGCTGGCTCGCCCGCAGGGCCAGCACCACCTCGACCCGCTCCTGGGTGCGGACGGCGCCCCCGCCCGGCGCGATCACCTGGGCTTTGACCACCTGCACCGGGCCGCCGGAGGTGGGGGCGATGGCCGCCACCTGCTCCAGCGCCCCCCGGTAGGAGGACAGGACGTCCCGGGCCGGGCCGTCGCCCGCCACGTGCCCGTCGTGCAGCCAGACGACCCGCTCGCTGATCCCCTCGACCGCCGCCAGGTCGTGGGACACGAACACCAGCGTGGTCCCGGCCGTCAGCATCGTCCGCATACGGTCGATGCAGCGCTGCTGGAACGCGGTGTCGCCCACGGCCAGCACCTCGTCGACCAGCAGCACGTGCGGTTCCAGGAACGCGGCCACGCCGAAGCCCAGCCGCATCTGCATGCCCGACGAGTAGAACTTCACCTGCCGGTCGATGGCCTCCTCCAGCTGGGCGAACTCTACGATCTCGTCGAAGCGGGAGGCCACCTCCCGCCGGGGCAGGCCGAGCAGGGTGCCGTAGAGGTGGATGTTCTCGCGGCCGGTGAGCTCGGGGTGGATGCCGGCCCGAACCTCGATGAGCGCGCCCACCCGGCCCGACACGTCGAACCGCCCCGCATAGGGGTACATGACCCGGGCCAGGATCTTGAGCAGCGTCGACTTGCCCGACCCGTTGATGCCGACCAGCCCGACCGACTCGCCCGGCTCGACCACGAAGTCGACGTCCCGCAGCGCCCAGCGCCAGCCGCGCCGGCCCTTGCCCTGGGCCAGGCGCTTGACGTGCCCGGCCTTGGCCCGCAGCGACTGGCGGGTCGGATCGGCCCGGAACCGCTTCCAGATCTGCGTGGCCGCGATCGTTCCGACCGGCGCTGAGCGACCCGTCACCTCACTGCGGTGAGCCGTCACTGCGCTTCCCGCTCCTGCTGCTGCGCAGCGGGCCGCTCGGGCCGCGGCTCCGCCTGGCGGCGCAGCCTCCGGTCAGGCGACGTCGGCAAAGCCCGCCTCCAGTCGCTTGAACACCGTGTAGCCCACGACGAGCAGGATGACCGAGCTGGTCGCCCCGATGACCAGGAGGTCGATCTTGGGCGGCTCCCCGAGCAGCACCGTGCGCCTGTAGCCGTCGATCACCGGCACCAGGGGGTTGAGCGCCGAGTACACCCCCCACCACTTGCGAGGCATCTCCTCCAGGCCGTAGCCGACCGGCGTGGCGAACAGCCCGAACTGCAGGATCATCGGCAGGACTTGACGGATGTCGCGGAAGTACACGACCAGGGCCGCCAAGAGCAGCGTGACCCCGAGCGTGAACGCCAGCTGCACCAGCATCAGCACGGGGACCCACACCGAGGTCGCCGCGGGCGGGAACCGGTAGATGACGAACAGGACCCCGAGGATCGACACCGCGATCGACGAGTCCACGGCGGCGGTCGACACCGAGGCCAGGGGGAACACCTCGCGCGGGCAGTACACCTTGTTCAGCAACGTGAGGTTCTGGGTGATGCTCACCGCGCCCTTCGACAGCGCCCCGGAGAAGAACGTCCACGCCAGCAGCCCGACGTAGGAGAACAGCGGGTACGGGACGCTGCCGGTGCGGACGTCTGCCACCCGCTTGAAGAAGACGGTGAACACCACCATCAGCAGGAACGGTGTGAGCAGGGCCCAGGCGAACCCGACCTTGGTCTGCTTGTAGCGGGCCCGCAGGTCGCGCTCGGTCAGGACCGTCACCAGCTCCCGCCGGGCCCAGAGCTCGCGCAGCATCTGGAGCGGGTGCAGCACCCGGTGGAAGACGAGCTCGGGCGGCGGGCCGTCGGCCGCGGGCGCGCGGGCGCCGGCCATCGCCACGCCCGAGTCCGCGACCACGTCGCCGCCGCCCGCCAGTCCTTGCCGCCTCACCGGCACCACGCCATGATGCCCCAATGGCGGCGGGGCGCGCGCTGGGTGTGCTCAGGTCGGACCGGCGGCGGGGGGCGGAGACGTTCGGCATGGACCTGGCGGCCGAGCTCTCGGCCCGCGGCCTCGACGCCCCGGTGGTGGCCCTCGCGTCCGCGGGCGAGCCCAACGGCCAGCCCGTGGACGCGCTCGGCCCCGGCCCGCTCGCCCCCGCCACCCTCCGGGCGCTCCGCCGGCGAGCGACCGGCGGCGAGGGTGGCGTGGTGATCGCCCACGGCTCGAAGACCCTGCCGGCCTGTGCGCTGGCGCTGGCGGGAGCGCCCGTGCCGTTCGTCTACCGCAGCATCGGGGACCCGCGGGCCTGGTCGGCCACCGGATGGCGGCGGTGGCGGACGTCGGTGCTGCTGCGGCGACCGGCGTTGATCACGGCCCTGTGGCCCGGGGCGGCCGACACGCTGGCGGCGCAGCACGGGGTGCCGCGGGAGCGGCTGCGCATCGCCCCCAACGGGGTGCCCGCGGCCCGTTGCCCCGTGCCCGGCGACGCGGAGCGGGCGGCAGCACGCACCCGCTTCGGGCTGCCGGAGGATGCCGCGGTCGCCGGCTACGTCGGTTCGTTCACCACCGAGAAGCAGGTCGGGGCGGCGATCGCGGCGGTCGCGCGGGTGCCGGGGGCCTGGCTACTGCTGGCCGGGGATGGGCCCGAGCGCGCCTCGCTGGCCGCGCAGGCGGCGGCCGACGCGCCCGGTCGGGTGGTGTTCGCCGGGGTCACGCCGGGGGCGGGACCGGTCCTGGCTGCGTCCGACGCCGTCGTCCTGCCCAGCCGCACCGAGGGGATGCCCGGGGTGCTGATCGAGGCGGGACTGGGCGGCCGGCCCGCGGTCGCGACCGACGTCGGCGGGGTCGGCGAGGTCGTCGCCGACGGCGAGACCGGGGTGCTCGTGCCGCCCGGGAACGTCGCGGCGCTCGCCGCGGGCCTGGTCCGGGCTCTGGGCGACGAGGGCCCGGGTCTCGGCCGGGCGGCCCGCCGGCGGTGCCTGGACCGGTTCGAGATCGGCGTCGTCGGGGCGGTCTGGGCCGGCCTGGTCGAGGAGGTGGCCGGCGCGGCCGGCATCCGCGATCATTGACGGCGGGTGACGAGCAGACGCGAGGCGGAGGCGGGCGGGCGATGCGGGTGCTGATGCTGACGAAGGGACTCGGGCGCGGTGGCACCGAGCGGCTGCTGTGCGGGACCGTACGGCTGCTCGACCGCGCCGCCTACGACGTCGAGGTCGCGTACCTCCTGCCCTGGAAGGACGCCCTGGTGGGCGAGATCGAGTCCGCCGGCGTCCCGGTCCACTGCCTGGACGGACGCCGGGCGACCAGCGTCGCCTGGATCGGCCGGCTGCGCCGCCTGGTGCGGGAGCGGGACGTCGACCTCGTCCACACCCACATGCCGCTGCCGGCGGTGGCGGCCCGCCTGGCGCTGCCGGGCCTGCGGCCCGCGTTCGTCCACACCGAGCACAACCTCTGGGACCGGTACCGCCCGGCCACCCGGTGGGCGAACCGGGTCACCTACGGGCGCAACGCCGCGGCGGTGGCGGTGTCGGGCGCGGTGGCGGCCTCGGTGCGGGCACCCCGGCCGGTGCCCGAGGTGGTGTTCCACGGTCTCGACGCGCCGGTGGGCTCGGCCGACCCGGCGGCCGCGCGCCGGGCGCTCGGCCTCGACCTCGACGAGCCGGTGATCGGCACGGTCGGCAACTTCACCGCCAAGAAGGACCAGGCCACGCTCGTGCGGGCGCTGGACCGGATCCCCGGCGCCCGCCTCGTGCTGGTGGGGACCGGGCCTCAGGAGGGGGACCTGCGCAAGCTGGTCGCCGACCGGGGCCTGGCCGACCGGGTCACGTTCGTCGGGTCCCGGGACGACGTGGCGGCGCTGTTGCCCGCCTTCGACGTGTTCGCCCTCAGCTCGCGCTACGAGGGCCTACCCATCGCCCTGCTCGAGGCCATGGCCGCCGGCCGGGCGTGCGTGGCCACGTCGGTGGGCGGCGTCCCCGAGGTGGTGACCGACGGCGTCGACGGCGTGCTGGTGCCGCCCGGCGACGCCGACGCCTTCGCCGCGGCCCTGGCCGGGCTGCTGGCCGACCCCGACCGCCGGGTCGCCCTCGGCGAGAAGGCCGCCGCGCGCAGCGGCGACTTCCGGCTGGACGTCGCCGTCGGCCAGCTGGCCGCGATCTACGACCGGGTGACGGCCCGAGCCCGCTCAGGGGCCTCTCCGCCGGAACGCGACGGATGACCGACACGAGGACCGCCTCCGGGCCGCGGTTCGACGCCACGGTCGGCTTCCTGGCCGCGTCCGCCTACCTGGTGGCGCTGGCCCTGGCGATGGACCGGGTGAGCTTCGACGTGTGGGGCGCGATGATCGTCGGCCCGGCGCTGGTTGCGGCCGGCGCGTACCTGCTGTCCCGGGCCCGGCGCCAGGAGGCCGACCCGTGGATCGGCCGACTGCTCGTCGTCGCCTTCGTGGCCAAGATGCTGGGAACGCTCGTCCGCTACGCGGTGACGTTCGAGCTGTACACCGGCCGGGCCGACGCCGGCGGCTACAACGGCTCGGGCCGGCGCCTGGCCGAGGCGTTCTGGGCCGGCACCTGGGACCGTGTCTATGCGGTGGAGGTCCCGGAGTTCGCCGGCACCGAGGTGATGCGGCTGCTCACCGGCATCGTCTACATCGTCACGGGCCCGACGAAGCTCGGCGGGTTCCTGGCGTTCTCGTGGCTGGGGTTCTGGGGGCTGTACGGCTTCTACCGGGCGTTCCGGATCGGGTTCCCCGCGGGCGACCACCGGCGGTACGCCGTCCTGCTGTTCTTCCTGCCGTCGCTGCTCTACTGGCCCTCCAGCATCGGCAAGGAAGCCTGGATGCTGTTCACGCTCGGCATCGCGGCCTGGGGGGCGGCCCTCGTGCTGCGGTACAGGGGGCGGGGCTACGTGCTGCTGGGCCTGGGGCTGGCGGGCACGGCGATCGTGCGGCCGCACGTGACGCTGCTGGTGTTCGTGGCGCTCTTCATCGCCTACCTGATGCGGCGGCGGTCGTGGGTGGCTTCTCGGACGGGGCTTCTCGGCCGCATCGCGGGCATCGGCCTGATGGTGCTGATCGGCGGGCTGGTGCTGTCCCAGACGGCCGAGTTCTTCAACCTCCAGGAGCTCGACCGCGAGGGGGTCGAGGAGGTCCTCGACCGCACCGAGGTCCAGTCGGAGCGGCGCGGCTCCCAGTTCGACGCGGTGCGCCCCAAGTCGCCCGGCGAGTTCCCGGATGCCGTGCTGACCGTCGTGTTCCGCCCGTTCCCCTGGGAGGCGGGCAATGCCCAGGCCCTGGTGGCCTCGGTGGAGGGCACGCTGCTGGCCCTGTTGTTCGTGCTGTCCATCCACCGCCTGGCCCAGCTGCCGCGCCTGCTGGTGACGACCCCGTACCTCGTGTTCGCGGTCAGCTACACGCTGATGTTCGTGTTCGCGTTCTCGTCCGTCGGCAACTTCGGGATCATCACCCGCCAGCGCACCCAGGTCTTCCCGATGGTGCTGGTCCTGCTGGCCCTGCCGGCCGTCTCCCGGGCTCGCGACGGGCTGGAGCGCCGGCGTGCCCGGGACGCCGAGCCCGCCCCCGTCTCCTAACCCGGCGGGGGCGGCGGGTCGGTGCCGGGAGGCGTGTTGGTGACCGTGCCCGAGGACTCGGGCACGGTCCACGATCGGCGGGCCGGGGGCGGGGGCGCCCCGTAGGCGCCGCCCTCGAACGGCCGGTTCACCGGCGCCGACGCCGCGCCCGGTGTGTGCGAGCCGCCGTTGGCCGCCGTCGCCCCGGCGGCCGTGTTGCCGGCGTCGGCCTGGGCCCGGGCCACCTCGCGGCGGACGCGGCGGGGCGACGAGTAGGCGAAGTAGTCGTAGAACGGCGGTGCGGACACGCCGACGAGCGCCAGGCCGAGGACCGGCGCCCCCAGCTGGCTCAGCAGATCGGCGCACCGCTCGGCCTCCCCCGCCGGTGTCCTGCCCACCCTGCACACGACCACCACTGCGTCGACCGCGGTGGCGAGCTCCCGGGTGAGCGCGGCCGACAGCACGGGGGCGGTGTCGAGGATGACCACGTCGGCCAGCCGCCGCGCCTGGTCGACCATGCGCCGCTGGGCGTGCAGGCGCCCGCCGGCCCGGCGCACCGCCAGTCCGGCGGTCACGACCCGCACACCGGGCACGTCGGTGTCGTGCACCACGTCGGACAGCCGGATGTCGTCGACGGCCAGCAGGTCGCTCACGCCCTTGCCCTGCTTCACGCCGAAGTGGCGGGCGGCGCTGGATCGCCACAGGTCGCAGCTGAGCACCAGCACCGAGTTGCCGCTCTCGGCGTAGGCGACGGCGAGGTTGGCGGCCGTCGTGGTCTTGCCCTCGCCCGGGCCGGCGGAGGTGAGCATGATGACCGACCGGGTGGGGCGGGCCCCGTTGCCGCCGTGGCGCCGTTCGGCGGGCTCGGCCTCGGGCTCGCGGACCAGCATGATCGCGGTCCGCAGCGTGCGGAACGCCTCGGCCCGCACCGAGTCGGGCTCGTCGTGCACGAGCAGCTTGCGGCGCCGGGCGGGCAGGTTGAACGCGGGGATCTCCGCCAGGACCGGCGTCCCGAAGTGGGCCTCGGCGCTGCGACGGTTGCGGATGCGGGTGTCGGAGCGGTCGAGGGCGATGGCGAGCCCGAACCCGAGGACGAGGGCCACCCCGCCGGCGAGCGCCATGCGCTGCTCGCGGCTGCGGGTTCCGGGCAGCGGGTCGCGCTCGGTGCCCCGGGGCGCGGACTGCACCGTGCCGAAGCGCACGGCCTCGTCGGTGACGGCAGCCTGCTGATCCTCGATGTCGCCGAGTTGGCGGACCAGGTTGTCCCGCTCGTCCGCCAGGGTTGCGTTGTCCGGCGCGGCGGCGATCTGCGCGTCGAGGGCCGCGATCTTGCCCCGCACCTCGTCCTCGCGCGCCTGGAGCGCCTGGGCGTCCTCCTCCTGCTGGGCGGCCTCCTGCTCGGTCAGGAAGGCCTCGACCTCGGTGGCGAAGGCGTCGGCGATGCGCGCCGCCTCGTCGGGGTCGCGGTCGGTGGCGGTGATGCGCACGACCCCGACCGTGCGGTCGGCCTCGACCTCGAGCTTACCGGCGAGCGTCCGGGGGTCGCCCTCGTAGCCGAGGGCGGCGGCGGCGCGCTGGGGCACCTCGTCGGCCGTGATGTACTCCTTGACCAGCTCGGGGCTGATGCTCGACGTCGCGCTGCGGCCCTCGTCGGTCTCGACCCGCATGATGTGGGTGGACTCGTAGGTGCCGCGGGCGCGGTCGGGCGACGTCCAGTAGACGACGGCGAGGGCGACGACCACCAGGGCCGCGATCAGCCGCCAGTGCCGACGGGCGATCGCAAGGTAGTCGGAGGGGCTCATCGGGGGGTCACGATCATGGGAGGGACAGGGTCCTCACTCGTCACGGTCGGTGTGTTCGGTGTCGACGCCGTTGACTGCGGGCTCCGCCAGGACCCGGGCGCCCGCCCGCGTCCTCGCCCCGCCGCCAACCCGCGCCGGCGGTCGAGCCCGCAGGACCAGTGTCGCACGTGGCGTAGCCCGGCGCCTCACCTTCGCGGTCGTGGCGACCCCTGACCGGGATCAGGTCCGCGGCACCCAGCGGGCGTCGAACTCCTCGTCGGTGACGCCGGGGGCCGGGAGGTCGATCGTCGGGGGGTCGGCGCGGAGGCCCTCCAGGATGAGCCCGAGGCTGCGCTGGCGGAGCAGGGCGGTGCGCTCGGGGGTGGCGCCGTAGGCGATGGCGGCCAGCTGCTCGAAGATCAGGCCCAGGTCGGCGACCGTGACGTCGGGGCGGATCACGCCGGCGGCCATCGTGCGGTCGAAGAGGGCGACGTTGAGCGTGCCGGCGTGCTCGGCCATCTCCCACAGCGTCTGGTCCGGTGTGAACGTGCCGGCCAGCCGCAAGGTCAGCGCGTTGGTGTGGGCCTCGACGGCACGCCGCATGAACGTGGCGAACGCCTCCCACGGGTCGCCGTCGTCGGCGACGCAGGCCTCGGCCAGGTCGATGTAGGTCTGGAGTCCGATCCTGCACAGCCGCCGGATCAGGTCCTCCTTGCTGGGGTAGCGCCGGTAGAGCGCGCTCATGCCGACGCCGGCGGCCTGGGCCACCGCCGAGATCGGGGCGCCCGGATCGGCGAGGAACACCTCCCGGGCGGCGGCGAGGATCACTTCGTCGTTGCGGGCGGCCTGGGCCTTCCGGCCGCTGAGCGGGGTCGGCGTCTCCGCTGCCATGCGCTCACCATACGTGAACGGAGCGTTCCGATCCAGAAATCTCTTGAACGGAGTGATCCGTTCCGTTAATCTCTGGAACAGAGCAATCCATTCCGCTTCAGAGGAGACGGGGACATGAGCACACCGATCGTCGAGGCCCGGGGCCTCGTCAAGCGCTTCGGCAAGGTCCGGGCACTGGACGGGCTCGACCTGGTGGCCGAGAGCGGTCAGGTCGTGGCCGTGCTGGGGCCCAACGGCGCCGGCAAGACCACGTTCGTCCGGTCGGTGGCCACGCTGGTGCGCCCCGACGGGGGCGAGCTTCGGGTGGCCGGCGTCGACGCCTTCCGCCATCCGGAGCAGGTCCGCCGGGTCATCGGCCTCGCCGGCCAGTACGCGGCGGTCGAGCCGGCCATGACCGGCCGGGAGAACGTCGTCATGGTCGCCCGGCTCTACGGCCAGACCCGCCGCCAGGCCAAGGCCAACGCCGCCGTCGTCCTCGACCAGCTCGGCCTCACCGAGGCGGCCGACCGGCCCGTCGGCACGTACTCCGGCGGCATGCGTCGCCGTCTCGACCTGGGCGCCAGCCTGGTCGGCGCCCCCCGGGTCCTGCTGCTGGACGAGCCGACCACCGGCCTCGACCCCCGCAGCCGCAACGAGCTGTGGGAGGCCATCCGCTCGATGGTGCGGGCCGGCACCGACGTCCTGCTCACCACGCAGTACCTCGACGAGGCCGACCAGCTCGCCCAGCGGGTCGTGATCGTCGACCAGGGCCGGGTCATCGCCGACGGCACCCCCGGCGAGCTCAAGAGCCGGGCCGGCCGCGACGTGGTCGAGATCCGGGTCCACCGGCCCGAGGACCTGACCGTCGTCGCCGAGTCGCTCGGCCGGATCGGCGTCGAGGCCCCCCGGGTCGACGCCGGCACCCACCGGGTCACGATCCCGGTGTCCGGCGGCCGGGCGGTCATGGCCGAGGCGATCCGGGCGCTCGACGCCCTGGCCGTCGATGTCGACGACATCGGGCTGCGCCGCCCGACCCTCGACGAGGTCTTCCTGACCCTGACCGGCTCGCCGATCGACGGCGACGCCGCCTCCGACACCGACGACACGACCGACCAGTCCATCCACCACGAGCAGATCGCTGCCTGAGGAGCGTGAGACCGATGACCGCAGTCACCTTCGACGCCGGGCGCATCACGCCCGCCACCCGCCCCGCCGGGGCCATCACCGCCGCCACGACCGTGGCCGCCCGTTCCGTCCGCAAGTTCGTCCGCACCCCGCAGCTCCTGGTGATCAGCACGGTCACCGGGGCGATGTTCCTGCTGATCTTCCGCTACGTGTTCGGCGGGGCGATCCAGACCGGGGCGGTCGAGTACGTCAGCTTCATGGTGCCGGGCTACATCGTCACCAGCGTCCTGTTCACCGGGTCCAACGCCTCGTCCAGCGTGGCGCAGGACCTCGAGGAGGGCTTCACCGACCGGCTGCGGTCGCTGCCGGTGTCCCGCACGGCCGTGCTGGCCGGCCGGGTCGTGGCCGAGACGGCGCTGCTGGCGCTCGGCCTGGCTGCGACCACCGCCATCGGCTTCGCCGTCGGGTTCCGCCCGCTCGGCAGCACGGCCGAGGCGCTGGCCGCCTTCGGGCTGGTCGTGGCCTTCGGCTTCGCCTTCATGTGGCTGTTCGTGTCCGTCGGCCTCGTGGCCGGGAACGTCCAGGCCGCGCAGGGCATGTCGCTGCTGATCTTCCCGCTGTCGTTCGTCTCGAGCGCCATGGTCCCGGTCGACTCGATGCCCGGCTGGCTGCAGCCGGTCGCAGAGCACCAGCCGATCACCGTGATGACCAACGCCGTGCGGTCCCTGGCGCTGGGCGACCCGTCCCTGGCGGGCCTGTCCGGCACCACCGCCCACTACGTCACCGTCTCGCTGCTGTGGGCGGCCGGGCTGGTGGCGGTGTTCGCGCCGCTGGCGGTGGCGAAGTTCCGCAAGGTCTGAACCCCACCCCACCGCGATGCCGGATCCCTCGACGGGGTCCGGCATCGCCGCGCCCGCCCGTAGGCTCGCCCCCATGTCCGACTACAACGCCCAGATCATCGAGGAGTTCCGGGCCAACGAGGGCAAGGTGGGCGGCCCCTTCGCCGGCGCCCCGATGCTCCTCCTCCACACCACGGGCGCCCGCACCGGCGCCGACCGGGTCAACCCCGTGGTCCACGGCCGCGACGGCGACAACCTCGTGATCTTCGCCTCCAAGGCGGGTGCGCCGACCCACCCCGACTGGTACCACAACCTGGTCGCCAACCCCGACGTGTCCGCCGAGGTCGGGACAGAGACCCTGCCGTTCCGGGCCAGGGTGGCCGAGGGCGAGGAGCGGGATCGGCTGTGGTCCCGCCAGAAGGAGCTCATGCCCGGCTTCGCCGACTACGAGGCGAAGACCATCCGACAGATCCCGGTGGTCGTGCTCGAGCCGGTGACGCCGTAGGGCCGCCCCTACGCTCGCCGGCGTGCCGGACGCCGGGTTCCGCTGGGTGCTGCACGTCGACCTCGACGAGTTCCTCGCCGCGGTGGAGGTGGCGCGCCGGCCGGAGCTGAAGGGCCGGCCCGTGGTCGTCGGCGGCGATGGCGACCCCACCCGCCGGGGCGTCGTCGCCACGGCCTCCTACGAGGCCCGCGAGTTCGGGATCCATTCGGGCATGGCCCTGCGGACCGCCCTGGCCCGCTGCCCGGACGCGGTGTTCCTGCCATCCGACCCGCCGGCCTACGAGGCGGTGTCGGAGGTGGTGATGGCCGCGCTGGCCGAGCTGCCGGTGGTGGCCGAGGTGCTCGGCTGGGACGAGGCGTTCCTCGGCTCCGACACGGACGACCCCGAGGCGCTGGCCGCGGACGCCCAGCGGGTCGTGCGCGACGCCAGCGGGCTGGCCTGCTCGGTCGGCATCGGGGACAACCGGCTGCGGGCCAAGATCGCGACCGGGTTCGCCAAGCGGGCCGGCGTGTACCGGCTCACGAAGCACAACTGGGTCGAGGTGATGGGCGACCGCCCGCCGGACGCGCTGTGGGGCATCGGGCACCGGACCGCCGCCAAGCTGGCCGCGATGGGCATCACGACCGTCGTCCAGCTGGCCCGGGCCGACCCCACGGCGTTGGCCGCGTTCCTCGGACCCACGATGGGCCCGTGGTACCGGATGCTGGCGTTCGGCGTGGCGGGCAGCGAGGTCACGTCCGCCCCCTGGGTGGCGAAGTCCCGCAGCCGGGAGACGACGTTCCAGCGCGACGTGACCGACCGGGCCGCGCTCGACGACCAGGTCGTGGCGCTGGCCCGGCGGGTCGCCGGCGACGTGGCCGAGGAGGGCCGCCCGGCGGTGCGGGTGGCGGTCAAGGTCCGCTTCGCTCCGTTCTTCACCCACACCCGTAGCGTCCGGCTCCCCGACCCGACCGCGGACCCCGACTCCATCGAACGGGCCGCACTGGCCGCGCTGGACCGCTTCCGCCTCGACCGGCCGGTCCGCCTCCTGGGCGTGCGGGCCGACCTGGCACCGCCCGTCCGCGCGTGAGCACTGCGAGCCGTTGCGCGCCCCGGCAGCGTGGGCGACACTCGACCCGGTGGGACGGATCTCCAACGGCTGGCGGCTGGCGAAGTCCTCGTGGCGGGTGCTGTCACAGGACCGCGAGCTGGTCAGCATCCCGATCGTGGCCGGCGTCATCTCGCTGGTCGTGTTCGCGATCGTCGGCGGCGTGGGCGTGCTGCTGGTGGGCGACAACGACTCCGCGGACTGGGCGCTGTGGATCATCCTCGCGCTGGCCGGCGTGCTGGCGACGTGGGTGTCGGTCATCGGCCAGGCGGCGGTGATCTCCGGGGCGGGTCAGCGGATGGACGGCGAGGACCCCACGCTCGGCACGGCGTTCGCCGGCGCCCGCGGCCGGACCGGTCGGCTGCTGGAGTGGGCGGTGCTGGCCACCGCCGTGTCGATCGTCCTCGACACGATCCGCGACCGGCTCGGCTTTGCCGGTCAGATCATCGCGGGGATCGGCAACATGGCGTTCCAGGTGCTGTCGTTCCTGGCACTGCCGGTCATCGTGTTCGAGGACGTGGGCGCCATCGAGAGCTTCAAGCGCTCGTCGCAGCTGCTGCGCAGCACGTGGGGCGAGCAGCTGGCGTTCACGTTCGGGCTCGGGCTCATCGGCTTCCTCGCGGCCCTGCCCGGCATCGCGGTGGCCGTGGGCGCAGGCGCCTCCGGCGTGACCGCGGTGGCGATCGTCGGGATCACGCTCGGCGTGCTCTGGGTCCTGGCGGTGATCGCCGTGACCTCGACGCTGTCGGCGGTGTTCAAGACGGCCTTGTACCGCCACGCCCGCGGGCTCCCGGTCGACCTGGCCTTCGCCCCCTCCGACCTGTCCGGCGCCTTCCGCCCCCGCGACGCCCGCTGACGGTCGCCATCGTCTTTGACCCAGGCGTCGATAAATCGCACTGTCATTGAACCAGCTACGCTGTTCGGCGTGACACATCGACTCCTGATCACGGCCCTCGCCGCGGCCGCGATGCTCGCCGGCACGGCGTGCGGCGGGAGTGACAGCGCCGGCGAGCGCACCAGCACCGAGGACCCGCAGGCCGAGGCCCGCGACGTCCACCTGAGCATGGTCGACAACGCCTACTCGCCCTCGACCGTCGACGTCGAGGAGGGCGAGACCGTGCGGTTCATCTTCCACAACGACGGCTCGGTGAAGCACGACGCCGTCATCGGCGACGCCGCCACCCAGGACATGCACGAGCAGGAGGTCCGTGCCGCGGGCGAGGGAGCCGTGGCGGCCGACGCCATGAGCCACGGGCCCGTCCCGGCCATCACCATCGAGCCCGGACAGACCGGCGAGCTGGTCCACACCTTCGAGGAGGCGGGCCAGATGATCGTCGGCTGCCACGAGCCCGGGCACTACGACGCCGGCATGCAGATCGCGGTCGCCGTCGCCTGACCCGGAGGCTCACACCACGTCGAGGACGACCTTGGACACGCCGTCCTCCCGAGCGGCGAACAGCGCATAGGCCTCCGCCCCCGCCTCCAGCGGCAGGTGGTGCGACACGACCGCGCCCGGGTCGAGCCTGCCGCCCTCGGTCAGGGCCAGCAGGGCCGGCAGCTCGTGCTGCACCGAACACAGGCCGATCGTGAACTCGAGGCACTTGAGCTGGGCCATCAGCATGTTGAACGTGAACGCCGGGTTCTGGTTGACGCCGACGACCGACACCCGCCCGCCCCGGCCGGCCAGGCCCATCGCCAGCTCGATCGTGGCGTCGGCGCCGACCGCCTCGACCACCACGTCGGCCAGGCGCCCGCCGGTCAGCTGCAGCACGTCGGCGGCCGGGTCGTCGCCCACGGGCTCGGCCCCGAGCGCTGCCGCCCGCGCCCGGCGCTCCGGCACCAGGTCGACGCCGAGGACCCGGGCGGCGCCCATGATCCGGGCTGCGGCCACCGCCATCAGCCCCACCGGCCCCAGACCGACCACCGCGACCGTGTCGCCGGGGGCGACGCGGGCCAGGCGGGCGCCGTACCAGCCGGTCGGCGCGTTGTCGGTCAGCACCAGGCCGGTGTCGTCGGTCATCCCGGCCAGCAGGGCCACGAGGTTCATGTCAGCGGCCGGGACCGCGACCAGCTCGGCCTGGCAGCCGCCCAGCGCGTGCCCGACCCCGTACACGCCGGCCTCGCCCGGGTTGGCGCACAGGAACACAAGCCCCCGCCCGCAGGCGTCGCAGTGCCCGCAGCCGACCGACGCGGTCAGCAGCACCGAGTCGCCGACCGCGAACCGCTCGACCGCCGACCCGACCTCGACCACCTCCCCCACCGCCTCGTGGCCGAGTGCGTAGCCGGTGCCGGGGGAGAAGCCGTGCCCGTGGTAGATGTGCAGGTCGCTGCCGCAGATGCCGGCCGTCCGTACGCGCACGACCGCGCCGCGCTCGTTCGGCAGGGTGGCGTCGGGGACCGACTCGCAGCGGACGTCGCGGGGCCCGTGGTACGTGAGTGCCTTCACGGCCTCACATCATGATCTCGACGGGCGTACCGCGGGCGACCATCCGGAACCGGGCCCGCACGTCGCCCGGCGCGGCCGCCAGCTCCCGGGCGATGCCCTCCTCGCCCTCGGTGAAGTGCGACCAGCCCTCGTAGTGGACCGGGACCACCGTCCGGGGCCGCAGCTCGCGGACGAGCTCAACCGCGTCGTGAGCGGTCATCGAGTAGCGGATCGGGCCGGTCAGCCCGAACCGCACAGCCCCGAGATGCAGGACCGCGAGGTCGACCTCCAGCCGCCGGGCCACCGTCCGGACCCCGTCGTAGAGGACGGTGTCGCCCGAGATCCACAGGACGCCGTGCTCCTGGCCCTCCCACGCAAGAGCGAAGCCGATCACGTCGCCCACGATCGGCCGGCTGAGCGGCGGGCCGTGGCGGCACGGCGTGGCCGTGACCTCGATCGCGGGCCGGCCCGGCGCTTCGAGCCGATGCGTCGCCCAGGGCACCAGCCCGACCGCGCCGCCGCCCAGATCCCGAGCGCCCGCCGTCGTGCTCACGACCGTGCCGGCGCTGGCCAGCAGGTCCCGGCCCGCGACGTCGAGGTTGTCGCCGTGGTGGTGGTGGCTGACGAGGGCGGCGTCGATCGCGCCGAGCTCCGCGGCCGGGATCGCCGGGCCGGACACCTTCCGAGAGGAGGTGCCCAGACCGAACGAGTAGATTCCGCCCGGCGGGTCGAACGTGGGGTCGGTGAGGATCCGCCAGCCCGCGACCTCGAGGACGACGGTGGGGCCGCCGATGTGGGTGAGCCGGACCGTGCTCACCCGGGCCCGGCAGCGGCGCCGCCGCCCGCCGCCGGCCCGGTGGCGTGGCGCACGGCCCAGTCGAGGACGAAGTCGGCGACCTCCTCCCAGCCCGGGCGGGCCGGCAGCAGGTGAGGCCCGGGGTACTCGACGACCTCGGTGACCGTGGCCGACGAGTACTTCGCGGCGTTCGACCGCTGGACCTTGGGCGGCATGATGTTGTCGTCGGTGGCCGACACGAACAGCAGCGGGGCCCGGTCCGGGTTGTCGTAGTTCACCCAGGTGTCCTGGTGGCCGGGCTTGACGTTGGCGAGCACGCTCTCGAACAGGATCCGCCCCGACACGGGGACCGCGTAGCGCTCGTACAGGCGCTCGGCCTCGTCGGTGGGGAACGTGTTGGTGAACGCGTAGTTCCACTGCTCGAAGTCGTAGTGGACGGCCTTGTGGCGGTTGGCCGGGTTCTTGAGCACGGGAAACGTCGAGCGGACCTGCGACCACGGCACGGTCCGCACGCCCTCGGGCGGCGCCGAGCACAGCGCGACGCCCGCCGCGCCGTGACCCCGGTCCATCAGCAGCTGGGTGAAGACGCCGCCGGCGGAGTGGCCCATGAGGATCGGCTGCCGGTCCAGCCCGCTGATGGCCTCCTCGAGATGGGCCACGATCTTCGGGACCGTCAGCTCCGCCACCGGGGTCGGATCCTCGTTGAGGGCCTCGACCTCGACGTCGAAGCCGGGATAGCCGGGGGTCAGGACCGTGTAGCCCTTGCCTTCGTAGTACGCCTTCCAGTCCTCCCAGCTTCGGGGGGTGACCCAGAAGCCGTGGATGAGGACGATCGCGTCCGGTGCGGTCGGGTCGGTTGCCATGCGGGGACGCTAGGGGCTGATCGACCGCGGGCGAAGGACCGATCGTGAAATATTCGCCACGCTCCGCACCAGGTGCACCGGTTGCGCTCCGCGCCGTGCGGCGCGCGTCAGGCAAGGGTCAGGAGCGGCGTCGTCAGGGCAGGGGGCCGGCCCCGAGGTGGTCGCTCGCCACGGTCGGCGCAATGTGCGTCAACTGCCACCGCACCGCCGTGCTGCACGCCGGGCACAGGGGCGCGGCTTCGTCGCGGGTCAGGGCCTTGAGACGCCCGTTGCCCGGGCAGCTGCCGTGGTCGACGATCTCCCACGTTCCCACCCGGGGCACCTGCTCGAGGGATTTCACGGTGGTCCCGACGGTGGGGATGCGCATGGTCGAGGTCTGGTCGTTGCGGTCCGTCACGTTCCTGGTGGCTACCCGACCACGCGGAGAAGCAAACGACCCGGGAGCGCCGCGATGAGTTCCCGGGCCGGCGGGCGTTGCACGTGCATCCGATCCGACACCAAGGAGCCAGAACGATGGACATGAAGTTGGAGCTTCTGATCGTCCCCGTGACCGACGTGGACCGGGCCAAGGCCTTCTACGAGGGGGCCGGGTTCAACGTGGACGTCGACCACCGAGCGGGCGACGCCTTCCGGGTCGTGCAGGTCACGCCCCCGGGGTCGGCCTGCTCGGTCAGCTTCGGCATCGGCTTGACGCAGGCCGATCCGGGCAGCATCCAGGGCCTGCACCTCGTCGTGACCGACATCGAGGCCGCCCGCGACGACCTGGCGGCGAAGGGCGTCGACGTCACCGAGCCGTTCCACTTCGGGGCCGAGGGCCAGACCCCCGGACTGCACCCGGAGCGGGCCGACTACGGCACGTTCGCGTCGTTCAGCGACCCCGACGGCAACGGCTGGCTGCTGCAGGAGCGCAAGGGTGCCGCCGTGCGGTGACGCCGGGGCGGCACACTCGGGGCATGGATGCTGTTCTCGGGATCGTGCTGGGGCTGGCGGCGCTCGCCGCCGGGATGATGGCGGGGGTGTTCGCCATCTTCTCGACGGCGGTCATGGCCGGCCTGCGCCGGACGGACGACCGCACGTTCGTGGGCGCCTTCGGCGAGGTCGACCGGTCGATCCTGAGCCCGGTCTTCCTCGCCATGTACCTGGGTGCCCTGGTGCTGCCGGCGCTGGCAGCGCTGCTCGGGCTGGGCGAGGGGGCGGTCGCGGCCTGGAGTGCCGCCGCCTTCGTCCTCTACCTGGCGGTGGTGGTCATCACCGGGCGGATCCACCTCCCCCGCAACGACGCCCTCAAGGCCGCGGGCCCGGTGGACGCCGTCCCTGACCACGCGGCGGTTCGCCGCGCCTTCGACGAGGACCGCTGGATCCGGTGGAACCACCTGCGGGCGGCACTGTCGGTGGCCGCCACCGGCTGCCTGCTCGTCGCGCTGGTGGAGCTGGGCCGCCAGACCTGAGCCGTCGTGCACGTCGACCTGGTGACCGTCGTCGTCGACGAGTACGACCCTGCCATCGCCTTCTTCGTGGGGACGCTGGGGTTCGACCTGGTCTCGGACGCGCCGGCCCGGACCGGCGACGGTCGCCCCAAGCGCTGGGTCGTGGTCCGTCCGCCGGGCGCCGCCACCGGCCTGCTGCTGGCCCGGGCCGACGGCGAGGAGCAGCGCGCCGTCGTCGGCCGCCAGGCCGGCGGGCGGGTCGGCTTCTTCCTCCGGGTCGACGACGTCGACGCCGCCCACGCCCGGCTGGCGGCCGACGGCGTCGAGTTCGTCGAGCCGCCCCGGGCCGAGCCCTACGGCCGGGTGGCGGTGTTCCTCGACATCGCCGGCAATCGCTGGGACCTGGTCGGCCCGGCGTAGCGCCGACTGGCGTTCCGCGCAAGTAGCGTCGGGGCACGTGGACGAGGAGTTCCTGCTGTTCGCCGGGTCCGCCAGCCGCAGGCTCGGCACGGCGATCGCCGACTACCTGGGGTGCGAGCTGGGGCGCTCGGAGCTGCTGCACTTCTCCGAGGGCAACCTGTTCGTCCGGGTGCTGGAGAACGTGCGGGGCCGGGACGTGTTCCTGGTGCAGGGCACGGCCTTCCCCGCCAACGACAACTTCATGGAGCTGCTGTTCTGGATCGACGCCCTGAAGCGGGCGAGCGC
>DASRJM010000013.1:0-26962 GCA_035649475.1 Acidimicrobiales bacterium
CCGACGACCGCCGCTGGGCCCGGGCGGTGGCGCTGCGCCACCGGGACTGGGTCGCGCTCGACGAGGAGCGCCGCCGGCTGCGCGCCGCCTACGCCGACTTCTTCCGCCGCTACGACGCGCTGCTGGCGCCGGTCATGCCGATCCCGGCGTTCGCCCACCTCGACCGCGACGTCGAGGATGCGGCGTCCGCCACCCTCGACGTCGACGGCGCCGCGCTGCCCTACTGGGACGCCACCCGCTGGTGCGCCGGCTTTGGGGCGCTGCAGCTGCCGGCCGCGTCGGTGCCCGCGGGCCGCACCCGCCACGGCCTGCCGGTGGGCGTGCAGGTGGTCGGCCCGTACCTCGAGGACCGCACGGTGATCGCCGTGGCCCGGCACATCGAGCGGTCGGTCGGCCCCTTCGTGCCGCCGCCGGGCTGGTGACCCGCTGATCTTCAGCGTTTTTCCCGTAGGCTGTACGGGCTGACTAGAGCGAGGATCGACGCTTGCCGAAAACCAAGGACGACGCCTTCATTCTCGAGGGCCGCACGGAGGAAGCCCTCAAGGGCGGCCACTTCCGCATCGCGCTCGACAACGGTCATACCGTGTTGGGCCACCTGAGCGGGAAGATGCGCAAGAACCGCATCCGCATCCTGCCGGGCGACCGCGTGCAGGTCGAGGTCTCTGCTTACGACCTGAGCCGCGGGCGCATCACCTACCGCTACAAGTAGTAGCTGCGGAGTCCGGTACAGTGGCCGGCCGAGTCGGTCGCGCGGACCGCTCGGACCTAGAGAAGAGAGAGCATTGGCTACAGGAACTGTGAAGTTCTTCAACGCGGAGAAGGGCTTCGGCTTCATCTCGCGTGAGGACGGCGACGACGTTTTCGTCCACTTCTCCAACATCCAGGCGGAGGGGTACAAGACCCTCAACGAGGGCCAGACGGTCGAGTTCGACATCGGACCCGGTCGCAAGGGGGACGAAGCGCAGAACGTCCGGGTCATCTGACCCTCCGCCCCTGCGGGGCGTGAGTCACCGACGAACCGCCGGCACCCGGGCCGGCGGTTCGTCTTTTTTGGCCGGCGCGCCGCCGACCGAGACTTCCATCACAATTAGTGGCATCGCTCCACAAGCCGTGGCTAGCCTCGCGGCGGGCAGATGATCCGTGACGTTGATCTTCCGGACGTCGTAGCGGCGGCGGGCAACGGTGAGCACTGGGCGCTCACCGAGTTGTTCCGCGCCTACCAACCACCCCTGCTGCGCTACTTCCGGGCTCAGGAGCCCCGGGCGGCCGACGACCTCGCCGGCGAGGTGTGGATCGCGGTGGCCGGGAGCCTGTGCCAGTTCCGGGGCGACGAGGCCGGCTTCCGCAGCTGGCTGTTCACGATCGCCCGCCGGCGCCTGATCGACCATCGGCGCCGGGCCGCCCGCCAGCGCACCGACGTGGTGGCGAGCGAGCGTCTGGACACGGTCGACGAGTGGGGCCTGGGCGGCGATCCCGCCACCGAGGTGATGCATCGCATCGGCGCCCAGGGCGCGGTCGACGCGCTCGTGGCCCAGCTCACCAGCGACCAGGCCGAAGCCGTCCTCCTGCGGGTGGTCGGCGGCCTGTCGGTGGCCGAGACAGCCCGCATCATGGGACGGCCGCCGGGCGCGGTCCGGGTGCTGTGCCACCGCGCGCTGCGCCAGCTTGCGTCCCGCTCCGGCGACGGGGTGGTCGCATGACCCACCGCGACGAGCTGTGGGCCGACATGACCCAGTTCGACCACGACGTCGCCGACGGCGTGTGGGAGGGGATCACCCGCGATCCCGATGCGCCCGCCTGGTACCGCGACGTCCGCTCGCTGATCCACCGGGCCAAGGGACCCGCCGAGCCTCACGAGCTGGTGGACGAGCCGGTGGTGGTGGCGACGATGCACCGGGCGACGGAGAGCTCGACGCTTTCCCGGATCCCCCGCTCGAGCGGGCTGCGCACGCTCGGCCGAGTCGTGGCCATGAAGGCCGCGGCCGCCACGACCGCCAGCCTCGTGGGCGTGGCCGCCGCCGCGGCCGCGACGACCGGCATCGCGGCGACGGTGGCGGCGACCGTGGTAGTGCCGGCGGTGGCCGAGCGCGTGGTGCCGATGATCGGCGACCGCCTGGCCCCGACGGTGGCGGTGCCGGCCGAGATGCTGACCGACGAGGGCGCCGCCAGGTCGGACGAGCCCTCGATCGGCGAGCCGCAGCCGCCGGCCGACGCCGGGCCTGCGCCGGTCGCAGATCCCGTGCCCGTCGAGGCCTCCGAGCCCGCACCGGCACCGCAGGCGGACGTGGCGGGCGACCACCCGCCGGCGGCACCCGCGGTCGATCCGGTGACCGCCGAGCCGGCGGTCGAGGAACCGGTGGCGGAGGAGCCTGCCGAGCCGGCGCCCGTGGATCCGGTCCCGGCCGAGCCCGGGCCGCCGGCCGACCCGGGTGCGACCGAGCTGGCGCCGGACGACGGCTCGCCGGGCGACCCCGGGCCGCCGGCCGACCCGGGCCCACAGCCGGACAGGGGACCGCCGGACCAGGGCGGGAAGCCGGACGGCCCGCCGGCCTCGCCGAACGCCGGGCGGGACGGGCCGCCACCGCGGAACATCCCGGAGCGTGCGGCGACGACCGTCACCCACACGGGGTGATGCCGGTCGCGTCCTAGCCGCCGACCATCCCTCCAGACCTGCGCAGCAAATTGCTGCCTTCTCCGGAGGTGGACATGTCAAGGAGACCCGAGATCCGCAGTGGGTGGGTGTCATTCGCCGCGGTGATCGCCGGCATCGTCGCTATCTACAACATCCTCACGGGCATCGCCGCGATCGCCGAGGACGACCAGACCGAACGCATCGCCGAGGTGCTGTACGGCATCGACATCTCGGCCTGGGGCTGGTTCTGGCTGATCCTCGGCATCGTGCAACTCGTCATTGCCTGGCTGATCTGGACCCGGCACCCGCTGGGCCAGATGCTCGGCCTCATCTGGGCGTTCATCGGCGCCTCGCTGTCGGTGCTGATGATCTTTGCGTCGCCGGCCTGGGCGCTCATGGTGCTGGGGCTCTACATCCTGGTGATCTACGCGCTGGTGGGGGCATCCGAAGAGTTCGTCGAGTAGTTCTCGAGGAAGGCGGCCACGGCCGCTGCCGAGTGGTGCCGCCACAGGGCGACGGGGTCGTCGCCGGGTGGCGGCACCGCCAGCGCGTCCAGGGCGGGGGCGAACCGGTCCCGCTGGGCCTCGACGAGCGGCCGGGGATCGACGCCGAGGCGCCGGCCCAGCACCAGCTTGAGCAGCAGCTCGCTGCGGACCTCGCGCAGGTGCTGCACCGGCTCGGCCAGCCAGCGGTCGAGGCGGAGTCGGCCCTGCGCCGTGGCGGCATAGACCTGGCGGGGCGGGCCGCCCTCGCCCGGCTCCTGGCGGCGGGGTGACGCGAGCCCGAGCGCGTGGAGCCGGTCGAGCGCCCGGTACACGAACTGGCGCGGCACCCGCCACACGGTGCCGAGGTCGGTGGCGGCATCGAGGGCGGCGGCGATGTCGTAGCCATGTCGCGGCCGCTCGACCAGGCAGGCGAGGACCGCCCATTCGTTGAGCGACAGCGAGTCCCGCAGGGCCACCGCCCGATCCTCCCACGGGTCGGCGACTAGTGTCACTGCAACTAGTCGACGGACAGGGGACATGATGCGACTCCACCGTGGCGCCCGGCTGCTGCTGGCGGGCTCCCTGCTGCTCGCCCTCGCCGCCTGCGGCGATGACGACGCCGGCGGGAGCGGGAGCGCCAGCCCGTCCGGCCCCGAGCCCGCGGCCGAGGGCCTGTCCGGTTCGATCACCGTGTTCGCGGCCGCCTCGCTCACCGACGCGTTCGAGGAGGTCGCCACCGCGTTCGAGGAGGCCAACCCGGAGGCCGCGGTCGAGTTGAACTTCGGCGCCAGCTCCGCCCTGCGCGAGCAGATCCTGGCCGGCGCGCCGGCCGACGTCTTCGCCTCGGCCAACCCCTCCAACATGGACCAGGTGGTCGAGGCCGGCGAGGTCGAGGGCGAGGAGCAGGTGTTCGTGCGCAACGAGCTGGAGATCGCCGTCCCCGCCGGCAACCCCGGGGACGTCGACGGCCTCGACGACTTCGCCGACCCCGACCTTCTGATCGGGCTGTGCGCCGAGCAGGTGCCCTGCGGCGAGTTCGGTCGGGAGGCCCTTGCCAACGCGGGCGTGACACCGGCCCAGGACACCGACGAGCCGGACGTGCGTAGCCTGCTCACCAAGGTCGAGGCCGGCGACCTCGACGCCGGGATCGTCTACACCACCGACGTACTCGCCGCCGGCGACGCGGTCGAGGGCGTCGAGATCCCCGAGGAGGACAACGTGATCGCCGAGTACCCGATCGCCTCCCTGTCCCGCGCGGCCAGCCCCGAGGTGGCAGAGGCGTTCGTGGCGTTCGTGCTGTCCGGCGAGGGCCAGGAGATCCTCGAGTCGTTCGGGTTCCTGCCGGCATGAGCGCGGGTCGGCGCCGCCGCGGGGCCCGTCCCCCCTGGGGGCTGGTCCCGCTGGCGGCGCTGGCACTCGCGTTCCTGGTGATCCCGTTCCTGGCGCTGCTCCAGCGGGCGCCCTGGTCGTCGCTAGGCGACCGCCTCAGCAACCCCCTGGTCACCGACGCGCTGCGGCTGTCGCTGATCAGCGCGTTCGCGGCCACCGGGATCTCGCTGGTGATCGGCATCCCCCTGGCCTGGGTGCTGGCCCGCACCGAGATGCCCGGGCGGTCGCTGGCCCGGGCGATCGTGGTCCTGCCCATGGTCCTGCCGCCGGTGGTGGGCGGCGCCGCCCTGCTGTTCGCCTTCGGCCGGCGAGGCCTGCTGGGCGGCCCCGTCTACGACGGCACAGGCTTCCTCCTGCCCTTCTCGCTGTGGGGGGTGATCGCCGCCAACACATTCGTGGCGCTGCCGTTCCTGGTGGTCACGGTGGAGGCCGGGCTGCGGTCCGCCGACCGGCGCTACGAGGACGCGGCGGCCACGCTCGGCGCCGGGCGGTGGATGGTGTTCCGCCGGGTGACCCTGCCGATGGTGGCGCCGTCGGTGGCGGCCGGGGCCGTGCTGTGCTGGGCCCGGGCGCTCGGCGAGTTCGGGGCGACCGTGACGTTCGCCGGCAACCTCCAGGGCCGCACCCAGACGATGCCGCTGGCCGTCTTCCTGGCGCTCGAGTCCGACCGGGACGCGGCCATCGCACTGTCGCTGGTGCTGATCGCGGTGTCGCTCGGCGTGCTGGTCCCCCTGCGCGACCGCTGGCTGGCGGCCTGAGGTGCTGCGGGCCGACGTCCGGCTGCGGCTCGGCGAGCTCGACCTGGTCTGCGACATCGAGGTGGGCGACGGCGAGGTGGTCGCCCTCCTGGGGCCCAACGGCGCCGGCAAGACGACCATGCTGCGGGCGGTGGCGGGCCTCATGCCCGTCGACGAGGGATCGGTGGTGCTGGACGGCGCCGTGCTGGACGACCCGGCCGCCGGCGTCTTCGTCCCGCCCGCGAACCGGCCGGTGGGCCTGGTGTTCCAGGACTACCTGCTGTTCCAGCACATGACCGTGCTCGACAACGTCGCCTTCGGGCTCCGGGCCCGCGGCATCGCCAAGGCCGAGGCCCGGTCCCGCGCCGCGGGCTGGCTCGACCGGGTGGGCCTGGCAGCGATGGCCGGCGAGCGCCCCCGCACACTGTCGGGCGGCCAGTCCCAGCGGGTGGCGCTGGCCCGGGCGCTCGCCACCGAGCCCCGAATGCTCCTCCTCGACGAGCCGCTGGCCGCCCTCGACGCCCGGGCCCGGGTTCACGTCCGGGCGGAGCTGCGGCGTCACCTGCGTACGTTCTCGGGCACCCGGCTGCTGGTGACCCACGACCCGGTCGACGCGCTCGTGCTGGCGGATCGGCTGGTCGTGCTGGAGGCGGGCCGTATCACCCAGCAGGGCACCACGGACGAGGTGGCCCGCCGGCCCCGGTCGGACTACGTGGCCGAGCTTGTCGGCCTCAACCTGCTGACCGGCAGAGCCGCCGGCGAGCACACCGTGGTGCTCGACGGCGGGGCCGAGCTCGTGGTGGCCGACCCGCCGCCGGGGCCCGAGGTGGCGGTCGCGGTCCGGCCCCAGGCCGTAGCCCTCCACCGGCACCGCCCCGAGGGCAGCGCCCGCAACACCTGGCCCGCCCGGGTCGTCGACCTGGAGGCCGGGCACGACCGGGTCCGTGTCCAGCTCGACGGGCCGATCTCCGTGGTCGCCGAGGTGACCGTGGCGGCCGTGGCCGACCTCGACCTGGCGCCAGGGGCCGAGGTGTGGGCCTCGGTGAAGGCCGTCGACCTGGGCGTCTACGAGCGTTGACCGCCCGACCGGCTGCTGCGGCGGCTGGGCCGCACCGACGAGGCACACGTCGCCTACCGGCGGGCGGTCGCGGCGGGCTGCCGCCCACCGAGGCGGTGTCCGCCCGCCGGCGCCTGGACGCAACTGGTCCTTGAAGGAGCGGGGCGTCGTGGGGATGCTTCTCTGCGATAGCGCTCGACGGCCTCCGGAAGGAGCCTCGCCATGACCACTCCCAGCAGCGACGATCCCGCACCCGGTCCCGACGAACCCCGCTCGGCGGCCGAGCAGGCGGCTCAGGCGCCCGACGCGCCCCGAACCGCCGCCGAGCGGCCCGACCCCTCCACCGAGCCCGCCGCCACCGCCGAGCGGCCCCACCCGGCCACGGGAGGCCCGGAGCCCGCGACCAAGCCGGAGCCGGCGGCCGCTCCGCCGACGGCACCCGCGCCCCCGCCCACCCCCGACACCACGACGGCGGAGGCCGTCCCGCCCGCCCACCAGCGTCGGCGCGTGTCCACCGGGCCGCTGCGGCTGCTCGCCGTCCTGGCCCTCGTCGGTGGGGTGATCCTCATCGGGGCCGGCGTCGTCACCTGGTTCGTCGTCCGGGACCAGCTGGCGGACGAGCAGATCGTCGTGTCCGACGACGCCGACAACTTCGCCGGCGACCCGGTCGAGGGCCCGTTCACCGCCTACGCCGAGGCAGAGGTCATCAACGAGCACGCCCTCGAGGCCAGCGACGGCCAGACCTACGCCGAGCTGGACCAGGACGACCCGCGCCGCGAAACGGTGATGACCGCGTCGTTCCTGCGGGCATCGCTGTTCACGTCGGTCGTGGCCTTCGGCGTGGCCGCCTTCGCCGGGGGGATGGGCCTGCTCATGATCATCGTCGGCCTGGCCCTGCTGGCCGTCGACCGGACGCTGAAACGGAACCTCGCTACGGCCGTCTGACCAGGTCACGGGCCTGCCAGCCCGCTGCAAGCGGGTCGCAACCACGGTGCAAGCGCCGCCCTGCAAGGTGGCGCCATGGAGACCACGACCCCTGCTGCTCTCCGACGAGCCGATCTGCTCGATCTCGCCGACCACGGTGCGACCGAGGGGTCGCTCGCCGGTGCCAAAGCCGCCAACCTCGCCCGTGCCCGGGCCGCCGGCCTGCCGGTCCTGCCCGGCGTGGTGCTCACCACCGCCTGGGACCACCGCGGCTGGTCGCACCCGTCGCGCTACGACCGGCCCAGCCCCGCCCGCATGGCCTGGGACGCCCTTGCCGCCGGCGGCGAGCAGCCGCTGGTCGTGCGGTCCTCGTCCACCAACGAAGACGGCGGGAGCTCGTCCATGGCGGGCGTGTTCACGTCGGTCCTGGACGTCAGGTCGTGGGCCGACTTCGTCGCCGCGGTCGACGAGGTCCTGGCCTCGGGCGCCAACGCCACCGTCGAGGACGCCCGCATGGCCGTCCTCGTCCAGCCCCAGCTCTCCCCCCGGTGGGGCGGCGTCCTGTTCGGCGCCGACCCGGTGTCCGGCCGGGCCGACCGCCTGCTGGTGTCCGCCGTCGAGGGCGGGCCCGACTCGCTGGTCAGCGGCCAGGAGGACGGGTGGACGGCCGCGATCTCCCCCCGCGGCCGCCTGCTCGACCAGCCCGTCGGCTCGCCGGCCCTGCTCCCCCGCCCCGCGCTGCGGGCGCTCGCCGGCCTGGCCCGGCAGGCGGCCGACGCGTTCGGCGGACCGCAGGACATCGAGTGGGCCATCGACCACGACGGCACGCTGTGGCTGCTCCAGAGCCGCCCCATCACCACCCCGACCGGCAAGCCGGGCGGCCACGTGCTGGGCGCCGGGCCGCTGGCCGAGACGTTCCCCGAGCCGCTCTCTCGGCTCGAGGCCGACGTCTGGCTGGCGCCGATGTCCGAGGGCCTGGAGCAGGCGCTCCTGCTCACCGGGGCGGCCTCGGCCGGCGCGCTGCGGCGCTCGCCGGTCGCCCGCCACGTCGACGGCTGGGCCGTCGCCGACCTGGTCCACCTGGGCGTCGCCCCGGTGCGCCACAAGCTCCTGCGCAAGCTCGACCCCCGCCCGCCGGCCCGCCGCCTGCGCAGCGCCTGGCGGACCGGCCGGCTGAGCCGGGCCCTGCCGGCCCTGGCCCGGGACCTCATCGAGCAGGTCGACACCGACCTGGCCGCGGTCCCCCGGCTGGACGACCTGTCCAACGGCGACCTGCTGGCGGTCATCGACAACGGCCGCACCGCCTTGCGGGCACTGCACGGCTACGAGGCCCTGGCGGGGATGCTGATTCCGGACCCTGGCCATGGCGTCACGGCCGCCTCGCTGGCCATGTCGGCGCTGGCCGAGGCCCGCGCCGAGAGTGTCGACATCGACGAGCTGGTCGAGACCCACCCGGTCGTGCTGGCCCTGACCCCGCCCCGGATCGGCGACGACCAGCCCCTGGCCGGCCTCGACCTGCGGGCCCTGGCGTCGATCGCCGCATCCGGCCCCGCCGAGGCGCCCGACGACGCCGCCGTGACCCGGGAGGCGCTGCGCCTCCGGGCCCGGTGGGTCCAGGAGCTGATCTCCCGCGCGGCCTGGCAGCTCGGCTGCCGGCTGGTGCGCGTGGGCGTCGTGCCCGATCAGACCGCCGTCCGGCTCCTGGGCCTGGACGAGCTGCGGGCCGCGGCCGTCGACCGCATGGTGCCCGGCGACCTCGCCGACCGCGCCGACCCGACCGCGAACCCGCCCAAGCCCCTGCCGGCCCAGTTCCGGCTCACCAGCGACAACCGCCCGGTCGCGGTCGCCGCCGCGACCGCCGGCGACGCCGGTGTCGGCGCCGGCGGCGGCGAGGGCACCGGCCCGGCCCACCTCGGCGGCGACCCGCCGGCGGGCGCGGTCCTGGTCGTCACCCACCTCGACCCCCGGCTGGCCACGATCATCCCCCGCCTCGGCGGGCTGGTGGCCGAGACCGGTAGCCCGCTCAGCCACCTGGCCATCCTGGCCCGGGAGCACGGTGTGCCCACGGTCGTCGGCCACGCCGGCGCCACCGAGCGCTACCGGGACGGCGACCTGCTGGCGGTGGACGGCTCGGCCGGCACCGTCGACGTCCTCGCCCCGGCGGGCGAGGCGCCCGAGGACGAGATCAGCAACGTCGTCACCCTGCACTCGCCGGTCGTCGTCGACCTGTCGACCCGGCACAGCCTGGTGGGCGCCCGGCCGACCGGGCGCCATGTCGAGATCGGAGCCCGGCGATGAACACCCGAATCCTGCGCACGCTGCTCGGCGGGGCCACCCTGGCCGCCTCCGGCGCCTACACCTTCGTCTACCTGTACCGGTGGGAGTGGAACCGGGCGCTCATGTCCGCCGCGATCTTCATCGCCGCGGAGGTGGCGGTCATGGGATCGGCTCTGGCCCAGCGGCTCAAGTCCATCAACCAGCGCCTCGACGCCCAGATCGAAGCCGCCAAGGCGCCGGCGAGCGCCGTGCGGCGGGACCGGATCCAGGCCGCCCGGCCACCGGCCCGGGTCAGCTTCGCCTGGCTGTCGAGGCCCGAGCAGATGAACGTCTTCGTGCCCGTGCTCATGGGCGCCGGCGTGCTGCTCTCGGGCATCGCCTGGGTCGTCGAGCGCGTGGCCCGAGCCACCGTCACGCCCGTGGCCGAGAAGGGCCTGGCCGCCCAGCTGGGCACCCTCGCCCTGCCGGCGGACGGCTTCGTCAGCGACCGCCAGCGTCCCGTGGACCTGCTGCGGGGACCGATCGGGAGGCGGCCGTGAAGGCGCTCGGAATCCTGGTCCTGGCCGTGGTGACCGGCGTGGGCATCCTCGGCCTGGCCGAGCTGACCCAGAACCGGCCCGACCCGGTCGACCCGGACTCGTCCACGATCGTCACCTTCGACGTGGCCACGAGGGGCTACCGGGGTGGCGACGACTCGGCCGCCCTCGCCCTGTGGGCCGTCTGCTCGGCCACGGTCCCGGGCGACGTCACCGCCGTGGCACCGGCCCCCGCGGACGGCTACGAGGTCACGATCACCCCGGCCATCGGCGAGAACGGCCGCAAGCGGCTGCTCGGCTGCCTGGAGGACGGCACGCTCGACCGGGTGATGGGCCACGTGTCGGACTTCACCCGCACGTAGCCCTCCCCTGGTCGCCGAGCGGTGCAGCCGGCGCCCTTGACGGCGCGCCGGCTCGCTGCCAGGCTCGGCGGCGGCGATGGACCCGCCGCCCAGCTCCGCGGTGGCCCGCCCCAGCCGGGCCGCCCCTGGGAGCGAAGGGGAGCGCATCCTCGGGTCGTCCGGCGACCCTGTGGCCTCTGACCTCGCCGGCGCAGCTGGGGAGCGCCGTGGCGGGGACCCGAGGAGGACACCGTGACCGACGACAAGGACTTCAAGCGGCTGGTGCGCGCCCGCATGGCGGAGACCGGCCTCTCCTACACCCAGGCCCGGGCCGCCCTGTCGGCCGGGACGCCGGCAGGCGGCGGGGGTGGCCTGCCCCGCGATGCGCGGATCTTCGTGACCGGCCACCGCGGGCTGGTCGGCTCGGCCCTCGTCCGGCGCCTGGAGGCGCTCGGCCACACCCGCATCCTCACCGCCACCCGCGACCAGCTCGACCTGCGGGACCAGGCGGCCGTCAACTATTGGTTCCGGGCCAATCGGCCGGACTACGTGTTCCTGGTGGCCGGCAAGGTCGGCGGGATCATGGCCAACGCCGCCAGGCCGGCCGAGTTCCTCTACGACAACATGCTGATCCACGGCACGGTGGTCCACGCCAGCCACGAGCACGGGGTGAGCCGCCTGCTCTACCTGGGCTCGAGCTGCGTCTACCCCCGGCAGGCGCGCCAGCCGATCACGGAGGACCAGCTTCTGGCGGGCCCGCTGGAGCCGACGAACGAGGCGTACGCGATCGCGAAGATCGCCGGCATCAAGCTGTGCCAGTCGTACCGCTCTCAGTACGGCGACGACTTCGTCGCCGCCATGCCGACGAACCTGTATGGCCCGAACGACAACTTCGACGACGTCGGCGGCCACCTGGTCCCGATGCTGATGCGCCGCTTCCACGAGGCCAAGCTGGCGGGCGCCTCCACGGTCGAGGTGTGGGGGACGGGCACTCCCCGCAGGGAGCTGCTCCACGTTGACGACCTGGCGTCCGCATGTCTTCTCCTGATGGCCCACGACGACCCGCCGGACCTGGTCAACGTCGGGACCGGGGTCGACCACACGGTGCGGGAGGTCGCCGAAGCGGTGCGGGACGTGGTCCGCCCGGACGCAACCCTGACGTTCGACGCCACGAAGCCGGACGGCACGCCCCGCAAGGTCCTCGACGCTACCCGCATCCAGGCCCTCGGCTGGCACCCGACGATCGACCTCCCCACCGGCCTCCGGTCCACCTACGACTGGTACCGAGCCGCCGACCGCATCCGCGGCCACGAGAGAGCCACGACCGCCGTCTGACCTATCCGGGGCTCGTCTGGCTCAGATCAGGTCAGGAGCGGGGTCAGGGAGTCGAGGGCGGCGCGCCAGCGCTCACGCATCTGGTTGCGTTCCTGCTCGTTGGCGAGGCGCTCCTGGTGGAAGCGGACGACCGCCTTGCGGCCGCTGGCGGAGACCGCCACCTGGACCGTGGAGTCGTGGTCCCACGTCTTGGGGCGCCAGGTCAGGCGGACGCGGTCGCCGGGGCGGTAGCTGCGGATCTCTCCCGTCGTGCCGTCCGGCGTCTCGTAGTCCGAGCCCGGGTCCGTCGGTATGGCGTCCGTGCCCAACCAGCGGGCCAGGCCCTCCGGGCCGGTCACGATCTGCCACGCCTCATCGACGCTGCGGTCGAACGTGCGGGAGACGCCGATCTCCCAGCCGGCGTCCTCGGTCAGTCCTGTCGGTGGCATCGTTCTACTTTAACCGGTTACGACGACCACGGCCAGGGCAAACCCCGGCCGGAGGCAAGGGCCCGTGCATGCTCCTCGCCCCCGACCGGGGCGTTCATGGCGCCAGCCGGCGGCCGGCGCGCCGGATGCGGAACCACTGGTGGCCGTGGCCCCCGACCGTCAGCGGGATCACCGGCGCGTCGAGCGGGCGCTCCCCGGTGCCGTTGAGCAGGTCGTCCGCCGCTACGGCGTCGTCGAGGCCGTCGAGGGGGACCTCCACTCGGCACGGCTCGGCCGAGAAGTTGTGGACCGCCACCACCGTCGAGTCCCGCCAGTCGCACCGATGGGCGAGGATCGACGGCGGGTCCGTCGGGATGACTGCCCAGGTCCCGAGGCCCAGCTCCGGTGTCTCGCGCCGCCGGCGGATCAGGCGCTCGAACCAGTTGAGCAGCGACCCGGGGTCGCGCCGCTGGTGGGCGACGTTGACCGCCAGCGGCCCGAACTCACCCTCGACGAGCGGCGCCGGGAACCGGCGGGGTGGCGCGGTCGAGAACCCGCCGCCCGGCTCGTCCGACCACTGCATCGGCGTCCGCACCGCCTGGCGCCCGGGGACCTCCAGGTTCTCGCCCATGCCGATCTCCTCGCCGTAGAACAGCACCGGCGTCCCCGGCAGCGAGAACAGCAGGCTGTACGCCATGCGGATGCGGTCGGGGTCCCCGCCCAGCATCGGCGGCAGCCGCCGCCGCAGCCCCCGGCCGTACGCCTGCATGTCGGGGTCGGGCCCGAAGGCGGCGAACACCTCCTCGCGCTCCTGGTCCGACAGCTGGTCGAGGGTGAGCTCGTCGTGGTTGCGCAGGAACGTCGCCCACTGCGAGTCGAACGGCACGTCGGGCAGGTCGGCCAGCGCCTCCTCGACCGGCCGGGCGTCGCCCCGCGCCAGCGCCAGGTAGATCCGCTGCATGACCGTGAAGTTGAAGACCAGGTTGAGCTCGTCCCCGTCCTCGTCGCCGAAAAAGGCCCGCTGCTGCTTGGGTGGCAGGTTGACCTCGCCCAGCAGGATGGCGTCGCCTTGCCGGCGCTGGACGAACGCCCGTAGCTCCTTCAGGTAGCGGTGGGGGTCGACCGAAGGGGCGCCCTCGATGCCGTCCAGCTCGATCAGGAACGGCACGGCGTCGACCCGGAACCCGCTCACCCCCAGCTGCAGCCAGAACCCGACGATCCGGGCGATCTCCTCCCGGACGTCCGGGTTGGCGATGTTCAGGTCGGGTTGGTGCTCGTAGAACCGGTGCATGTAGTACTGCCCGGCCTTCTCGTCATACGTCCACACGCCGCCCTGCTCGCCCGGAAAGGTCTCGGACAGCTGGGGGTCGTCGGGCGGGTCGTCGGCCCACACGTACCAGTCGCGGTAGGGCGAGTCGGGGGACGACCGAGCCGAGCGGAACCAGGGGTGCCGGTCCGACGTGTGGTTGACGACCAGGTCGACGATGACCCGCATGCCCTTGTCGTGGGCCGTCCGCACGACCTCGACGAACTGGCCCAGCGACCCGAGACGGGGGTCGACGCCGTAGAAGTCGGTGACGTCGTAGCCGTCGTCGCGGTCGGGCGACGGGTAGTAGGGCATGAGCCACAGCGTCGAGACCCCGAGGCCGGCCAGGTAGTCGATGCGCTCCACCAGGCCGGCCAGGTCGCCCACGCCGTCGCCGTCCCAGTCGATGAACGTCTCGACGTCGAGGCAGTACACGACGCCGTTCTTCCACCACTGGTCGCTGGTGAACTGCACGCTCACCGGGCCGCCACCTCGGGCAGGACGTCGGCGCCGAACGCGTCGATGAAGCCGTCCTGGTCACGTGGCACCTGGTGGACGAGCAGCTCGTCGGCGCCGGCGTCGAGGATCTCGTGCAGCCACGCGGTGTGCTGCTTGAGGTCGGCCGACACGAGCACGCTGCCCCGTACGTCGTCGGGGCGGACGTGGCGGGCGGCGACCTCGAACTGCTCGACCGTCTCGAGGTCGGCCATGAGCGCCGAGTCGAACACGTTGGTGCGCCACTGGTCGTACGCGCCGGCCAGGGCCTCGTCCTCGGACGGCGCCCACGCCACCTTGACCTGGACCCGCACCGGCTTGTCCCCGCCCCCGCCCTCCCGGAAGGCACTGATGAGCCGGGACAGCGGTTCGGGCGGCCTGTGCACGGTGATCAGGCCGTCGGCCCAGCCGCCGCACCAGCGCGCCGTCTCGTCGCTGAGGGCGGCGCCGACCAGGGCCGGCGGCTCGGCGGGCAGCGTCCACAATCTGGCCCGGTCGACGGTGACCGGGCCGTCGGCGCTGACCTCCTCGCCTCGCAGCAGCGCCCGGATGACCTCGACGCAGGCCAGGAGGCGGGCGTTGCGCTCGGGCTTGGCCGGCCAGCGGCCGCCGGTGATGTGCTCGTTGGAAGCCTCGCCGGACCCGAGCGCCACCGACAGCCGGCCGGGGAACATCTGGGCCAGGGTGGCGGCGGCCTGGGCGATGATCGCCGGGTGGTAGCGCTGGCCGGGAGCGTTCACCACGCCGAACGGCACCGAGGTGGCGTGCATGGCGGCGCCCAGCCACGACCAGGCGAAGCCGGACTCGCCCTGCCGGCCGCTCCACGGGGTGAAGTGGTCGGACGACGACACGGCGGCGAAGCCGGCGGCCTCGGCCCGGACCGCGCACTCGAGCAGGCGGCTCGGGGGGAGCTGTTCGTGGGAGGCGTGGTACCCGACGACCGACACCCAGCGAGGGTGCCCGCGATCGGGCGGTCCGATACGCCGCCCGGCGTCACGTTGAGTAGCCGGTGAATCCGGACACGACCTCGACGTGCGGCGTGTGGGGGAAGGCGTCGACGAGGGTGACCGTGTCGAGCCCGTAGCCGTGCCGCCGCAGCAGGGCGACGTCGCGCCCCAGCGCGCCCGCGTCGCAGGACACCAGCGCCAGTGCCCCGGCCCCGGTCCCGGCCACGACCCGCGCGCCGGCCCGGCCGAGCCCGGACCGGGGTGGGTCGGCGACCACGGCGTCGGTCCGGCGCGGCCGCCAGCGGCCCACGTCACCCTGCATCACCCGGGCCGGGCGGCCGGCCAGGTTGACCCGGGCGTCGGCGCACGACGAGGCCGACGACTCCACGACGGTGACCCGGTCGAACCCCCGGCCGGCGGTGGCGGCGAACAGGCCCACACCGCCGTACAGGTCGGCCAGGGAGATGCCCTCGCCGTCCCCGAGGGCCGAGATCACCGCCGCGACCAGAGCCTCCGCGGCCTCGGGACCGGCCTGGAAGAACGAGCGGGCCGACACCCGCAGCCGGGTCCCGGCGACCTCCTCGAACAGCCAGGCCCGCCGGCCGGCGTCCAGCTCGTCCCCGGTGACCACCCGCACCCCGTCCGGGACCCGGACGTCCTCGGCCCCGGCGCCGTCGACGACGACAAGCCGGTCGCCGGTGCGGGCGCCCGCCCGGATCGTCACCGCGGCGCCCGGCGGGAACCGCCCCGCGGCCGCCACCTCGGCCACCAGCGGGTGGGCGACCAGGCAGCCGGGCACCGCCACCAGGTCGTGGGCGTGGCGGCGCCGCAGCGCGAACCGGCCGCCGGAGTCGGCGACGCCACGCAGCGTGGTCCGGTAGCCGATGGCTGCCAGGTCGGGCCCGGGCCCCACCGCGGGATCCTCGACGCCGCCGAAGCGGACCAGCGCGTCGGTCACCATCGCAACCGCGAGCTCTCGCTGGGTGGCGACCGAGGCGTGCTGCCAGCCGCATCCCCCGCAGCCCTCCGCCACGAACGGGCACGGCGGCGAGACCCGTCCCGGCGCCGGCTCCACGACGCCCGTCGCCACCGCCCGAGCGTAGTCCCGGCGCTCGGCCGTGACCTCGGCCGTCACCACCTCGCCTGGCAGCGCGCCCTCGACGAACACGACCCGCCCCGAGGCCTCCCGCGCCACGCCGTCGCCGCCCACGGCGACCCCGTCGATGCGCAGTAGCTCGGGCACCCGGTCACCCTAGGATGACCACGTGGACGCCCCCGCTGTCGAGATCGCCCCGAGTGTCCTGCCCGCCGACTTCAGCCGGCTCGGCGACGAGGTCGTGGCCCTCGAGAAGGCAGGCGTCGACCGGATCCAGTGGGACGTGATGGACGGCCGGTTCGTGCCCAACCTCACGTTCGGTCCGGACGTGATCGCGGCCTGCCGGGCGCACGTGACCGTGCCGTTCGAGGCCCACCTCATGATCGAGGACCCCGACGCGTCGATGGCCCGCTACGTCGAGGCCGGCTGCGAGCTGGTCATCGTCCACGCCGAGGCGACCCGGCACCTGCACCGCACCCTCGCCCGCATCCACGACCTCGGCGCCGACGCGGCCGTGGCCCTCAATCCGGCGACCCCCGCCGTGGCGGTCGAGGACGTGCTGGACCTGTGCGACATGGTCCTGGTCATGACCGTCAATCCGGGCTTCGGCGGCCAGGCCTACATCCGCACCATGGAGCCGAAGATCGCCCGGGTGCGGGCCATGGTCGAGGCCGGCGGCCACGACTGCGACGTCGAGGTCGACGGCGGCATCGGGCCGGACACCGCGGCCGGCGCCGCCGCGGCCGGGGCGAACGTCCTGGTGGCCGGGTCCGCCCTGTACCGGGACCCCGAGGGCCTCGAGCACGCGGTGAGCGAGCTGCGCTCGCTGGCGACCGCGGCCAAGCGGCTGCGCCGCTGACCTCCTAGAGCATCTCGCCCCGCTTGACGATCACGTTGTCGATGATCCCGTAGTCCTTGGCCTGCTCGGCCGTGAACCAGCGGTCGCGCTCGGAGTCGGCCCGGATCTGCTCGACGTCCTGGCCCGTGTGGTACGCGATGCGCTCCGCCATGAGCTCCTTCACGTAGAGGAGCTGCTCGGCCTGGATGGCGATGTCGGCCGCCTGGCCCCGGATGCCGCCCGACGGCTGGTGCATCATGATGCGGGCGTGGGGCAGGGCGTAACGCTTGCCCTTGGCGCCGGCGCAGAGCAGGAACTGGCCCATGGAGGCGCCGAGCCCCATGCACACGGTGGCGACGTCGGGCTCGATGAACTGCATGGTGTCGTAGATGGCCATGCCGGCCGTGACGCTGCCGCCGGGGCTGTTGATGTAGAGCCAGACGTCCTGGTCGGACTCGTCGCCGGCGAGGTGCAGCAACTGGGCGCAGGTGACGTTGGCGACGTCGTCGTCGACCTCGGTGCCCAGGAAGATGATCCGCTCGCGCAGGAGGCGGTTGAAGATCTCGTGGGTGGGGCTGACCATCGAGGTGGTCTGGGCGGTCGGAAGGATCAAGCTCACGGCCGCTGAGGGTAGCGGCGGGAAGCCGAGGTGCCGCACACCGTCCGGCCCTAAACTCAGCCGGCCCGCCGGCGTACTCCAACTGGCAGAGAGAACAGGTTTAGGTCCTGTCCAGTGTGGGTTCGACTCCCACCGCCGGCACTCTGGCGTTCAGGGGGCGTACTGGCTGTCGATCAGCGTCGTGGACGAGGTCGAGTCGGGGACCACCGTCGACTCGGTGGACGAGGTGTCGGACGACGAGGTCGTCGACGGCTCCACCGTGGTGCCGGACGACGTGGTGGTGCTCGGCTCGGTGGAGGTCGTCGTGTCGTCCGGCGGCGTGGTCGGCTCCGTGGCCGGGGGTTCCGTGGCCGGCGGGTCGGTCGGCGGCGGGGTCGTGGGCGTGCCGCCCGGCCGGGGCGCCGGCGGCAGCGTGGGGACCGCGGGGGCCGGCGAGCCGCCGCTGGCAGGGGCCCAGGTCGGGGGCACCGCCGTCAGGTCCGGGGGCTGCGTGGCGGACGGGGCCGACGGGGCCGGGGACGGCGCACCCGGCAGGGCGGGGCGGGCGGTGGGCGCGACAACCGCGGCGAAGGCCAGCCGGCGCGAGCCCTCGCTGCGGGCGCAGTTGACGCCCTCGGGGATCGTGCCACCGCTGTAGTAGCGCAGGGCGGCGATGAAGTCGGCGCATCGGACCATGTCCCGCCGGATGCTGGGCGCGAAGCCGATGGCGATGTTCACGGCGGCCATGTCGAGCTGGTCGGCGGCCATGTTGATGTTGCGGGCCACCGTCCAGTACCAGGCCGCGACGGCGGGGCTGACCAGGCCGTTCAGCGCCAGGTCGGGGTTGTTCAGCAGGTCGACGCCGACGAACTCGCCGGCCGCCCGGTAGTTGAAGTCGCCGGTCAGCTGGATGAAGCCCCGGCCCCGGTAGCGCCGGTCGCTGCCCATCTCGACGGCGTCGTAGCGGAACCCGCTCTCGTTGCGGATCGTGGCGAGGAAGGCCGCCTTGCGGGCCGGTGTGTAGATCCCGGCCTTGGCCATCGCCGCATTCAGCGCCGGAAGGCCCTCGGCCACCTTGGCCTCGTCGGGCAGCGGGCCGTAGATCTGGCGCAGCTCGTCCAGCGTGATCAGGTCGGTGCCGTTCCAGTCGCCGGCGACCGGCAGCGACGAGGCCGACACGTCGGTCGGGACGGCCTTGATGGCGCCGGGATCGTCCAGGTCCGGGACGGGCAGCTCCATCGTGCCGGCGGTGCGCCACAGGATGCCGACGGCGTCGCGCCCGTCGCCGTCCCAGTCGCCGGCTGCGGGGAAGGCGTCGAACGGGGTCGTGCCCTCCGGCCGCTCCGTCGGCGCGGCCACCGTGTCCGGATCGAGCACCTGTCCCTCGTCGTCCAGCAGCGCCAGCGTGGTGTCGGCCTGCTGGTAGACGCCGACGGAGTCGCGCCCGTCGCCGTCCCAGTCGCCCACGACGGGCAGCGTGTCGTTGCGCCACGGGGTGCCGAGCGACAGCGGGGCGGACCGCACACCGCCGTCGACCATGATCACGAAGGTGGCGTCGGACTGCTGGTAGAAGCCCACCGTGTCGCGGCCATCGCCGTCGAAGTCGCCGGCGACCGGCCACACGTCGAGCCGCCCCGGGGTTCCGAACGCCACCGGCTCCATGTCGACGCCCTCGTCGTCGCGGAGCCGGAACGTGGCGTCGGCCCGCTGGTAGAGGCCGACCGAGTCGCGGCCGTCGCCGTCCCAGTCGCCGGCCAGCGGCAGCACGTCGGGGACGCCGGCCGGCCCGAACGTGACGGGGGTCAGGTCCGAGCCGGTGTCGCTGCGGAGGCCCCAGCCGGCGGTGCCGGGCTCGTACCAGGCCACGCCGTCGGCCCCGCCGTCGACGAGGCGCTGCGCCCAGCGGGACACGTGGGGAAAGGGGTTGACCGTGCAGGGCTCGGCGCTGGAGAACGTGCCGCACACGTTGATCTGGAAGTGGACGTGCGCCGGCGTGGTGGCGGCGTTGCCCGTCCGGCCGACGCGGGCGATCATCTGGCCCTGGGCGACCTCCTGGCCCTCGGCCACCAGGTTCTCCTGATTGTGGGCGTAGTAGTAGGTGACGCCGGACTGGCCCCGCAGCCAGACGGTCAGGCCGCCGAGGCCGTCGTCGGTGTTGTCGACCTTGGCGATGACGCCCGACTCGACCGCCACGGCGGGCGACCCCTCGTCGGCGAACAGGTCGTTGCCCATGTGCCGGCGGGAGCAGCCGCTGCCCCGGCAGGCGAGCCAGTCGTCGGAGAAGGAGATCTCGGCCGGTGCCGCGATCGGGAACACGTTGGTGTCGGGCGGCTGGGCCGGTGCCTGCTGGCCCGACGGCTGGTCGGGCGCCTGGGCGGCGGCACCGCCGACCGACACGCCCCCGAGCACGAGCGCAGCTGTGACCAGCGCGGCCACCGCGCGCGGCGCCGGCCTGCGCCTTGCCCTGTGCTCGTCTCCTGATCGCACTGCCGTCCCTCTCCCGATCGAAACAGAACAGCCCAGGTTTTCACGAGATGCAAGGCATCTCCGGGTTGGTGTCTGGGCTCACTGCTTGTTCGTGCTGCGCCGGCGCGCAGATGTCGTGAGGTTCTTCGGTGCCGCCCGCCCTACCGGATGAACACACAGGGCGCTCCGGGCGCACTCTAGGTGACGAGCCGGTCACGGCGGAAGGGGTCACGTAAGGTCGCCGCCCGTGAAGCTCGCGGACGTCCCCACCCCGGCGCTGGCGGTCGACGCCGCCGCGTTCGACCACAACGTCGCCACGATGGCCGCCGCCCACCCGGGAGCCCGCCTGCGGCCCCACGTCAAGGCGTTCAAGTCGACGGCGCTGGCCCGGCGGCTGGCCGACGCCGGGCACCGGACGTTCTGCTGCGCCACCGTCCGCGAGGTCGAGGGGATGGCCGCCGCGGGCCTCGGCGAGGACCTGCTGCTGGCCAACGAGGTGCTCGACTGCACCCGCCTCGGTGCGCTCGCGCAGGCCGGCACCGCCCGGGTCACGGTGGCCGTCGACTCGGACCCGACGGCGGAGGCCGCGGCGGCGGGAGGCGTGCGGGAGGTCCTGATCGACGTGAACGTCGGCCTCCCCCGCTGCGGCTGTGACCCCGCCGACGCCGGCCGGTTGGCCGACCGGGCCCGGGCCCTCGGCCTGGAGGTGCGAGGGGTCATGGGCTACGAGGGCCACCTCATGCGGGAGCCCGCCGAGGTCAAGGCGACCAAGGTCGAGGAGTCGATGGCGACGCTCCTGGCCGCCCGGGAGGCGACCGGCGGCGAGGTGGTGTCGGCCGGCGGCACGGGCACCTACGACGTGAACACGTGGGCGACCGAGATCCAGGCCGGCTCGTACTGCCTGATGGACACCGAGTACGTGCCCCACGCCCCCGCCTTCCGGCACGCGCTGTTCCTGTGGACGACCGCCATCTCCGTCAACCCGGCCGGCTGGGCCGTGGTCGACGCGGGGCTGAAGGCGCTGGCGATGGACCACGGCGACCCGACGGTCGTCGACGCCGGCACCTGCTGGTTCGTGTCGGACGAGCACATCACCTTCGGGACCCGACCCGAGCACCCGGTGGCGGTGGGCGACAAGGTCCGGGTGCTACCCGCCCACGTCGACCCGACCGTGGCGATGCACGAGCGGATGGTGGTCGTCGACGGAGACGAGGTGGTGGATGTCTGGGAGGTCGATCTGAGGGGGTGGTGAGCTACCGTGCGCGGCATGGCCGCGCGCGAGGTCGCCACCGTCGAGGCCGCAGGCCGCGAGGTCGAGATCAGCAGCCCTCACAAGGTGTTCTTCCCCCAGCGGGGTGAAACCAAGCTCGACCTCGTCGACTACTACCTGGCCGTGGAGGGCCCGGCCATGGCGGCGATGGGAGGCCGGCCGGTGCTGATGCAGCGGTTCCCGTCCGGCGTCAAGGGCACGAACTTCTTCCAGAAGCGGGTGCCCGAGAGCCGCCCCGGCTGGCTGGAGACGACCGAGGTCCAGACGGTGAACGGCACCCCGTCGACGGCGCTGGTGGCGGCCGACATCGCCCACGTGCTGTGGGCGGTGAACCTCGGCTGCCTGGGCTTCCACGTGTGGCCGTTCCGGGCCGACGTGGCCGACGAGGACCACGTGGACGAGCTGCGCCTCGACCTCGATCCCCAGCCCGGCGTCGGGTTCGCCGAGGCGGTGCAGGCCGCGTTCGTGCTGCGCGAGTTCCTGGCCGAGCTCGGCATCGCCGCCTACGCCAAGACCACCGCCAGCCGCGGTGTGCACGTGTACTCGCGGCTCGAGCCGCGCTGGGACTCGTACCAGGTGCGGGCAGCCGCGGTGGCCGCGGCCCGGGAGCTGGAGCGTCGCCGGCCCGACCTACTGACGGCCGCGTGGTGGAAGGAGGAGCGGGGCGCCCGCATCTTCGTGGACTACAACCAGAACGCCCCGCACAAGACCGTTTTCGGGGCCTGGTCGGTGCGGGCCCGGGTCGGCGCCCCGGTGTCCACGCCGGTGAGCTGGGACGAGCTGGGGGAGGTCCGTCCCGACGAGCTGACCATCGCCACCGTGCCCGGGCGGGTGGCCCGCGACGGCGACCCGTGGGGCGCCATCGCCGACGCGCCCCAGTCGATCGAGCCGTTGCTGGCGATGTCCGAGCGGGACATGGCGGCGGGGCTCATGGACGCGCCCTGGCCGCCCGTCTACCCGAAGATGCCCAACGAGCCGCCCCGGGTCGCGCCCAGCCGAGCGAGATCCGACCCCTAGGGCCGATGTTCATCACGAACCACGCGCTGGCCGGCGTCGCGATCGGCCTGGTCGTGCGCCGACCACTGCCGGCCTTCGTCGCGGGCGTGGCCTCGCACCTCGTGATGGACACCATCCCCCACTGGGGCGACGACCGGCTGGACTGGGACGAGTTCGTGCAGGTGGGCAAAGTCGACGGGGTCGCCGGCCTGGCCGCCTGCGCGGCGGGAATGGCCAGCGCACCCCGCATTACCCGGGTCCCGATGGCGGCCGCCATCTTCGGGGCGTGCGTCATCGACATGGAGAAGCCGTGCCGCCACTTCTTCGGCCGGTCGCCGTTCCCGCCGGCGTTCGACCGGTTCCACGGCCGCATCCAGACCGAGCGCCCGATCGGCTGGGTCGTCGAGGCGGTGGCCGGCGGCGTGCTGGCCGGGGTGCTGTGGCCGCGGCTGCACCGCCGGATCCGCGGGCACCTGGGTACGGTGCGAGGGGCCGACACTGCGGAGGTCACGACATGGCGACGTACGACGCCCGGGGCACGCTCACCGCGGCGGGTGACAGCTACGACTTCCACCCGCTGACGTCGCTCGAGGGCGACTTCGGCGTGTCCCGGCTGCCCTACTCGATGAAGGTGCTGCTGGAGAACCTGCTGCGCCACCACGACGGGGTCAACGTCACCGACGAGGACGTCGCCGCGCTGGCCGGCTGGACCGGCGGGCGGGACGGGGACGAGCGGGAGATGTCGTTCTCCCCCGCCCGGGTGCTGATGCAGGACTTCACCGGCGTGCCCGCGGTCGTCGACCTGGCCGCGCTGCGCCACGCGGTGGCCGAGCGGGGCCGGGACCCGCAGGAGCTGGACCCGCTGATCCCGGCCGACCTGGTGATCGACCACTCGGTGCAGGTGGACGTGTTCGGCCGGCCGGACGCGCTGTCCCGCAACGCCGAGCTGGAGTACGAGCGCAACCTGGAGCGCTACCAGTTCCTCCGCTGGGGTCAGCATGCCTTCGGGCAGTTCCGCGTAGTCCCGCCGGCCACCGGCATCTGCCACCAGGTCAACCTGGAGTACCTGGCGACCGTGGTCGCGACCCGCGACGGCGTGGCCTTCCCCGACACGCTGGTCGGCACCGACTCCCACACGCCGATGGTCAACGGCCTCGGCGTGGTGGGCTGGGGCGTGGGCGGCATCGAGGCCGAGGCCGCCCTGCTGGGCCAGCCGATCTCGATGCTCATCCCCGAGGTCGTCGGGTTCAAGCTGTCCGGCGAGCTGCCCGAGGGCACGACCGCCACCGACCTGGTCCTCACCGTCACGAACCGGCTGCGGGCCCACGGGGTCGTGGGCCGGTTCGTCGAGTTCTACGGGCCGGGCGTCGCCAACGTCCCGCTGGAGAACCGGGCCACGATCGGCAACATGTCGCCCGAGTACGGGTCGACGATCACGATCTTCCCGGTCGACGACGAGACGCTGCGCTACCTGCGCTTCACCGGCCGGCCCGACGGCCTGGTGGCACTGGTCGAGGCGTACGCCAAGGAGCAGGGCATGTGGTACGACCCCGGCGCCGAGCCCACCTTCACCGAGACGCTGGAGCTGGATCTGTCGACGGTCGAGCCGTCGATCGCCGGTCCCGCCCGGCCCCAGGACCGGGTCCCCCTGCGGGAGGCGAAGGTCCGCTTCGCCGTCTCGCTGCTGGACTCGCTGCCCGACCCGCCGCCGGGCGGGTCGGCACCGGGGACGACCACGGCGGTGTCGATCAAGGACACGTACGACGACGCGGACGCGCTGTCGTTCCCGGCCAGCGATCCGCCCTCCGCGACGCTGGACGGGCCGCTCCGCGCCCACGCACCGGACCCCCGTCCCGAGCCCGCCGGCGCCGGCGACAGCACGACCGACCGGCCGCACCAGCGGGTGGCGGTCGAGCTCGACGCCACCTCCGGGGTCGACGAGGCGACGACGGTCGAGCTCGACCACGGCCACGTGGCGATCGCCGCCATCACCAGCTGCACCAACACGTCCGACCCCCAGGTGATGGTCGGCGCGGGCCTCGTGGCCCGCAAGGCGGTGGAGCGCGGCCTGGAGCGCAAGCCCTGGGTCAAGACGTCGCTGGCGCCGGGGTCGAAGGTCGTCGTGGACTACCTCGACCGGGCGGGGCTGCTGACGGACCTGGCCAAGCTCGGCTTCGACGTCGTCGGCTTCGGCTGCACGACCTGCATCGGCAACTCGGGGCCGCTGCCTCCGCCCATCGCAGCGGCGGCCGAGGCGCACGGCCTGGCGCTCGTGTCGGTGCTGTCCGGCAACCGCAACTTCGAGGGCCGCATCAACCCCGACGTGCGGATGAACTACCTGGCCTCGCCGCCGCTGGTCGTGGCCTACGCGCTGGCCGGGACGATGGAGATCGACCTGACCACCGAGCCGCTCGGCACGAGCGCCGATGGCGAGCCCGTGTACCTGCGGGACCTGTGGCCGTCGGCCGCCGAGGTCAACGACGTGGTCGAGGGCGCGCTGGCGTCGGACATGTTCCGGGCCGCGTACGGCGATGTGTTCGAGGGCGACGAGCGGTGGGCCGCGCTGCCGGTGCCGGCCAGCGGAGCCTACGAGTGGTCGGAGACGTCGACCTACGTGCGGCGGCCGCCGTACTTCGACGGGATGCCGGACGACCCGCCGCCGCTGGCCGACGTGGTCGGCGCCCGGGCGCTGGCAATGCTGGGCGACAGCGTGACGACCGACCACATCTCCCCCGCCGGCGCCATCCATCCCGACAGCCCGGCGGGCCGGTGGCTGATCGAGCACGGGGTCGAGCCGCGGGACTTCAACTCCTACGGGTCCCGCCGCGGCAACCACGAGGTGATGATCCGGGGCACGTTCGCCAACCGCCGCATCCGCAACCGGCTGGCGCCCGGCACGGAGGGTGGGATCACGGTCCACCAGCCGTCGGGCGAGGAGATGTCGATCTACGAGGCGGCCGAGCGCTACCGGGCGGACGGCGTGCCGCTGGTCGTGCTGGCCGGCAAGGAGTACGGCTCCGGCTCGTCGCGGGACTGGGCGGCCAAGGGCACCGCGCTGCTCGGGGTGAGGGCGGTCATCGCCGAGAGCTTCGAGAGGATCCACCGGTCCAACCTGATCGGCATGGGCGTGCTGCCGCTGCAGCTGGTGCAGGGCGCCACGTTCGAGAGCCTCGGGCTCGGCCCCGACGCGGTGGCGGCGGCCACGTTCACGATCGAGGGCCTGGCCGGTGCCGATCCGGCGTCGCTGCTGGGCGCCCGCCTGTCGGTCGACGCCGGCGGGGTGGAGGTCCCGGTGGCGGCCCGGCTCGACACCCCGATGGAGGCGGCCTACTACCACCACGGCGGCATCCTCCCCTACGTGCTGCGCCAGCACCTCGCCGGCTGATCTTCCGGCGTCCCTCAGCCGGAACGAGAGGGCTCAGGGACGCCAGAAGGGTAGAACCTCGGCCAGCGCCCGGAACGCCCGGCCCCGGTGGCTGAGGGCGTGCTTCTCGTCGTCGCTCATCTCGGCGAACGTGCGGCCGTCCCCCTCGACCGGGACCATGACCGGGTCGTAGCCGAACCCGCCGGTGCCCCGCGGCGCCGACGGCACCACGCCGGCGACCGTCCCCCGCACGACCTCCTCGCGGCCGCCGGGCCACACGGCCGCCGCCGCGCACACGTAGCGGCAGCCCCGGTCACTCTCGGGGACGCCCTCCAGCTCCCGCAGGACCCGGGGGATCCAGTCGCCCTCGGTCGCCCAGCGGGCCGACCGCACGCCGGGGGCGCCCCCCAGCGCGTCGATCTCGATGCCGGAGTCGTCGGCCACCGCCAGCGACCCCGTGGCCGCCGCCAGGGCCCGGGCCTTGATCAGCGCGTTCTCCTCGAACGTCTCGCCGGTCTCCTCGACCCCGGGGTCCTCGGCCTCGACCTCCCAGGCCGGCCCGAGGATCGCCTGGATCTCGGCCACCTTGTGGGCGTTGCCGGTGGCCAGCAGGAGCCGGGTCACGCTTTCTGTGACACCGGGCGGAACGGCGGCGGCTCCGCCACCATCTCGCGCTGGAGGTCGATGATCTCTCGGATGCCCTTCTCGGCCAGGCCGAGCATGCTGTCGAGCTCGCCTCGGGTGAAGGGTTGGCCCTCGGCCGTGCCCTGCACCTCCACGAACCGGCCCTCCGACGTCATGACCACGTTCATGTCGACCTCGGCCCGGCTGTCCTCGACGTAGGGCAGGTCGAGCACCGGCACGCCGTCGACGACCCCCACAGACACCGCGGCGCAGAAGGCCGTCAAGGGGTGGGCGCCGATCGCCCCCTGCCCGACCAGCCGGGCCAGGGCGTCGTGCAGCGCCAGGTAGCCGCCGCAGATGGACGCCGTGCGGGTGCCGCCGTCGGCCTGGAGCACGTCGCAGTCCACGATGACCTGGCGCTCCCCCAGCAGCGTCATGTCGCACGCCGACCTCAGGGCCCGGCCGATCAGGCGCTGGATCTCCTGGCTGCGGCCGGAGGGACGGCCGTCCTTGACCTCGCGGCGGATCCGCTCGGCCGACGAACCCGGCAGCATCGAGTACTCGGCGGTGACCCAGCCGCTCCCCCGGCCCCGCATCCACCGGGGCACGTCCTCGTCGATCGAGGCGGTGCACAGCACACGGGTCTGGCCGAAGCTCACGAGGCACGCCCCGGCGGCCATCTCGGTGAAGTCCCGCTCGAAGGTCACGGGGCGCAGCTCGTCGGACGCACGGCCATCGGGTCTCATCGACCGCACGCTAACCGCCGCCGGCGGCCGCTCCCCCGCTACGAGAGTCGGCGGATGGGTGCACCGCTGGTATTCGACGGCTCTGCCGCCGAAGGT
>DASRJM010000014.1:0-14677 GCA_035649475.1 Acidimicrobiales bacterium
GGCGTCCAGGTAGGCCACGTGGTGGGCCTTCACGTAGCCCACGGCGCCGGCGATCGTCCGGCGGTCGCCCAGCGGACCGTCCACCACCAGCAGGTCCCGCTCGCCGGCGGCCCGGACCGCCACCCGGCCCTCGAGGTCGCCCCGGACCCGGCCCAGCGCCTGGGACACGGCGTCGCCGCCGGCCACCGGCGGGACCGCGTGGGGGTGGTACGGGCCGTGGCGGGTGGGGATGACCGGCAGCGGCGGGCCGTCGCCGCCGCACAGCAGGCCCCGCTCGACGTCGGCCGCCACCACCGTGGCCCGGTCGTCGCAGCGGACCACGCCGGCCGCCCACGAGGCGCACACCCCGCCCCGGGTGCCGGTGCCGTCGCCGTTGCCGTCGACCCAGACGCGGGCGTCGATGCGCTGGACGCCGTCGACGAACGCCACCGTCGCCGCCGGTGGCTGGGCCGGCCGGACCGGGGCCCAGTCGGCGGCCGGCGTCTCGACCGTGACGTCGACCTCGGCGTCCGAGGGGCCGAGCGCGTCGGCGTCGATCGGCGCCCCGTAGTCGGGCGCCCAGGTCTCGACGGCGAACCGCACGTCAGGCCTCCACCCGCTCGACGGTGGCGGACCCGCCGACCTTGCGGACCTCGAACCGCACCGGCAGCCGCTCGGCCAGCTCCCGCACGTGGGTGACCACGCCAACCATCCGGCCGCGGGCGCCCAACTCGTCGAGCGCGCCGGCCACCACGTCGAGCGTGTCGGGATCGAGGGCGCCGAAGCCCTCGTCGAGGAACAGCGCCTCCAACCGGGCGGCGCCCGCCACGGCCAGGCCCGCGACCTGGTCGGCCAGGGCCAGGGCCAGGGCAAGGGAGGCCAGGAACGTCTCGCCGCCCGACAGCGTCCGGGCCGAGCGGACCTGGGAGGCGTGGGTGTGGTCGACAACGCTGAACCCGCCGGACCTCGTGTCGACGGCCAGCGCGTAAGCCCCGCCGCTCAGCTCGGCCAGGATCGCCGACGCGCCGGCCACTAGCTGCTGGACGGCCGCGTCGAGCAGCCACTTCTCGAACCGGTTGGCGGCCAGGTGCCCCGCGAGGGCGTCGGCCACCTCCTGGCGGTCGGTGGCAGCCCGCACGTCGCCCCGCAGCCGCTCGGCCGCCGCCAGCTGCTCGTCCAACCGGGCCAGTGCCGCGTCGGCCCGGGCGTGGGCCGCAGCCGCCGCCTCACCCGGCCACTGCCCGGGCGGCGGCTCGATGCCTGCGTCGCAGCAGGACGCGACGAGAGCAGCCAGGCGCTCGGCGCCCCGGGCCCGGGCCTGCTCGGCCGCCCGGTGGTGGACGGACTGGACCTCGGCCAGCTCCGGCGTCCGGCCCGCGGCCCAGGCGACCAGGGACCGCCAGTCCTCGGCCAGGTCCCGACGCTCGGCCGGCGGCGGACCGAGCGCGGCCACCCGGTCGCGGGCGGCGTCGAACGCGCGCCGGGCCCGGGCCTCCTGGTCGGCGAGCTCGCGGTGGACCTTGCCGGCCGCGGCCATGGCCGTGCGGGCGTCGCGCTCCGCCTGGCGGGCCTTGTCCAGCGCGGCCTGGGCCTCGTCGACCGCCGCCAGCCGGTCGTCCAGCAGGCCCGGGTCGGGGACGCCCTCCAGGCGGGCCCCGACCTGGGCCAGGTCCCGGCGGACCCGCGCCAGCTTCTCGTCGACCCGCACCTGCTCTGCCGTCGCCGTGGCCAGGACCTCGGCCGCCCGGGCCACGGCCTTGTCGGCGTCGGCCAGGTTCCGCTCGGCCAGCTTCAGGTCGGGCGGGTGGTCGTGGGCCGGCAGCTCGGCCACGTCCTGCCCGCACAGGGGGCACGGGTGCCCGACCGCGAGCTCGGGGATCAGGGCCCGGGCCCGCAGCTCGACCCGGACGCGCTCGAGGTGCTGGGCCCGTTCGTCCCGCCGGGTCCGGGCCGCGCCCTCGGCGTCGGCGGCGGCGGCGACCTCGCCCGCGATCTCCGCCTCCCTGGCCTCGCCCGTCGCGGCCGAGCAAGCCAGGTCGGCGCGCAGGGCGTGGTCGTTGCGCTGGGCCTCCAGCGCCCGGCGCTCGGGCAGCCCGGCCAGGCGCTGCTCGGCCTCGTCGAGGGTCGCCCGGGCCTCCTCGTCGAGCTCGGCGCAGCGGTCCCGGGTCTCGGCGGCGCGGGTCAGCCTGCCAGCCAGCTCCTCGGTCCCGAGCGGCGGAGCCAGGGCGTCGAGCAGCTCGAGCTGGGCCGCCACCTCGTCGGCCCGGGTCTGCTCGGCCGCGGCGGTGGCCGCCGCCTCCTCGATCGCCGGCCGCTCCGCCGCCAGCAGCTCCCCCAGCGCCGCCAGCGCCTCGACGCGGGCGGCGGCCTCGGCCCGGGCCTCCGGCGTGGCCGCGGCGAGGTCGGCGAGCTGGGCCGCCGCCAGCTCCGCCGCGGTCCGGGCCACCGCGGCCCGCTGGCGCGCGGCGCCGGCCACCCGGTCGTAGAGGCCGAGCTCGAGCAGGCGGACGAGCAGGTCCTGGCGGCTGCGGGGCTTGTCGTGGAGGAACCGTGCGAACTGGCCCTGGGGCAGCGACACGCAGGTGATGAAGTGCTCGTAGCCGAGCCCGAGGCGGGCGCCGACGGCCTCGGTGACCTCGTCGGCCGTGCCGGCGATGACCTCGGCGCCCGACTCCAGCCGGGCCTCCTTGGTCGTGGCACCGCCGCCCTTGGTGGCCCGCACCACTCGGACCGCAGTGTGGGGCACGCCGTCGACGGTGAAGTCCAGGCGGACCCGGGCCTCGGTCAGGTTCTGGCTGATGATCGGAGCCACCGCCCGGCGGTCGTCCAAGCGGGGCACCGAGCCGTAGAGGGCGAACGTGAGGGCGTCGATGATGCTGGACTTGCCCGCGCCGGTCGGCCCGCACAGGGCGAACAGGTCGGCGCACGCGAAGTCGACCACGGTCGGGTCCCGGAAGGCCGTGAAGCCCTCCATCTCCAGGCGGACCGGCCTCACGGCTCCGCCACCAGCTCGTCGACCAGCTCGTCGAACAGGGCGACCAGCCGGTCGTCCGCCACGTCCCGCTCGGCCAGGTACTCCCGGAACAAGACCTGGGGGGTGCGGTCCAGCCGGTCGTGGTCGACGGGGGTCGCAGCCTCCCCCTCCCGCGGCGCCAGCACGACCTCGACCGCGGCGGGGAGCCGCTCCCGGATCTCGTCGGCCAGCCCGGCCCGGGGCTTCTCGTCCAGCACCACGCGCAGGTGATCGCCCTCCGGCACGTCCTGGGCCGCGGCCAGCACGTCGACCACCGTGCCGCGCAGGGTCCGCAGACGCCGGCCGGCGCTCAGGGGCACCGAAGTGACCTGCGCCGGCAGGCCCGGGCGCACGTCGACCAGGTTGACGACCGGCTCGTTGGCCGTCTCGCCGAAGTCGAGCTGGAGCGGCGAGCCGCAGTAGTGCAGCGGCGCGGGGCCCGGCAGCTGCTGGGCCCGGTGCAGGTGCCCGAGGGCGACGTACTGGACCGAGGCCGGGAACGCGGTGGACGGGACCCAGTAGTCGAACACGGTGTGGGCGCCCCGCTCGCCGCCGCCCATCGTCCCGCCCATGACCATGAGGTGGCCCGCGACCAGGTTGACGGTGCCGTCGCCCAAGCCGGCGGTCAGCGAGCCCAGGATCCGCACGACTCGGTCGGCGTAGGTGGCGTGCGCGTGGGCGGCGTCGCCGGAGCACAGCACGTCAGCCGTCACCACGTAGCGCTGGGACGGGAACGGCAGCAGGGCGACCAGGGCGGTCTCGCCGCCGGCCTCGACCTCCAGCACGCCACCGTCGCCCGCCGGGCGGATGGCCGATGCGACCTGGATGCCGCTGGCGGCGGACAGCGGGGCCACGGCCGCGAGCCGCTGGGCCGAGTCGTGGTTGCCGGCGATCACCACCACCGGCCGGCCGCCTGCCGCCAGGTCGAGCAGCGCCCGGTACACGATGCGCTCGGACTCGGCGGTGGGCGCCGCGGTGTCGAACAGGTCGCCGGCGACGATCACCAGGTCGGCGGCGCGGTCGTCGGCGACACGGACGATCTCCGCCAGCACGGCCTGGTGCTCGTCGGCCCGGGACCGGCCGCGGACGGCCTTGCCGACGTGCCAGTCGGAGGTGTGGAGGAGCCGCACGGCGCGCTACCCCGGGAAGCCGGCGAACGGGTCGTCGGCGGGGGTCCCGTCCGGCGTGTCGGCCGGGGCCGCCGCCTCGCCCGCCCGGGTCGCCCACGCCGGGAACGGGAACTGCACCACCAGCGGCACCGGCAGCTCGGGTTGGGACACGAGCATCGTCCCCGGCTTGACGATCGTGGCCCGCTGGCGCTGGACCGGCGGCAGGAAGCCGTACTCGCCCCGCCCGGCCTCGGCGGCGTCGAGGCGCCCGACCACCCGCACGGCGGAGTTGGCCACCACCCGCCGCTCGACCTCGCTGGCGGTCTGCTGGGCGCCGATGAGCACGATGCCGAGGGACCGGCCGCGCTCGGCCACGTCCAGCAGGATCTCCTTGATCGGGCTCGAGCCCTCCCGGGGCGCGTACTTGTTGAGCTCGTCCAGCACCACGAACTGCAGCGGGCGGGCCTGACCCGAGCGCTCCTTGCGCCGGAACGCCTGGCCCAGGACCACGCCGACCACGAACCGCTTGGCCCGGTCGTTGAGGTTGTGCATGTCGACGACCGTGACCTGGGCCCGCTCGAGGTCGACCTTGTGGGCGTCCGGCTTGGGGATGTCGGCCCGGATCAGGTGGCGCATGTGGGAGCGGGAACCGTGCAGGCGGCGCAGGAAGGCGTTGATCGTGCCGGCGCCGATGGCCCGGCCGCCCCACCCGTCGAGGCCGTCGGGGTCGACCTTGGCCTCGATCAGCTCGACGAGGTCGTCGAACGTGCGCACGACCTCGCCGTCGATGCTGACGGCGCCGTCGCCGACCGGCTCGGCCTCCCGCTTGAGCCGCGCCATCACGTTGTGGACGACCATCGTGTACTGCTGGCGGTCGTCCTCGGCGTCGGCGAACAGGAACGGCAGCAGCTCGTCGGCGCAGAACTGGGCCAGCGTCCAGAAGAACGAGGTCACGTCCCGCTGGCGGGCGGCGACGTCGGGGCTGGCGTTGGGGTCGTCCCGGACCGGCGGGGCGAAGAAGGCGACCGACCCGAACGGTCCCGACGGCAGGCCGAGGCGGGCGTAGCGCGCCGGCTGATCGGGCCCGAGGGCGACGTTGGCGTGGTCGAGGAACAGCAGGTCCTCGCCCTTGACATTGAAGATCAGGGCCTTGGTGTTGGCGGCCTCGGCGCCGAGAGCACCCGAGTGGAACAGGCTGTAGAGCAGGAACGTGGCGTAGCTGGTCTTGGTCGCGACGCCCGAGACGCCGCTGATGTTCACGTGGGCGCCGCGGGTGCCGTCGAGGAACTCGAGGTTCAGGTAGAACGGCTCGTCGTCCCGGGACAGGCCGGCCGGCAGGCGCTTGGGCATCTCGGTGAACAGCAGGGCCTCGTCCCGCTCCTCGCCGGTCGCCTTGCGGACCTCCTCACCGGGCAGCGGGGGGACGTAGACCTCGGGCTCGAACCGGGTGGCCATGACCTGGGCGGCTTCGGCCACCTGGGCCGGCAGGACCCCGTCGGCCACCAGGAAGACGTCGCTGTCCATGCGGGCGCCCTCGTGGGTGGCCCGGACCTGGGACACGACCCCGGCGATCCGCAGCGGCTGGCCGTCGGGCAGGATCCGGTCGACCACGACGACGTCGTCGAGCTGCAGGTAGTGGCCCTCGGCGACGGCGACCCAGAACTCCAGCGGCGTGGCCGGCTCGGTGCCGATGACCCGCCCCGCGGCCCGGGACGCACCCAGCGTCGGGGTCCCGTCGACCGTGCCGTCCATGTGGCCCGACGTTACCGGCCGTGTGTTCGCCCGGCGGGGACCCGGGAAGCACCGATTTGGCGGCGCATGCGCCGCATATGCGACGCATGCGCCGCCAAATCGAGCTGAGGCTAGGGTCCGCGGCATGAGCGAGCCGACCTCCCCCGTCACGACCACCGTCGAGGACGGGGTGGCCGTCGTGCGGTTCGACGACGGCAAGGCCAACGTCCTGTCGCACACGGCCGTCGACGCGCTCGGCGCCGCGCTGGACCGGGCCGGGGCGGACGCCGACAGCGTGTGCATCGTCGGGCGGGACGGGAAGCTGTCCGCCGGCTTCGACCTGTCGGTGATGACCGCCGGGCCCGACGCCGCCCGCGACCTGGTCGCCAAGGGCGGCGAGTTGCTGATGCGGCTCTACCTGCACCCCCAGCCCGTCGTCGTGGCCGTGACCGGGCACGCACTGGCCGCGGGGGCCCTGCTGGTGCTGTCGTGCGACGTGCGCATCGGGGCAGACGTGCCGGCCAAGATCGGCCTCAACGAGACCGCCATCGGCATGTCGCTGCCGATGTTCGCCATCGCCCTGGCGGAGGACCGCCTCGACCGCCGCCACCTGGTCCGGGCCACGGTCACGGCCGAGGTCTTCGACCCCCGGGGCGCGGTGGCCGCCGGCTACCTCGACCGGGTCGTTCCGGCCGGCGAGGTCGAGACCACCGCGATCGAGGAGGCCCGCCGCCTGGGCGGCTACTCCCACACCGCCTACGCCCAGACCAAGTCGGCCATGCGGGGCCCGCTCGTCGCCCGGGTCCGACAAGGCGCCGAGGCCGACCTGGCCCGCTTCGCCGTCGAGTAGCCGTCCTAGCCGCCGGCCCCCTCGCCCTGGTCGAGCGGCACGAGGTAGGACTCGACCCGGGCGATCAGGTCGCCCCGGAAGGTGAACACGTCGCAGTAGACGAAGTTGTTGGCCGCCCCGTCCGCGAACCTCGCCTCCCCGGACCCGATGGCGACGACGGTGTCGCCCTCCTCGACCACCCGGTCGACGTCGAGCTTCGGGTGGCCCTCGAACGCGGGGTTCTCGATCTCGCCGTCGAACTCCTCCTTGCCGGCCAGGTGCCGGAACCCGGGGAGGTCCCAGACCACGTCATCGGTGAGAAGGGCGAGGATCCGCTCGTGGTCGCCTGTGCGGAACCCATCGAAGTACGACGCCACCGCGTCCTTGCGTGCGGACATGGCTCTCCCCTCAGAGTCGGCGGAACATCTCGGTGGTGGCCCGGTTCCAGGAGAAGGTCTCGCCCGCCCGCACGATCGGCTCCCCGAACCCCCAGATGGCCGGCCAGTCGGCGGGCGTGGCGTCACGAATCAGCACCGTTCCGCCCGGCCGGTGCCAGAGTGGGGACGACGAGGAGGTCCGCCATGCCCGACACCTGCACCCACCTCGACCAGGTCCGCCCGGTGACGCCGTCGGCCGAGGGCTGCGAGGACTGCCTGCGCATCGGCGGCCGCTGGGTGCACCTGCGCCTGTGCCAGACGTGTGGGCACGTCGGCTGCTGCGACAACTCGCCGAACCGACACGCCACCGCCCACCACCACGAGACCGCCCACCCGCTCATCCGCTCGTTCGAGCCGGGCGAGGACTGGTGGTGGTGCTACCCGGATGACCTGTTGTTCGAGGTGGAGGGGGCGGAGCCGGCGCCGTCGCACCCGTGACCACCGGCCGCAGGTCGGCCACTTCGAACGTGGAGCGCACGACGAACCCCAGCCGCTCGTAGAGGCGGATGGCGGTGGTGTTCGATGCGGCCGCGTGGAGGACGGCCTCCTCGCCCCGGCTGCGGATCGAAGCCACCACCCTGCGGGTGAGCAGGGCGGCCAGCCCGCGACCGCGCACGTCCGGGTGGGTGCAGACAGCGCTGAGCTCCGTGTAGCCGTCGACCCGCAGCCGCTCCCCCGCCATCGCCACCAGCCGCCCGTCGATGCGCACGCCCCAGTAGCCGCCGAACCGCAGCGTCCCCGGCAGGAACGGTCCGGGCGGGGCGGCGGCGATCAGGGTCATGGCGTCGTCGGCGTCGGCCTCCGTGAGCGGTTCGGGCGAGAAACCGGCGCCGTCCTGGGCGGCCTCGAACGCCGGCCCGGCCACCATCTGGACGCCGTCCAGCCGGAACGGCACCTCCCAGCCCGGGGGGACGTCGATCGTGCGGCGCAGGATCACCGTGTCCCCGTCGGGACCGGCGAGGTGGGCGAGGTCGGCCCACGCCGCCGGGTCCGGGTCGTCGGGCACCGCGGCGAACGGCGAGACCGCGGGGTCGAACCGGGCCGCCCGCCCGCGACGCTCGCCCAGGCCGCGGCGCGGCCCGACCAGGCTGTGCCACACCGGGTTGTCGAGCGCGCGGTCGCCGGCCATCCCGCGTGTCTAGCCCGGCCCCCGGAGAGCGGACGAAGGGTTTGCGGCCACCTCGTCCCGAACGACGACGTCGTGGACGTCGGTGACGGCCCCCGGCAGCAACACGAGCGCGAGGGCCGCCAGCGCCACCCGGCCCGCGGTGACGACCCGAGGGCTGCGCACCGCCCGCATCACCCCCGGGGACCGACCGGCGACGGCGGCGACGAGCAGCCCGGCCGCCAGCAGGACGACGACGGGCACCAGCAGCAGCACCATCAGGGCGGGCACCACGAGCGGCAGTAGCACCCGCACCCAGGCGGCGCGGGTCGCCGGCGCCGCGGGCGGCAGCGCCTCGCTGTAGCGGGCGGCGAAGGCCGCGACCGCCATGCCGTGGGCCACCGCCGCCAGCCCGAACGTGACGACGGCCAGCCACCCCGGGCCGACCAGGTCGAAGTCGGGGTTGTCAGGCCGCAGCGGGTCGAGCCGCGTCGCCGCCACCACCAGGTGCAGCAGCCCGAAGACGACCCCGCCCCACGCCCCGGCGGGCAGCAGGCGCCGGACGAGCAGGTAGATCAGCCCGCTGAGCAGGCCCGGCAGGACGCCCCCGAACAGGATCAGCGAGATCGTGCCGCCGACGTCCACGCGGCCGACGATCTCGTCGGCCTCGGTGAACCGGCGCTGGGCCTCGTCGCCCCCGGTGACCGCCAGCAGCCGCATCGCCAGCCGGACCGCCGGCCCGGTCACGAGGACGCCGGCCCAGAAGCCCGCGACCAGGGCGACGGCGAGGCCCCGCAGGTACCGGACGGCGGGCGGCCCCTCCCCCGCTCGGTACGGCCGTGCGGCCCACCGCAGCGTGAGCACCAGCCCCCCGACCAGCAGCGCCGCCATCACCGCCAGGACCGTGATGGCGCCCGCGCTGGTCGGGGCCATCTCGCCCGCGACCTGCCCGACCACACCGGCAGGCTTGTGGACGGACCATCCCGAGGTCAAGGTTTCGCCGACAGCCGGCCTCGGAACGCGTTTAGATGGCCACCCGGGGGAAGCGGGCCCTCATCCCAGGGGGAAGACACATGGACCGACTCAGCCCGCTCGACGCCTCGTTCCTGCACATCGAGGACGACGTCAACCACATGCACATCGGCTCCATCGGCATCTTCGAGGGGCCGCCACCGGCTTACGAGGAGGTGACCGCCACGGTGGGCGGGCGCCTGTCGCTCGTCCCCCGCTACCGCCAGCGGGTCATGCCCGTCCCGTTCTCGCTGGGGCGGCCGGTGTGGGTCGACGACCCCCACTTCAACATCGAGTACCACCTGCGCCACACCGCCCTGCCTTCCCCCGGCGGCGAGGCGGAGCTCCGCCGGCTGGTCGGCCGGGTCATGTCCCAGCAGCTCGACCGGACCAAGCCGCTGTGGGAGATCTGGATGGTCGAGGGGCTCGACGACGGCCGCTGGGCCATGGTGTCCAAGGTCCACCACTGCCTGGTCGACGGCGTGTCGGGCACCGAGCTGCTGGCGGTGATCCTCGACCTGACCCCGGACGTTCCGGCCCCGCTGCAGGACGACTGGACGCCCGCGCCGGCGCCGTCGTCAGTCGAGCTGGCCCGCGACGCCACCCGGGACCTGGCCACCAGCCCGTACGAGCAGTTCCGGGCCGCCTCGTCGCTGGTGCGCCGCCCCCGGCGGACCATGGAGTCGGTGCGGGAGATCGCCCGCGGCTCGCTGGCCCTGTCCTCGCTGGTGCGCCCGACCCCGCCGACCAGCCTCAACGGGCCGATCGGGCCCCATCGCCGCTACGCGTGGGCCGACGCCGACCTGGCCGACGTCAAGCGCATCCGCAAGGCGCACGGCGGGACCGTGAACGATGTGGTGCTGGCCCTGATCACCCGGGGGTTCCGGGACCTGCTGACCAGCCGCGGCGAGGACGTCGACGGCCGGGTCATCCGGACCCTGGTGCCGGTGTCGGTGCGGCCCCGGGGCGACGGCGGCCCGGCGTCGGGCGACGGCACGCTGACCAACAGGGTGTCGGCGATGTTCGCCGAGCTCCCGGTCGGCATCGAAGACCCGGTCGTGCGGCTGCACGCCATCACGGCCCAGCTCCAAGACCTGAAGGAGTCCCGCCAGGCGGTGGCCGGCGAGGCCCTGACCTCGGGCATGGGGTTCGCTCCCCCGATGCTGCTGACCCTCGGCGCGCGGGTCGCCACCCGGGCCGCCCGGCGCATGGGCAACCTCGACACGGTGACGACCAACGTGCCCGGGCCCCAGTTCCCGCTGTACTCGTGCGGGCGCAAGATGCTGCGGGCGTTCCCGTACGTCCCGCTGGCCGCTCCGCTGCGGGTGGGTGTGTCGATCTTCTCCTACGACGGCGAGCTGACCTTCGGCCTGACCGGCGACTACGACTGCGCCCCCGACCTCGACGTCCTGGCCGAGGGCATCGGCGCCGGGGTCAAGGAGCTGCTGGCGGCGTAGCGATTTGGCGGCGTATGCGCCGAGCATTCGGCGTATACGCCGCCAAATCAGTCGACGTCGGCTTGCGTCCGTCCGCCGGCCAGCCGGGGGTAGCCCGGGCCGCGGTCGAACATCGGCGGGTCGCCGCGGTCGGCCGCCAGCGCCGCCCGTAGCGCCGCGGTCGCCGGTGCGTCGGGTGTGACGCCCTGGTCGCCGCCGGCCAGGACCACGCCGTAGTCCCGCTCGGCGGCCTCCCTGCTGACCTTGCCCTGGACCACGTCGAGCGCCACCGCCGCCGGGTCCCGGGTGAGCGGGTCGCCCCACCCGCCGCCGCCCGTGGTCTCGATGCGGATGACCTCGCCCGCCGCCACGGGCTCCCAGTCGCACAGGCCGGGCATGACCCGCTCGGCCGGCCCGCCCGGGTCGATCGTGACCCGGAACGGCGTGCCCGCCCGGCCGCCCCGCACGCCCCAGCACGACAGGATCGACCGGTCGGCCACCGACATGAACGTGGCGTCGTGCAGGGCCCGGATCTCCTTGCGGTAGCCCAGCCCGCCCCGGAAGGCCCCGGCGCCCCCCGAATCGGTGGCCAGGCCCAGCGTCTCGACCCGCACCGGGAACCGGGTCTCGACGAACTCGACCGGCAGGTTGCGGGACTCCGGGACGACGTGGATCGTGTCGCTGCCGTCCGCGTAGTAGCGCCCGCCCGAGCCGCCGCCCAGGATCTCCCGGTTCAGGTACCACGTGCCGTCGGCGTCGTACCCCGAGATCCCGGTGTAACGGATCGTCTCCTGGTCGGCCGGCATGTAGCCGTCCACCGCCTTGGCGATCACGCCGGCCAGCACGCCGAGCAGCCGCAGGATGACGAACGTGCGGGCGTTGGTCGGAGCCGGGAACACCGGCGTCACCAGCGTTCCGGGCGGCGGGAAACGGATGTCGATGAGCTCGACCACGCCCTCGTTGACGTCGAGCTCCGCCATGCGCTCCGGCGTGTCGGCCAGGTTGCGCAGGATCGGGGCCAGCCACTTCTTGAGGAAGTTGCCGTCCGCGTAGTCCCCGGCGTGGTTGATCGGGCCCTTGGCCTGGGGGCTCGTCCCGGTGAGGTCCAGCGTCAGGCGACCGGCCGCCTTGGTCAGCGTGATCCGCTGGGCGTGGAGGCGGGGCTCGTCGACGCCGTCGTGCTCGGCGTAGTCCTCCCACGTCCACGTCCCGTCAGGGATCTTGGCCAGCAGCTCCCGGCGGAACGTCTCGGCGCACGACGCCACGATGGCGTCGAAGCACGACTCGACCGCCTCCCGGCCGTAGCGGGCGAACAGGTCGCCGATCCGCCGGGCGCCCATCAGGCAGGCCGAGCACTCGGCGTCGAGGTCGCCGGCGATCGAGTCGGGCATCCGGGAGTTGCGGGTCAGGATGCGGATCACGCCCTCGTTGGGGACGCCGGCGTCGTGCAGCTTGACCGGCGGCACCATCAGCCCCTCCTCGAACACCGAGGTGGCGTGGCTGGGCATCGACCCGGGGACCGCCCCGCCGATGTCGTCGTGGTGGCCGAAGGCCTGTACGAACGCCACCACCGCGCCGTCGTGGAACACCGGCACGGTCACGCAGAGGTCGGGCAGGTGGCCGATGCCGCCCTCCGACAGGTACACGTCGTTGTGGAAGTAGATGTCGCCCGGCTGCATGGTCTCGACCGGGAAGTCCCGCACCACCGGGTGGACCAGCGCCGAGTACGAGCGGCCGGTGAGCTTGCGCAGGCGGCGGTCGTGGATGCCGGCCCGGAAGTCGTGCTGGTCCCGGATCATCGGCGACCGGGACGTGCGGCCGATCTGGTCCTCGACCTCGGCCTCGACCGACGCCAGCGTGCCCTCCACGATCTCCACCAGGACAGGATCGACGTCCGTCACGGGCCGTCCCTCCACACCACCAGCGAGCCGTAGTCGTCCACCCGCACCCGCACGCCGGGCGGGACCGGCAGGGTCGAGCCGTACTCCTCGACCACCGCCGGGCCGGTGAGCTCGTCACCCGCGCCCAGGCGGTCCCGGCGGAGGATCGGCGTGTCGTGCCATGCGCCGGCGAACCACACGGGTCGGTTGCCGGCCGGGACGATCGGGCCGGCCCGGGTGGGGACCGGCGCGAGCGGCGGGGCGTCGAGCGGGCCGACCCCGGTGAGCCGCACGTTCACCCACTCGACCCCGTGGTGGGGCCGGTCGCGGTAGCAGTAGCCGTACAGGCGCTCGTGCTCGTCGTGGAAGGTGGCCAGCACGGCGGCGGCGAGGCCGGCGTCGACCGGGCCGGCAGGCACGTCGACCCGGACCTCGAACGCCTGACCGTCGTAGCGGAGGTCGGCCGAGCGCAGGAACCGCTGCTCGGCGGGGTCGAAGCCCTCGGCGTCGAGCGCGGCGGCCGCCCTGGCCTCCAGCTCGGCGTACAGGCCGGCCAGGGAGGCGAGGTCGAGGTCGCGGTGGGCAGCCACGAACGTGCGCACGTCGTCGATGCGGACGTCCACCGTCAGCAGGCCCCGCGCGCACAGGTTGCCGGGATCGGGCGGGACGACTGCGGCCGGCAGGTCGAGCACGTCGACCAGGCGGGCGGCCTCCAGCGGCCCCGAGCCCCCGAACGCGCACAGGGCGAGGTCCCGCACGTCGATCCCCCGGCGCACCGTGGCCTGGCGGATGGCGTTGGCCTGGTTCCAGGTCCAGATCTCGACGATCCCCTCGGCACAGGCCTCTGGCGCCAGCCCCACCCCGGCGGCCAGGGCCTCGATCCCCTCGCGGGCCGCGTCCTCGTCGAGCGGGATCTCGCCGCCCAGGAGGTGGGGCGGGATGCGCCCGAGGACCAGTGCGGCGTCGGTCAGCGTCGGCTCTGTCCCGCCCCGGCCGTAGCAGAGCGGCCCCGGGTCGGCGCCGGCCGAGCGGGGCCCGACCTTCAGCGCCCCCTCGGGCGCCACCCAGGCCACGGACCCACCCCCGGCACCGACGGTGACGATGTCGATCATCGGCACCTTGGCGGGGAACCGGCCGATGGTGGCGTCGGTGGTCAGCGCGGGCACCCCGCCCCGGATGACCGAGACGTCGGTGGAGGTGCCGCCGCCGTCGAGCGTCACCACCCGGTCGAAGCCGGCCGCCGCGGTCACCGCCGCCGCGCCGAGGGCCCCGGCGGCCGGACCGGACAGGACGGTCGTGATCGGCGCGGCGGCCACGCCGTCGGCCGACGTGACCCCGCCGTTCGACTTCATGACGAAGAACGGGACGCCGTCGCCGGTGCGCTCGGCCAGCCGCTCGGCCAGCGTGCGGACGTAGCTGGCGATGGTCGGCTTCACGAAGGCGTCGACGAGCGTGGTCACGGACCGCTCGTACTCCCGGTACTCGCGGAGGACGTCGGAGCTGATCGACAGCGAGCACTCGGGGAATGCCTCGGCGAACAGGTCCCGCACCCGGCGCTCGTGGCCGGGGTTGGCGTAGGCGTGGAGCAGGCACACGCCGACCGCGGTGACCCCGTGGTCCCGGAACCAGCGGGCCTGGGCGCGGACGGCGCCCTCGTCGAGCGGGCGGAGCACGGCGCCGGCGGCGTCGAGGCGCTCGGGCACCTCCCGGACCAGGTGGAGCGGCACGATGCGATCGGGCTTCACCCAGAAGTACGAGTTGCCGTAGCCGTCGGGAACGCTCTGGCGGCCGATCTCGAGTAGGTGGCGGAACCCGGCGGTGGTGAGGAAGCCGAGGCCGGCGACCTCGCCCTGCAGCAGGGCGTTCGTGGCGACGGTCGTGCCGTGGAACACGCAGGCGACGGCGTCCCAGCCGTGTCCGGCGGCGTCGAGGGCCTTGGCCGCGCCGGTCAGGAAGCCCTCGGCCGGATCGGCGGGGGTCGACGGCGTCTTGGTGGTGGTCAGCCGGCCGGTGGCCTCGTCGAGGACCACGACGTCGGTGAACGTGCCCCCGGTGTCGACCCCCACGCGGAGGCGGCGCGTCACCGGTCGCCCGTCCCCGGCAGCGGGAAGGGGGCGGCGGCCTCGGCCTCGAGGACGTCCCGGTGG
>DASRJM010000015.1:0-32764 GCA_035649475.1 Acidimicrobiales bacterium
GGGGACCCACCACTTGGCGACGCGGCCGTCGAGGAAAGCGACGATCTCGTCCTTCGTGGCGGTGTGGCCCTCCCGCAGGACCACGCACGCCAGCGGGCGCTCGCTCCACTTGGGGTGTGGCAGGCCGATGACCGCGGCCTCGGCCACCGCCGGGTGGGCCATGATCTCGTTCTCCAGCTCGACGGAGCTGATCCACTCGCCGCCGGACTTGATGACGTCCTTGGTGCGGTCGCGCAGCTGGATGTAGCCGTGGGGGTCGATCGTGGCGACGTCGCCCGTCTTCAGCCAGCCGTCCTCGGTGAACGACTCCGGCGAGCGGGCGTCGTCGTAGTAGCTCGACGCCACCCACGGGCCGCGGACCTGGAGCTCGCCGGACGACGCGCCGTCCCAGGGCTGCTCCTCGGTCGACCCGGGTTGCACGATGCGGGCCTCGACGCCGATGAGGGGCTGGCCCACGGTGGTGCGCAGGTCGGCCTTGCCCTCGTCGTCGAGGACGGCGGCCAGCGTGGTCTTGATGTGGCCCGCCGACGCCACCGGGGACGTCTCGGTCATGCCCCACGCCTGCGTGATGGGCAGGCCCACCTTGGTGCGGTACGCCTCCGACAGCGACCTGGGCACCGCCGAGCCGCCGCACGGGATGGCTCGCAGCGAGGACACGTCGCGCCCCTCGAGCTCGGGCAGCACGCCCATCCAGATGGTCGGCACGCCGGCGGCGAGCGTCACCCGCTCGGCCTCGATCAGCGCGGCCAGGCCGCCGGGCGACAGGTCCGGCCCGGGCATGACCAGGTCGGCGCCGCACGCGACCGCGGCGTGCGCCAGGCCCCAGGCGTTGGCGTGGAACATGGGGACGACCGGCAGCACCCGGTCCACCTCGGTCGGCCCGAGCCCGCCGGAGGCCAGCACCCCGTAGGTGTGCAGGAACGTCGACCGGTGGGAGTACACGACGCCCTTGGGGTTGCCGGTGGTGCCGCTCGTGTAGCACATGGACGCGGCCCGGTTCTCGTCGTCGACCTCGAACTCGACCGGCGACGCGGCGGCCAGCAGCTGCTCGTAGTCGTGGACGTCCTTGCCGGCCGGGGCGTCGGGGACCTCGCCCGTGCCGTCGTCCATCACCACGATGTGGCGCACGGTCTTGAACTGGTCGAGCAGCGGCCACACCAGCTTGGCCAGCGACTTGTCGACGAAGACGACCTCGTCCTCGGCGTGGTTGGCCACGTACACCAGCTGCTCGGGGAACAGCCGGATGTTGAGGGCGTGCAGCACCCGCCCGGAGCACGGCGCGGCGAAGTACAGCTCCAGGTGGCGGGCGGTGTTCCAGCCGAACGTGGCGACCCGGCCGTCGGCCGAGATGCCGAGGGCGTCGAGCACGCCGCCCAGCCGGCGGGTGCGGTCGGCCCACTCGCCATAGGTCTCGCGGACCTTGCCGGCCGCCGTCACGGTCACGACACCCTTGTCGGCGTACAGCCGCTCCGCCCGCGCGTGGAAGTGCGGCAGCGTCAGCGGAAAGTCCTGCATGAGCCCGTACATCGTCCCCTCCTGGTGTCACTCGCCGTGCGGATGCAGCCTAGGCTCTGGACGTCATGGCGGAGGATCTGACCAGCCGACGCTCGCCCGAGCGCCGCAGGCCGTCGCGCCGGGTCCTCGCCCTGGTCAGCGTCCCGCTCGTCGTCATCACGATCGCCAGCTACGTCGGCGACGCCATCGCCCCGACCCTGGTCGACACCCACCCGGCGTGGCTGATGGCGCTGAACTCCCGCACCCGCAACCTGGCGCTGGTCACCAACGAGGTCGACCCGGTCACCTACTACGGGATCGGCATCACCCGGCTGCTGATCAGCGACCCGCTGTTCTTCCTGCTGGGCTACTGGTACGGCGACGCCGCGGTCGCCTGGATGGAGCGCCGCACCAAGACCTGGGGCAGCATGCTGCGACAGGTCGAGCAGTGGTTCGGCAAGGCGGCGTACCCGATCATCTTCGTCGCCCCCAACAGCTACGTATGCCTGTTCGCGGGCGCGGCGGGCATGCCGCTCAAGGCCTTCTTCGCGGTCAACATCGCCGGCACGATCGCCCGGCTGTGGCTGGTCCGCCGGTTCGGCGAGGCGTTCGAGGCCCCGATCGACGACGTCGTCGGCTGGATCGGCGACCACCGCGTACCGCTGCTGGTGCTCAGCGTCGGGCTGGTGGTGCTGTCGATCGTGATGGAGGCCAGGAAGGGCGAGACCGAGGTCGGCTCGCTCGCCCACCTGGAGGACGAGCTCGATCCCGAGGACGACGGCGAGCCCCGGGACGCCGAGCCCCGGGACGCCGGGACCCGGGACGCCGAGGCCGGCGGGGCCGCCCCCGCCGAAGGGGACTGACCCGCCCGGTCACCACCGGGGTTCGGCCGCTCCCCACCGCGGGTCGGCCGCGGGCGGCGCGCTGTAGGACGAGCCCCGCCGCATCCCCGACCGGTGCACGACGTCCTCGTTGGTGCCCAGGTAGGACGTGATGACCCGGTGGTCCGACAGGACCTGGGCGGGCGTGCCGCCGGCGATGACCACACCCTGCTCCAGGGCGACGAACCCGTCGCACAGCGACGCCAGCAGCGCCATGTCGTGCTCGATGATGATCATCGAGCACCCGGTCTCGGCCTGGACCCGCCGCAGCAGCGGTCCGAGCGCCTCCGTCTCGCGCTGGGCCACACCCGACGACGGCTCGTCGAACAGCACGACCGCCGGGTCCTGAGCCAGCAGGCAGGCCAGCTCGACGATGCGCCGCATGCCGGTCGACAGCTCACCGGTCGGCCGGTCGGCGTAGGGGCCGAGGCCCAGCAGCTCCACCAGCTGGTCGGTCCGCTCGGCGGCCGAGCGCTCCGACAGCACCGACGCCGGGAGCCGCAGCGCGGCGGCCAACGGGTCGCGGTTGGCCAGGTGCTGCTCCAGGGACACGGCGACGGCGTCCTCGACCGTGAGCGACGGGTAGACCAGCGCCTCCTGGAACGTGCGCCCGACCTCCGCGACGGCTCGGCGGTGCGGCGGCCAGTCGGTGATGTCGACCCCGTTGAGCAGGACCTGCCCGCCGTCGGCCGGCAGGAACCCGGTGAGCACGTCGAACAGGGTCGTCTTGCCGGCGCCGTTGTGGCCGATGAGCCCCACGATCGTGGCCGGGTGGATGGTCAGGTGGACGTCGTCGAGCGCCCGGATGCCGCCGAAGCGCTTGGACACGCCCCGGGCCTCGAGCGTGATGTCGCGGCTGGCCCGCTCCCACGGCGGCGGCACGCTCGACGGCCTGGCCGGGATGCCGTGGCGCCCGCCGGGCGCGGCCGCGTCGCCGCCGATGAACACGGCCCGGAGGATGTCGGGCCGCTCCAGCAGCCCGGCGGTCGGGCCCCGGAACCGGACCTGGCCCTTCTCCAGGAACAGCGCCCGGTGGCACAGCAGCAGCGCCACGTTCACCGACTGCTCGACGACCACCACGGTGGTGCCGGAGGCGTGGATCTCGCGCACCTTCTCTATCAGCCGGTCGACCACCGTCGGGGCCAGGCCGAGCGAGAGCTCGTCGATGCAGAGCAGCCGGGGCCGGGTCACGAAGGCCATGGCCAGCGACAGCTGCTGCTGCTCGCCGCCCGACAGGTCGCCGGCCAGCTGGTCCGCCCGCTGCCCCAGGATCGGGAACATGGCGACCACCTCGCGGCGCGCCACCTCGGCCGCGCCCTGGTCGTGGCGCAGCATCCAGCACGCCAGCCGCAGGTTCTCGCCCACGGTCAGGGTCGGGAACACGCCCTTGCCGCCGGGCATGAGCGACAGGCCCAGGCGGGCGATGGCCTCGGCCGGCAGGCCGGCGATGTCGCGGCCGTCGAAGACGACGCGGCCCCTGCTCGGCGGCAGCAGGCCGGCGATCGTCTTGAGGACCGTCGACTTGCCGGCGCCGTTGGTGCCGAGCAGGGCGAGCATCTCGTTGCGCTCGACCTCCATGTCGATGCCGAACAGCACCTGGAGCGACCCGTAGGCCGCCTCCAGCTCGTCGGCCTCGAGCAGGTGGGCCCCCAGGCGCTCGCGGCGCACACTTCCCACCATGAGCCCGGCGCCGGAGGCGTCCCGGTGGATGGCCGTCGGCCAGCCGGGCTCGACGGTCTGCTCGACCGTCTCGACGTGGTCGACGTCCTCCATGCCGTGGCGGACGGCGATGCGCTTGACGAAGCGGTCACGCCAGCGTTCGAACGCCTGGGCCAGGCCGCCCGGGATGACCAGCAGTATGGCGAGCAGGCCGACACCGGTGAGCAGCAGCTGGGCCCGGGGGAACAGGTAGCCCGCCCACTGGACCAGGGCCACGCCGGCCAGGGTGCCGCCGACGGAGGTGACGCCGCCGATGACCGCCATCGAGAACACCAGCAGGCTCATCGCCGCCGGGTAGGTGGACTGGCCGATGCCGCGCAGGGCGACGGCGTGCAGGCCGCCGGCGATGCCGGCGATCACGCCGGCGAACACGAACGCGGCCAGCCGGGTCTCGACGATGTTGATGCCGGCCGACGCCGCGCTGCGCTGGTTGTCGCGGGTGGCCGCGATGGTGCGGCCGGCCCGGGCGGCCCGCAGGTTGCGGACGATGTAGACGCAGCTGACCAGCAGGCAGAGCGCCAGCGCGTACAGCCAGCGCTCGTCGGACAGCTCGAGCGCGCCCCACAGCTCGGGCCGGCCGTAGGCCGCCGGCATCAGGTCCTCGAAGTTGGCCGGGTTGAGGACGTAGAGCTCCATGGCCACGGCGAACGCCAGCGTCGTGACCGCCAGGAACTGGCCCGACACCCGCAGCGCCGGCAGCCCGAGCACGAGCGCGATCAACCCGCCGGCCACGGCCGCCAGGCCGAGCGACACGAACAGGTCGGCGTTGCGGTCGGCGACGAGGTTGGCGGTGACCACTGCGCCGACCCCCATGACCGCTACCTGGCCGAGGCTGACCACACCGCCCCAGCCGGTCAGCACGACCAGCGACAGCGCCACCATCCCGTAGGCCAGCGTGAGGGTGCCGAAGTTGACCTGGGAGTCGGTTCCGAGCAGCGGCAGCGCCAGCACCGCGATCGTCACGATCGTGACCAGCACCACCTTGGCCGCCCGGACCTCGCCGAGCCGGGCGTAGACCCGGGGCAGGCCGTGGCCCACCCCGACGACCGACCAGGACGCCTCGCCGGCCTCGTCGGCCCGGTGCCCGGAGCGCCGCTGGAGCAGCAGCGCCACCACGATCACCACCAGCAGCACCACCGACGTGGGCGCGGCGTCGTCCACGTTCCAGATCACCAGCTGATCGAGGATCGACAGCAGCACGCCGGCCACGAACGCGCCGGTCAGCGAGCGCATGCCGACCACGACCGCGGCGGCCAGCGCCGGCAGCAGCACGGTGGGGCCGGCGGCTGCGGTCAGCGGGACGCCCTCGCTCGGGGCCCGCAACACGACGGTCAGCGCGGCCAGGCCGCCCGCCACCGACCACAGCAGCAAGGACAGCTGATTGACCGGGATGCCGAGCAGCCGGGCCCGGTCCATGTTCTCGGCCATGCCCCGCACGGCCATGCCGGCCTCGGAGCGCAGCAGGAACCAGGTGAGCACGATCAGGACCGCGGGCACGACCGCCAGCAGCAGCAGGTCGTTGCCCGTGAAGACGACCGGGTCGATCTCGAACGTGGTGTCGGACAGGGTCGTCGGCACCTTGGGGATGACCTCGGGCGCCCCCAGCCAGCCGGGCAGGAAGATGGCGATGCCGCCGAGCAGCTGGGCGAGGCCGATGGTGGCGACGGTCAGCACCAGCCGCGGCGAGTTGGCGAAGCGGCGGACGATGAACCGCTCGACCACGGCCCCCACCACGATGCCGGTCAGGATGCCGGCCAGCGCCGCCTGGGCCCAGTGCCACTCCTTGCCCACGGCGAGGGTGGCGGCCACCGCCCCGCCCAGGCTGCCCATGGCGCCGTAGGCGAAGTTGATGACCCGGGTCGTGCGGTAGGTGAGGACCAGGCCCACGGCCAGGAGTCCGGTGGCCGAGCCGAACAGCGCGCCCTTGGCCACGATGCCCGCGGGCACCCGGTCGGGGTCGAGGGCGCTCGCGACTACCAGGGCCGCGACGATGCCCGCGACGAGGACGTGGGAGCGCTTCACGGGAACACCTCCGGGTCGCCGGACGGGATCTCGCCGTCGTTCCAGCGGGTGCCGGTGTCGACCCACGTGCCGGGCTTGCCGTTGAACGGCGACACGGCGTCCGGGCTCCACCAGACCTCGCGGAGGTCGACGACCGGCGTGTAATGCTCCGGGCTGAAGTCCCACGTTCCGGCCTGGCCGGAGCTCCGCGGGAAGGCGAACAGCCCGGTCTCGAACGTCTCGGGCGTGAGGTTGGGCCCGGCCATCTGGATGCCGAGCGCCACCGTGAGGATCTGGGCGTAGATCTGGTCGACCAGCTCGGAGGGCTCGTCCTGGCGCACCGAGCGGTAGGCGGCGTGGGCCTCGCTGGTCTGGGGCGACTGGGCGGTGGCCCAGCGGCTGCCGCCGAAGGCCCGGTTCCACTGGTCGCCGGCCCGGTTGGCGATGATCTGACCGCCGAGATCGAGGTCGATGAAACCGACGCCGGCGACCAGCCACTCCGGCTCGTAGCCCTGCGCCGTGGCCTCCTCGGCGAGGTACATCTGCATGATCGGGTCGCAGGCGCACGACACCGAGGTCACGTTCTCGGACTTGACCTGGGCGAGCAGGTTGGCGGCCTGCGACTGCAGGGTCGCGACGTCGAGCGTGTAGTCGAGGCGCAGCGTCAGAGCGTTGCCCTCGGCGGCCAGGCCCTCCTCGAACGAGTCGGCGCACTGCTGGTACTCGAGGTTGTTGGGGGCGATGACCGCCATCGTCCGGGGCTCGCCCTCCAGGCCGTCGCCGGCGAACAGGGCGTCCCGCCCGAGCAGGCGCTTGTTGGTGTACTCCGCCGAGACGTCGGACACCGCGGTGCAGTCGGGCACGTTGCTCCACGCGTACGGCCGGCGGGCGTTGAACCACTCGCGGGACATGTAGGGCGCCCCCACCGAGATGACCCCGTTGCGGAACAGGGCGTCGGCGTAGGGCTGGCTCAGGCCGGTGATATCCGCGAAGGCGCCGATCTCGTTGGCCACCCGGATGCTGTCGTTGGTGGCGGCGTCCTGCCCGGCGCCCAGGAACTCCTGGAGCAGCTGGCCCCGGCCGTCGTAGCGGACGAGCTCGATCCGCCGGCCGTAGAACTGGAAGGTCTGGTTGAAGTACTCGACCAGGCCCTCGGCCGTGCGGGCCAGCTCCTCGTTGGACTCGTCGAGCTCGACGCCGCCCAGGTCGGCCAGGGTCTTGAGTAGGTTCTGGTCCGGCGTGACCCGGTAGGCGACCCGGATCGTGTCGGCGGTGACGCCCCGGGCCGTGGCCCCACCGTTGTCGCCGGTGAAGGCGAAGCAGGGCGGCGAGTACGACATGTCGGGCACCTGGGCGCCCTCGGGCGAGCAGGCCGTCACCGTGGTGCCCCACCCGCTGGCGGGCTGGCCCTCGCCGACCTCGGTGGCGGTGCCGCCGCCGGTCGCCGCCTCCCCCTCGGGGACCTGGGACGGGACCACGGCGACCATGGCGATCAGCGCGGCCACGAGCACGATCAGCGGGGCGTAGCCCTTCAGGGCCCGGTTCTCCGCGCCGCGCAAGCGCCGCCGACGCTTACCGCTCATCCTCGATTCCCCCTCGACTCACCCAGCCTGACATCACCAGTGCAACCATGACACTAGTCACCGCGATCGTCAGGTGCCGCACCGACCGCACCCAGTCGAACGCCGTACGGGCCGGTAACTCGCGGGCGCGGCGCGTGGGGAGGGAAGATCCCTCGGGGGTCAGGCCTTGGCGCGCTTGGCCGCCCGGGCCCGCGAGGACTGGTCGAGCGTGGCCTTGCGCAGGCGCACCGACTTCGGCGTCACCTCGACGCATTCGTCGTCGGCGATGTGCTCGAGCGCCTGCTCCAGCGACAGGGCGCGGGGCGGGATCAGCTTCTCGAAGCTGTCGGCGGCGGCCGCCCGAACGTTGGTCAGCTTCTTCTCGCGGGTGGGGTTGACGTCGATGTCGTCGGGCCGGGCGTTCTCGCCGATGACCATCCCCTCGTAGACCTCGACCCCGGGGCCGACGAACATCTGGCCCCGGTCCTGCAGGTTGAGCAGGGAGTACGCCGTGGTGACCCCGCTGCGGTCGGCCACCAGCGAGCCGTTGCGCCGGGGGCGGATGTCGCCGGCCCACCGCTGCATGCCCTCGAAGACGTGGTGCAGCAGCCCGGTGCCTCGGGTCTCGGTCAGCAGCTCGGTACGGAACCCGACCAGGCCCCGGGCCGGCACGAGGTGCTCGAGCCGGACCCAGCCGGTTCCGTGGTTGGTGATCTGCTCCATGCGGCCCCGGCGCAGGGCCAGCAGCTGGGTGACGACGCCGAGATAGTCCTCGGGGACGTCGACGGTGACGCGGTCGACCGGCTCGTGGACCACGCCGTCGATCTCTCGGGTCAGGACCTGGGGCTTGCCCACGGTCAGCTCGAAGCCCTCGCGGCGCATCATCTCGACCAGCACCGCCAGCTGCAGCTCGCCGCGGCCCTGGACCTCCCAGGTGTCGGGCCGCTCGGTCGGCAGCACCCGGATGCTCACGTTGCCCACCAGCTCGGTGTCGAGCCGCGACTTCACCAGCCGGGCGGTGAGCGAGGTGCCCTCCCGGCCCGACAGCGGCGACGTGTTCGTGCCGATGGTCATGGCCAGGCTGGGCTCGTCGATGGTGATGACCGGCAACGGGCGGGGATCGTCGGGATCGGCCAGCGTCTCGCCGATCGTGATGTCGGGGATGCCGGCCACGGCCACGATCTCGCCCGGCCCGGCGGCGTCGGCCGGTACCCGGTCGAGGGCGTCGGTGATGTAGAGCTCGGTGAGCTTGGCCCGCTCGATCGAGCCGTCGGCCCGGCACCACGCGACGTTGCGGCCCTTGCGCAGCACGCCGCTGCGGATCCGGCACAGCGCCAGCCGGCCGACGTAGGGCGATGCGTCGAGGTTGGTGACCAGCGCCTGGAGCGGCGCGTCGGGGTCGTAGGTCGGCGCGGGGATGTGCTCGATCAGCAGGTCGAGCAGCGGCTTGAGCGTGGCGCCATCGGGTAGGCCGGCACCGTCTCCCGGGCGGTCGACCGAGGCCCGGCCCTGGCGGGCGACGCAGTACACGGTCGGGAAGTCGAGCTGGTCGAGGTCGGCGTCGAGGTCGAGGAACAGCTCCTCCACCTCGGCCACGACCTCGGCGACCCGGGAGTCGGGCCGGTCGACCTTGTTGACCACGAGGACCACCGGCAGGCGGGCCTCCAGCGCCTTGCGCAGCACGAAGCGGGTCTGGGGCAGCGGGCCCTCGCTGGCGTCCACCAGCAGCAGCACGCCGTCGACCATCGACAGCCCCCGCTCGACCTCGCCGCCGAAGTCGGCGTGGCCCGGCGTGTCGACGATGTTGATCTTCACGTCGCCGTAGCGGACCGCCGTGTTCTTGGCCAGGATCGTGATGCCCTTCTCGCGCTCGAGGTCCATCGAGTCCATGACCCGCTCGGCCACGTCCTGGTGCTCGCGGAAGGCCCCGGACTGCCACAGCATCTGGTCGACGAGCGTCGTCTTGCCATGGTCGACGTGGGCCACGATGGCCACGTTGCGGAGGTCGGTCCGGGATTGCACAGAACGACAAGCCTACGGCCCGCGGGGTGTAAACCCTGCCCATGGACGTGCACGAAGCGCTGTACACGACCCGGGCGATGCGCCGGGTGCGGCCCGACCCGATCCCCGAGGACGTGCAGGCGCGGATCCTCGACGCCGCGGTCCGGGCGCCGAGCGGCGGCAACACGCAGGGCTGGCGGTTCCTCCTGGTCGACGACCCCGCGGTCAAGGCCCGGCTCGGCCCGCTGTACCGGACCGGGACCGAGCGGCTGTGGACGGAGGTCTACGCCGACCGGGTGGCGGCCGTGGCCTCCGACCCGGGCGACCCGGACAACGCCGCCACCGGCCGGATGATCCGCTCGGCCCAGCACCTGGCCGACCACTTCGAGGAGGTGCCGCTCTACCTGTTCGCGTTCACCCGCAACGACCCGACCGGCGGTTCGATCTACCCCGCGGTATGGAGCGCCATGCTGGCCGCCCGGGCCGAGGGCGTGGGCAGCGCGCTCACCACGATCCTGGGGTTCTTCGCGCCCAACGAGACGCTGGAGGCGCTGGGCGTGCCGGAGGGCAAGGGCTGGCTGCTGGCCGCCACCGTGTCGTTCGGCTACCCGACGGGGCGGTGGGGCGTGGCCACCCGGCGCCCGGTCCACGAGGTGACCTACAGCAACCAGTGGGGCGAGCCCCTGGGGTTCGAGGTCCCGGAGCCGCTGTGGACCACCGGTAACCTCGGGTGATGCACGACCGCACGCCGCCGTTCACCGGCACCGGGGTCGCCCTGCTCACGCTGTTCGACCGGGACGGCGGGCTCGACGCGCCCGCCACCGCCGAGCATGCCACGCGGCTGGTCGACGCCGGGGTGACGGGGGTGGTCGTGGCCGGGTCGACCGGCGAGGCCGCGGCGCTCGACGCCGACGAGCGCAGCGCGCTGCTCGCCGCGGTGCGGGGCGCGGTCGGAGGCCGGGTGCCGGTGCTGGCCGGCACCGGGGCGCCGTCGGCCCGCCAGGCGGTCGCCCTGTCCCAGCGGGCCGCGGCCGAGGGGGCCGACGCCCTGCTGGTGCTGTCGCCGCCCGGCACCGACGACCCCCGGCCGTACTACGACGCGGTCGGCCGGGCGGTGGACGTGCCGATCCTCGCCTATCACTACCCCACGGCATCGGCGCCCGGGATCCCCGTCGACCTGCTGTGCGAGCTGCCGGTGTCGGGGGTCAAGGACTCGACCGGCGACCCGGCTCGGCTGGCGGTCGAGATCGACCAGGTCGGCGACGGCGTCTACACCGGCAGCGCCGCGCTGCTGCTCCAGGCCCGGGCGATGGGCGCGTCGGGCGCGATCCTGGCCCTGGCCAACGTCGACCCCGTCGGCTGCCGTCTGGCGTGGGAGGGCGACGGGGCCTGCCAGCGGGCGCTGGTCAACGGCCACCGGGCCGGGGCGCTGTCCGGCATCGCCGGCCTCAAGCGGGCGCTGGCCGGCCTCCACGGCACCTCGCTCACGACCCGCCTGGCGTGAACCTCGACGATCTGGCGGCGCATACGCCGAGTATTCGGCGTATGCGCCGCCAGATCAGCTAGTCGCGATAGCGGGCCTGGAGCTCGTACTTCACGATCTTGCCCGACGGGTTGCGGGGCAGCGCCTCCACGTACTCGAGCTGCTCGGGCAGCTTGCGGGTGATGAGGCCGGCCGCCAGCAGGTGGTCCTTCATCTCGTCGAACGTGATCGGGTCCTCGCCCTCGGCGGTCACGACCACCGCGCACGCCCGCTCGCCACTCGCCGGGTCCGGCAGGCCGACGACCGCCACATCCGCCACCTTGGCGTGGGTGAACAGCAGGTCCTCGACCTCCTTGGCCGAGATGTTCTCGCCCTTGCGGATGATGACGTCCTTCAGCCGCCCCGTGATCGTGAGGTTGCCCTCGGCGTCGAGGACCCCCAGGTCGCCGGTGCGGAACCAGCCGTCCTCGTCGAAGGCGGCGGCGTCGAGCGTGGGGTCGAGGTAGCCGAGCGTGACCTGGGGGCCCTTGGCCCGGACCTCGCCCTCCTCCCCCACCCCGGCCTCCTTGCCGTCGACCGTGACGATGCGCAGCCGGGTCCCGGCGACCGCTGGGCCTTCGGTGGCGGCCAGCACGTCGTCGGCGCTGGCGTGGTGGTTCATCGTGAGGATCGGGGCCTCCGTCAGCCCGTAGCCCGACACCACGCCGACGCCGAACGCGTCCTTGAGCTCGTGATGCAGGCTGGGCGGCTTGGGGGCGCCGCCGCCCGGGAACGTCCGCACCCGGGGGAACAGCCGCTCGCCCTCGGGCAGCGCCCGCTGGGCGGCGAGATAGGTCTGGTGGAAGAACGTGCCGGCGCCGCCCTGGGTGATCTCCTCCCGCCGCAGCAGGTCGATCGTCGTGGCGGGGTCGAAGGCCTGGTCGAGCACGAACGTGAGGCCGTAGGCCAGCGCGGCGTAGATGTAGACGCCCCCGGCCACGTGGGTGATCGGGAACACGAACGCGAAGCGGTCGTCGTCCGCGAGGCCCAGGCGCTCGGACATGCCGATCGACGCGGTCCGCAGCGTGCGGTCGCCGTGGCGGGCCCCCTTGGGCTCGGCCGTGGTGCCGGACGTGTAGTAGATGAACCGCACCGGCACGTCGCCCTCGGCGGTCATGTCGTCGTCGGGGGCGGGCGGCAGGGTCGACGGGTCGCCCTCGGGCAGCTGCTGGTCGGCGGTCACGACCTCGGTGCCGGTGCCCTCGGTGAGGGTGGCGGCCATCGCGCCGTAGTCGAAGCCCCGCCACACCGACGGCACGATCAGCAGGCGGGATCCGGCCTGGCGGACGATGAAGCCGACCTCGCGCTCGCGGTAGATGGGCAGGATCGGGTTCTGGACGGCGCCGAGGCGGCGCAGCGCCCCGAACAGCAGCATCGCCTCCAGCGTGGTGGGCTGCACCCACGACACGACGGTGCCGTCGCCCACGCCGAGGGCGGCCAGGCCGGCCGCGGCCCGCTCGCAGCGGTCGCGGTAGTCGGCGAAGGTGAGGCGCCGGCCGGCCTCGTCGACGGCCATCTCGCGGTCGGGCGTCTCGCCGGCCCGCCGGACGATCAGATCCCAGATGTTGCGAGCGTCGAGCACGGCGCGCCCCTCCCCCTCGTTTCTGACGACTCGTCAGAGATTAGGTGCTACAGACCGAGGAAGCTGTCGAGCCCCACGGTGAGCCCGGGGTGGTCGGCCACCTGCTTGATGGCCAGCAGCACGCCGGGCATGAAGCTCGCGCGGTCGTAGCTGTCGTGGCGCAGCGTCAGCGACTGGCCCGTCGTTCCCAGCAGCACCTCCTGGTGGGCGACCAGGCCCCGCAGCCGGACCGAGTGCACGGGGATGCCGGCCGGCCCCCTCGCGCCCCGGGCGCCCGGCACGGTCTCGGTGCGGGTGGGGTCGTCGGCCCAGTCGCCGGACGACTCGGCCATGCGCCGGGCCGTCAGCATGGCCGTGCCCGACGGCGCGTCGACCTTGTTGTCGTGGTGCAGCTCGATGATCTCGGCCGTCTCGAACCAGGGCGCGGCCAGCTCGGCGAAGCGCATCATGAGCACGGCGCCGATGGCGAAGTTGGGGGCGATCACGCAGTTCGACCGGGTGAAGGCCTTGGCCAGCGCAGCGTGGTCCTCCTCGGTCAGCCCGGTGGTGCCGACCACGGCGTGCACGCCGTTCTCGGCGGCCCACGCAAGGTTCTTGCGGGAGGCGTCGAGGACCGTGAAGTCGACGACCACATCGACGCCGACGTCGAGCAGCATCGACGGGTCGGGGTCGATGTGGAGGTCGGGGACGTCGACCCCGGTGGCGTGGCGCAGGTCGAGGCCCGAGTGGTAGGGGTCGACCGCCCCGACCAGGGTCAGGTCGGCGTCGCCGGCCACGGCCCGGCACACCGTGCTGCCCATCCGCCCACCGGCCCCGAACACGCCCACACGAATTGCCATCGGCCCGGCACCCTAGCGGTCACGGAACGTGAACATCGGACCTGTCAGTGGAATGCGAACAGCCGCCCGTCGCCGCGCCGGACGCCGACGCCGACGCACGCCTGGCCGTCGGCGGTGTCGTCGACCGAGGTCACCTCGAACCCCGCCGCCGCGAACCATTCGGCCACGGTCGGCACCAGGTCCGGCGGTCGCCGGTGGCGGGTCCAGATCACGGTCGCTCCCGGCCGGCACAGCCCCGGCAGCGCGGCGATCGTGCGGGCGATGTCGGCGTCGTCGACGTTGCCGAAGATCCCGCACAGCAGGAGCAGGTCGACCGGCACCACGTCCCGCCACGTGTCGACCAAGGCGGCGTCGCCGGTCACCACCCGCACGCCCGCGATGCCCGATGCCCGCTCCCGGGCCCGGGCCGCCAGGTCGGGCTGCTGCTCGACGAGCACGGCCGCGACCTCCGGTGCCCGGGCGTGGCGCTCCAGGACGCCGAGCAGGTCGCGGCCGTCCCCCGCGCACAAGCTCGCCACCCGGACCCGGCCCGGCGGCGCGGCGTCCAGCGCCTCGCCGATGCGCCGCTGCACCACCAGGAGCCGGCGGCTCAGCCGGGACTGCGGGTCGTCGTACGCCGCGTGCCACGCCACCCAGTCGCGCTCGCTCATCCCCCGAGTAAACCGCGTGGGCCGAACGGGTCCGCCCTCTAGCCTCACGTGGTACCCCTGCCATGCCCGCCACGCTCACGACCCGCGATCTCGCCGTCGCGGCCGGACCCCGGCCGCTGCTGGCCGACGTCGACCTCGTCCTCGCGCCCGGGGCGCGGGTCGGCCTGGTCGGGCCCAACGGGTCCGGGAAGACGACGCTGCTGCGGGTCCTGGCCGGCCTGCGCCCGGCCGACGGGGGGCGGGTCCGGCTGGCGCCGCCCGACGCCGCGGTCGGCTACCTGCCCCAGGAGCCGGCTCCCCGCCCGGGCGAGGCCGTGGCCGCCATGCTGGCCCGCCGGACCGGCGTGGCCGAGGCGTCCGCCGCGCTCGACGCCGCCACCGAGGCCTTGGGCGCGGGCGACGCCGGTCCCACCGAGCGCTACACCCGGGCCCTCGACCGGTGGATGGCGCTGGGCGGGGCCGACCTCGACGCCCGCACGGCCGCCGTCCTCGACGACCTCGGGCTCCCCCTCGGCCACCTCGACCGGCCCGTAGCCGAGCTGTCCGGCGGCCAGGCCGCCCGGGCCCAGCTGGCCGCCCTGCTGCTGGCCCGGTTCGACGTGTTCCTGCTGGACGAGCCCACCAACGACCTCGACCTCGACGGGCTGGACCGGCTGGAGCGGTTCGTGCTCGACCTCGACGCCCCGGTGATGGTCGTGTCCCACGACCGCGCCTTCCTCGAGCGCACCGTCACGGCGGTGGCCGACATCGACGCCCACGCGCACACGCTCGCCCGCTACGAGGGCGGCTGGCGCGCGTACCTCGACGAGCGGGCCCGGGCCCGGATGCACGCCGAGCAGGCCTACAAGGTCTACGTCGACCAGCGGGACACGCTGACCGAACGGTCGCGCACCCAGCGGCAGTGGTCGGTCCAGGGCGTGAAGGCGGCCAAGCGGTCGGGCGAGACGGACAAGTTCATCCGCCACCGCCAGATCTCCAGCTCCGAGCACGTGGCGGCCAAGGCCAAGGCGACCGACCGGGCCCTCACCCGGCTGTCCAAGGTCGAGAAGCCGTTCGAGGGCTGGGACCTCCGGCTGCGCATCGCGGACGCGGGCCGAAGCGGCGACGTGGTGGCCCGGCTCGCCGACGCGGTCGTCGAGCGGCCGGGATCCGGTGGTGAGCCGGGCTTCACGCTCGGCCCGGTGAGCCTGGAGGTCGGCTTCGGGGACCGGCTGGCGGTCGTCGGCCCCAATGGCTCGGGCAAGTCGACCCTGCTGGGCGCCCTGTTCGGCCGGCTGCCGCTGACCTCGGGCAGCCAGTGGCTGGGGCCGAGCGTCGTCGTCGGCGAGATCAGCCAGGCTCGGGACGAGCTCGCCGGCACCCGCACCCTCCTCGACGGCTTCCACGCCGCCACCGGGGTGCACGACCGGGCTGCCGCCCGCTCGGCGCTGGCCAAGTTCGGCCTCGGCGCCGAGCACGTGGGCCGGCCGCCCGAGTCGCTGTCCCCCGGCGAGCGGACCCGGGCCACGCTGGCCGTGCTGCAGGTCCGGGGGGTGAACGTGCTGGTGCTCGACGAGCCCACCAACCACCTCGACCTGGAGGCCGTCGAGCAGCTGGAGCAGGCCATCGAGGGCTTCGCCGGCACGCTCGTGCTGGTCACCCACGACCGCCGCCTGCTCGACGCGGTGGGCATCGACCGGGTGGTCGCGGTCGACGCCGACAAGGTCACCGAGCGCCGCTAGGGCAGGAACGGCGGCGAGACGTCGTCGGGGTCAGTCGAGCGCGCCGTCCACGAGGTGGCCGACGACGGCCAACGCCCGATCGCCGCCGAACACCCGGGCCGCCACCTCGCCGACGTCGTCGGCCGTGACCGCCCGGATGCGGTCGAGCTGCTCGTCGACGGTGACGATCTCGTCGCGGGCCATCAGGCTGCGCCCGAGCCGGGCCATGCGGGAGCCGGAGTCCTCGAGCCCGAGGACCATCGAGCCCTCGATGTAGCCCTTGGCCACCGTCAGCTCGCCCTCTGTGACGCCCGAGGCCACGAGCTTGGCGATCTCGTCGTCGATGACGCTCAGCAGCTCGGCCACCCGGGACGGCGCGGTGCCCGCGTAGATGCCGGCGGTGCCGGAGTCCATGTAGGCCGAGCCCCACGAGTAGACCGAGTAGCACAGGCCCCGCTGCTCGCGGACCTCCTGGAACAGGCGGCTCGACATGCCCCCGCCCAGGATCTGGTTGGCGATCGAGAACGCGTAGCGGTCCTCGTCGAAGTGGTCGACGCTTCGCCAGCCCATGGCCACGTGGATCTGCTCGGTGGGGTCGTCGAGCACCGCCCGGGGCTCGACCCGGGGCTCGGGCGCGGTGCGCTCGGGTCGTGTGCCGCCCTTCAGCCCACCGAGAGACGCGCCGAACGCGTCGACGACCCGGTCGTGCTCGAGGTCGCCCGCCGCCACGACCACGAGGTTGCGGGGCAGGTACCAGTGGCCGAAGAAGTCGGCGATCTCGTCGCGGGTGGCGGCCGCGACCGTCTCCCGGGTGCCGAGCACCTCGCGGCCGAGCGGGTGGCCCGGGAACAGCGCCTCGGCCAGCAGCGTGTGGACGTGGTCCTCGGGCACGTCCAGGTTCATGAGGATCTCCTCGAGGATGACGTGCCGCTCGGCCTCGACCTCGCGGGGCCGGAACGCCGGGTCGGTCAACACGTCGCCCAGGATGTCGAACCCGAGGTCGGCCCGGTCCGCAGGCAGCCGCGTGTAGTACGCGGTGTGCTCGCGGTTGGTGAAGGCGTTCATCTCCCCGCCGACCGCGTCGATCGCCTCGGCGATCTGGCGGGCGGACCGGGTCGACGTGCCCTTGAACACCAGGTGCTCGAGGAAGTGGGATGCGCCGGCGAGGGCGGCGGGCTCGTCCCGCCCGCCCACGCCGACCCAGACGCCGAGGGACACCGACCGGGCCTCCGGCATGCGCTCGGTGACGATGCGCACGCCGTTGGCCAGGCGGGTCTCCCGGATGTCTTCGGTGGTCGCTGCCGACATGGCGAGCGGCTACCGGCGCTGGCGCCGACGCCCGCCGCGGTCACCGCCCCGATCGCGTCCGCCGCGGTCGCCCCGGCCCTCGCCGGAGCCCACCGAGGCGGGCCCGAGGTCGCCGAAGTCGGCCGACACCTCGGCGTCGAACACATCCTCGAAGCTGACGGACTCGCTCGCGGAGCGAGAACCGCCACCGTCGCCGTCCCGGTCGCGGCTCCGGCCCTCGCCCCGGGGAGCGGGCTCCGGCGACGACGCGAGGGACAGCGACACCTTGCCGCTGGGGTCGACATCGTCGACCCGCACCTCGACCTCGTCGCCGAGGTCGAGCACGTCCTCGACCCTGTCGATGCGCTTGCCGCCCCCGATCTTGGAGATGTGGAGCAGGCCGTCGCGGCCGGGGAGGATGTTGACGAAGGCGCCGAACTTGGTGATGTTCACGACCCGGCCCGGATAGACCTGGCCGACCTCCGCGGTCGGCGGGTTGAGGATGAGCTGGATCTGGCGCTTGGCCTCCTCCACCGCACCCTTGTCGGTCGAGCCGATGGAGACCCGGCCGACCATGCCGTCGTCGTCGACGCTCACGTCGGCGCCGGTCTCGGTGGTGATGGCGTTGATCACCTTGCCCTTGGGGCCGATGACCTCGCCGATCTTGTCCATCGGGATCTCGAAGCTGACGATCTTCGGGGCGGTCTCGCCCACCTCGTCGCGCGGCTCGGCGATTGCCCCGTGCATGACCCCGAGGATCTGCGTGCGGGCCTCGTAGGCCTGCTGCAGCGCCTGGGCCAGCACGTCGGCGGGGAGCCCGTCGATCTTGGTGTCGAGCTGGAGGGCGGTCACGAAGTCGGCCGTGCCGGCGACCTTGAAGTCCATGTCGCCGAACGCGTCCTCCGCGCCGAGGATGTCGGTGAGCGTCGTGTACCTGCCGTCGCTGGCCACGAGGCCCATGGCGATGCCGGCCACCGGCGCCTTGATCGGTACGCCGGCGTCCATCAGCGACAGGGTCGACGCGCAGACCGACGCCATCGAGGTGGAGCCGTTGGAGGCCAGCACCTCGGACACGAGCCGCAGCACGTAGGGGAACTCGTCGCTGCTCGGCACGACGGGCAGCAGAGCCCGCTCGGCCAGGAGGCCGTGGCCGATCTCGCGGCGCTTGGGGCTGCCCACCCGGCCGACCTCGCCGTTGGCGTGGGGCGGCATGTTGTAGTGGTGCATGTAGCGCTTGCGGTCGCGGTTGCCCAGGTTGTCGAGGATCTGGTCCGTCTTGGGCATGCCCAGGGTGGTCACGTTGAGCACCTGGGTCTCGCCCCGCTGGAACAGGCCCGAGCCGTGGGCGGTTGGCAGCACGGCGACCTCGGCCGACAGCGGGCGGATCTCGGTGGGCGTGCGGCCGTCGATGCGGGCACCCTCGTCCACGATGCGCTTGCGGATGATCTTCTTCAGCAGCGCCTTGGCCGCGTTGTTGATCTCGGTCTGGCTCTCGGGGAACTCGGGCAGCAGCTCGTCGATGATCGCCCGGGCGGCGTCGCCCTGGGCGGCCTCCCGGTCGGCCTTGGCGGTGATGGTGGCCACCTCGGACAGGCGGGCGGTGCCCACCTCTTCGACCCGGGCGACGATCTCGTCGGCGGAGTCGACCTGGCGCTCCCACTCGAGCGGGACGATCAGGTCGGCCTTGGCCGCGGCCTCGACGAGCTCGCGCTGGGCCTCGATGGAGTCGCGGATCCAGGTCTTGGCGGCCTCCAGGCCCCCGGCGATGACCTCCTCGGTCACGTACGGGGTGCCGTCCTGGTAGAGCTGCCAGGCGGACTCGGTGCCGCCGGCCTCGACCATCATGATGGCGATGTCGCCGTCGTCGAGCTGGCGCCCGGCGACGACCAGCTCGAAGGTCGAGTCCTCGCCCTGCGCGTAGGCCGGGTGCGGGACCCAGCGGCCCTCGGACGACCAGGCGATGCGCACGGCGCCGATCGGGCCGTCGAACGGGATGCCGGACACCATCAGCGCCGCGGAGGCGGCGTTGATGGCCAGCACGTCGTAGGGGTTCTCGCCGTCGACGCCGACCACGGTCACGACGACCTGGGTCTCGTTGCGGTAGCCGTCGGCGAAGCTCGGCCGCAGCGGGCGGTCGATGAGCCGGCAGGTCAGGATGGCGAGGTCGGTTGGGCGGCCCTCACGCCGGAAGAAGCTGCCGGGGATGCGCCCCGCGGCGTACATCCGCTCCTCCACGTCGACGGTGAGGGGGAAGAAATCGATGCCCTCGCGGATCGAGCGGGCGGCGTTGGCGGTGACCAGGACCTCGGTACGGCCGAGGCGGGCCACGACCGCACCCTGGCTCTGGAACGCCAGCTTGCCGGTCTCGAAGCTGAGGGTGGTGTCGGAGCCGGAGATCGGCGTCGACACGACGATGGGTTCGGCCATCGTTGTCTCCTTCCCGGCGGATCGTCCGCCGGTTCGGGCAGCGGGGCCAGTTCCCAGTCGGCAGCCGCGACCGGCGGGGCGCCGGCCGTGGGAGGCGACTGGCAGCTGACCTTCACGCTGCCGGTGTTTCGGTTGTCATACGACGAAGCGGCCCCGAGGGGCCGCTCCACTGGGCTCCGTCCCTAGCGGCGGAGGCCGTTGCGGGCGATGATCGCCCGGTAGCGTTCGACGTCGTTCGAGCGGACGTAGTCGAGCAAGCGTCGCCGACGCCCGACCAGCATCAGCAGGCCACGCCGGCTGTGATGGTCCTTCTTGTGCTTCGACAGGTGGTCGTTGAGGTGGTTGATGCGTGCGGTGAGCAACGCGATCTGCACCTCGGGCGAGCCGGTGTCGCTGTCATGGAGCTTGTTGTCGGCGATGATCGCGGGCTTCGCCGCGTCGATCTGGTCGGACACGCGTGTCTGTTTCCTTCGTTCGGGTGACTGCTTACCCTGCCCCGTGACCGGCTCGGCTGGGAGCGCCGAGGGCGGACCGTTTGCGCGATGCGTGCGGGTCGGCCCTACGCCTGGTACAGAGCGTCGTAGAAGGTTACCAGCGTGGGCCGAGATTGGGCGAACCGGCCATGGGGCGCACCCTTCGGGATGCGCGCCATGACCGATCGGCCCTTCGGGCCGAGCAATGCACTGTGTCCCTGGTTCGCTCGCTTCGCTCGCTCATGTCACGCCGGCTGCTCGACCGTCCACGAGTAGCGGGCCTGGTGGTGGCGGGCGCTGCCGGTGCGCGTCTCCAGCGGGGGCGTGAGCCGCCGGACCCAGGCGTGGGGGCCGAGGAACGCCGCTTCGACCCGGTCGAGGGTGGCGTCCTCGCGCAGGCCCGACGCACCGAGCGCCGCCGCGCGGACCCGGGCCAGCGGCCCGTCGAGCAGTTCGGCGATGATCGCCGGCAGCGTCTCGGGGTCCTTGAGCACCCACGAGTGGGTGCCGCCCTTGACCGTGACGAGCGTCCCGGCCGAGCGGCGGGCCGCGTCGACGGCCGTCGGGTAGGGGACCGGCAGGTCGCGGTCGCCGTGGATGACCACCACCGGGATGCGGGCCTCGGCCAGCGCCTCCAGCAGCTCGCGGCTGCGGTGGGAGCGCATGAGGGAGATGGCCGGGCCGAGCATCCGCCACGGGCGGGCGAGGTGGCCGAGCAGCGTGGGCCCGAGCAGCCGGCCGAGCTTGGCCGCCTGCGACGGGTCGCCCAGCACCGGCAGCGTCGAGAGCGTGTCGGCCACCAGCAGGACCGCCACGCCCACCATCACCGGCGGGGCCACCCGGGAGAGGCGGATGAGCCGGTCCCAGCACTCCCCCACCACCGCGTCGATCAGCACGACCGCGATCGCTCGCTCCGGCTCGGTGGCGGCGAGCTGGGTGACCAGCCGCCCGCCCATCGAGTGGCCGGCGAACACCGCCCGGCGGATGCCGAGCTCGTCGAGTACCCGGGCCAGGAGGCGGGTGTAGGACGCGAGGTCGTCGCCGCCGGTCGGCAGGCCCTGGGTGGCGCCGTGGCCGGCCACGTCGATGGCCACGACCTTGAACCCCATGCGCACCAGGCGCGACAGCGTCTGGGCGTAGAGGATGCCCTCGGCCGTGAACCCGTGGACGAGCACGAGCGGCAGCCCGCGGCCGCAGACCGCCACGCCCACGCGGTGCTCGTCGTCGAGGACGATCTCGTGGCGGGCCAGGCGGGGCACCGCCACCAGCTGGCCGGTGGCCGGGGCGTCGCCCGCGGGCCCGACGATGGGGTCGCCGGGGGCGCCGATGACCGAGTCGTCGAACAGCCGCTGGGACGGCCCGACGTTGGGGGCGCCCTCCCCGGCGGGCACGAGCGGGATGATCTGCGCGCCGGGTCTCTCGCCCTCGCCCTCGTCGCCGCCGGGTACGTCGCCTGGGTCCGCCATGGTCAGCCCTCCGCGTCCCTGATGATACGCCAGGTCACGTGAGCACCTTCGCATCAGATCGCCGTCAGTTGGGTGACAACAGCCGCCGCGCCTCGTCGCAGTCGCGCCCGATCTGCGCGACGAGCTCGTCCACGCTGTCGAAGCGGGCCTCCCCGCGCAGCCAGTCGACGAACCGCACCTTGACGCGCTCGTCGTACAGGTCGCCGTCGAAGTCGAGCAGGTGGGCTTCAAGAAGGCTGGCGTGGGCCTCGACATAGAACGTCGGGCGGCGCCCGAGCGAGATGGCGCTGGGGTGGGCCGACCCGTCCGCCCGCTCGAACCAGCCGGCATAGATGCCGTCGGCCGGCAGCAGGATGTCGCCCGGCACCGACACGTTGGCGGTCGGAAAGCCGAGCTCGCGGCCGCGCTTGTCGCCCTGGGCGACCACGCCCCGGACCTCGTGGGGCCGGCCGAGCAGGGCGTTGGCCAGATGGAGGTCGCCCTCCACCAGGGCGTGGCGGATCCTGGTCGACGACACCCGCTCGCCCTCCCCCTCGGAGCTGCCAGTGGCGTCCACCAGCTCCAGGCCCTCGACCTCGAAGCCCAGCTCGTCGCCCATCTGCCGCAGCAGCGCCACGTTGCCGGCCCGACCGTGCCCGAAGTGGAAGTCCTCGCCCACGACCACGGCCCGGGCCGCCAGGCAGCCCGAGAGCACCTCGCGCACGAAGTCCTCGGCCGTCTCCCGCCGCCGCGTCTCGTCGAACGTGATCACCACGCAGTAGTCGACGCCGGTGTCCGCCAGCAGCTCCAGCTTCTGGTCGAGGTCGGTGAGCAGGCGGGGCGCCGACTCGGGGCGCACCACCGATGCCGGGTGGCGATCGAACGTGACCACCGCCGAGGCCAGGCCCCGCTCGTCGGCCCGCCGGCGCACCTCGGCGATGACGGCCCGGTGGCCCAGGTGCACGCCGTCGTAGGCGCCGATCGTGACGGCGGTGCCCTCGGGTGGGCGGGGGCAGGACGACAGGTCGCGGAGCACCTCCATCGGGCGCGCAGCGTACCGGCCGGTAGCGGCTAGGACGCGAGGGCTTCCAGGAGCGGGCGCGGGTCGAAGTAGACCCGCACCCACGCGACCCTGCCGTCGCGCACCTGGTACCAGCCCGCGCAGGGGATGGCGCCGGCCTCCGTCTTCGTCACGAGGTCGTAGATGATGCAGACGTCGTCGCCGTCGACGATCACCTCGTGCTGGTCGGCGCCGGTCACGATCTGGGCGAGGCCCCCCACCCCCGAGATGTACTCGTCGGCGCCCACGGTCTGGCCCAGTGGCCCGACGAACCGGACCGCGTCGTCCAGCAGGGCGCGGGTGCGCTCCATGTCGCCGCTCGTCCAGGCGGCGAGGCAGGCGCTCGCGATCGATCCGGCGTCGGTCCCGGCCACGGGGACGACAGGTACCCGGCGGGGCGACCCCTCAATCGAGGGAATCGAGCGCGCCCCGCAGGTCGGCCACCAGGTCGGCGTCCGTCTCGATGCCCACGGACAGCCGCACGAGGCCAGGGTCCACCGCCAGCGGGGACCCCGCGGCCGAGGCGTGGGTCATGCGAGCGGGCTGCTCGATCAGCGACTCGACCGCCCCCAGCGACTCGGCCAGGGTGAACAGCGAGGTGGCCTCGGCCACGGCCAGCGCCGCCTCCTCGCCGCCCCGGACCACGAACGACACCATGCCGCCGAAGTCCCGCATCTGCCGCTTGGCCACGTCGTGGCCCGGGTGGCCCGGCAGGCCGGGCCACAGCACCCGCTCGACAGCCGGGTGGTCGACCAGCACGTCGACGATCGCCCGGGCGTTGTCGCAGTGGCGGTCCATGCGCACGGCCAGGGTCTTGATCCCGCGCTGGACGAGGTAGCAGTCGAGGGGCGACGGAACCGCCCCCACGGCGTTCTGCGTGAAGGCGAGGCCGGCGGCCAGCTCGTCGTCGTCCAGGGCCACGGCCCCGCCGACCACGTCGGAGTGGCCGCCCAGGTACTTGGTGGACGAGTGGACGACCACGTCGGCGCCCAACGCCAGCGGCTGCTGGAGGTACGGCGTGGCGAACGTGTTGTCGACCACGAGGCGGGCGCCGTGGGCGTGGGCCACCTCGGCGATCGCGGCGATGTCGACGACGGCCATGGCCGGGTTCGTCGGCGTCTCCACCCACACCACCTCGGTGCCCGCCGGCCAGTCCCGCTCCAGCCGGGCGGGTTCCGTGAGGTCGCGGGCCACCCACGGGTGGCCGGCCGGCCCGTACACCTTGTCGATGAGCCGGAACGTCCCGCCATAGGCGTCGTTGCCGAGCACGACGCCGCCGCCCGGGGGCAGCTGACGCAGGATGGCGTCCTCGGCCGCCATGCCCGAGGCGAAGGCCAGGCCGTGGCGGGCGCCCTCCAGCGCCGCGATGCAGGCCTCCAGGGCGGACCGGGTGGGGTTGGCGCTCCGGGCGTACTCCCAGCCCCGGTGGCTGCCGACGCGCACCTGGGCGAACGTGGTCGACAGGCTGATCGGCGGGACCACCGCGCCGGTCGCCGGATCGGGGTCCTGGCCGGCGTGGACGGCCCGGGTCTCGAACCCGCGATCGTCGCTCACCGGGCCCCCTGGGACAGGTGGCGCAGCACGTCGGTGCGGCTCAGCACCGCCCGCGGGCGGCCGCCGGCCAGGACGACCAGCGCGGGCGCCCGGTCCAGCAGCTCCACCGCCAGGGCGATGGGCTGGCCGACGCCGATCGTCGGCAGCCGCGGCCCCATCACCTTCTCCACCGGCTCGTCGAGGACCGCCGGGTCGTGGAAGCCCCGGTCCATGAGTGCGAGCTCGTCCACCGCCCCGAGGATCTCGGCCGCGGCCAGCGGCATCTCGCCCTTGGCCACCGGCAGCTGGGACAGCCCGTAGGCCCGCATCACGTTCACCGCGCGGGCGACGGTGTCGCCCGGCCCCACGTAGACCAGTGGGGGGATCGCGGCGCCCCGGTCCTCGAGGATGTCGGCCACCGTGTGCTCGCCGCCCCGCAGGAAGCCGTACCCGGCCATCCAGTCCTCGTCGAACACCCGGGAGAGGTAGCCCCGGCCCGAGTCGGGGATCAGCACGACGACCAGCCCGTCGGGTCCGAGCCCCCGGCCGACCTCCAGCGCGGCGGCCACCGCGGTGCCGCCGGAGCCGCCGATGAGGAGGCCCTCCTCGCAGGTGACGCGGCGGGCCATCAGGAAGCTGTCCTCGTCGCTGACCGGCACGACCCGGTCGACCAGGCCGGGGTCGTAGGTGGTGGGCCAGAAGTCCTCGCCGATGCCCTCGACCAGGTACGGCCGTCCCGACCCGCCCGAGTACACGGAGCCGGCCGGGTCCGCGCCGACGATCTGCACGCCGGGGCTCTGGGCCTTGAGGTAGCGGCCCACGCCGGTGATCGTCCCGCCGGTGCCGACGCCGGCCACGAAGTGGGTGATGCGCCCGGCGGTCTGCCGCCAGAGCTCGGGCCCGGTGGTGTGCTCGTGGGCCCACGGGTTCCAGCGGTTGTCGTACTGGTTGGGTCGGAACGCCCCCGGCGTCTCCTGGACCAGGCGCTCGGACACCGAGTAGTACGACGCGGGGTCGTCCGGCTCGACCGCCACCGGGCAGACGATCACCTCGGCGCCGTAGGCCTCCAGCAGGCGGATCTTCTCGGGCGCGACCTTGTCGGTGACCACGAAGATGCAGCGGTAGCCGCGCTCGGCGGCCACGATGGCCAGCCCGACGCCTGTGTTGCCGGAGGTGGGCTCGACGATCGTGCCCCCGGGCTTCAGCAGGCCCTCCTCCTCGGCCCGGGAGATCATGGCGAGGGCCGGGCGGTCCTTGACGCTGCCGCCGGGGTTGAGCATCTCCAGCTTGGCGGCGACCGTGCAGGTCAGCCCCTCGGTGACCCGGTTCAGACGCAGGAGGGGCGTGTCGCCGATCAGGTCGATCAACGAGCCTGCGATCTGGGGCTCGGTGTCTGGCATCGCGGCCCGATGGTACCCACGCCCAGCGCGGTCACTCGACGAGCACGCAGCGCGTCCCCCGGTAGATCGTCGCCATGCACTTGTTGCAGTGGACGCACAGCGACTCGTGGGTGGCGCCCCGCTGCCAGCGGGCGATGAGGTCGGGCTCCCGCAGCAGCGCGCGGCCGAGCGCCACGAAGTCGAACCCCTCGTCCAGCGCGCCGGTCACCGTGTCGAGGCGGTTGACCCCGCCCAGGAGGATCAGCGGCATGGCGAGCGCCGCCCGGAACTGGCGGGCGTAGGGCAGCAGGTAGGCCTCCTCGAAGGGGTATTCCCGCAGGAAGGCCCGGCCGGCGAGGCGGAACGCGGGGCGGATCGGCTTGGGCATGGCCCGGGACATCTCCGCCACGGGCGCTTCGCCCCGGAACAGGTACATGGGGTTCTGGAGCGAGCTGCCGGCGGTGAGCTCCAGAGCGTCGACCGTTCCGTCGGCCTCCAGCATCCGGGCCACGGCCACGCTCTCGTCCAGCCACAGGCCGCCTCGCACGCCGTCGGCCATGTTGAACTTGGCCACGACCGCCAGCCGGTCGCCGACCGCCTCCCGCACGGCGGTGGCCACGGCGCGCGGGAAGCGGGCCCGGTTCTCCAGGGACCCGCCCCACTCGTCGCTGCGCCGGTTGAGCCGGGGGCTGAGGAACTCGCTCGGCAGGTAGCCGTGGCCGAGGTGGACCTCGACCGCGTCGAACCCCGCGTCCGCCACCACCCGAGCCGCAGCCGCGAAGTCGCCGACGATGCGCGCGATCTCCGCGGGCGTGACCGCCCGGGTCCGGCGCATCGCCAGCGGGCTGAAGATCCGCGACGGCGACAGCCCCTGCCGCCCGGTGCCGGCCGCCACCGCGCCGGCGTGGCCGACCTGGGCCGACACGGCCGCGCCCTCCGCGTGCACCGCCTCCGCCAGGCGGGCGAGCCCGGGCACGGAGTCCCGCGTGAGGATCAGCTCGTTGGGCGTGCCGCACCCGTCGTCGGAGATGGCGCAGTACGCCAGCGTGGTCAGACCGACGCCCCCGGCCGCCACCCGCCGGTGGAACTCGACCAGCGCGTCGGTCACGACGTGCTCGCGCGTCAGCCCCTCGAACGTCGCGGCCTTGACGAAGCGGTTGCGCAGCGTCACCGGCCCGAGCCGGGCGGGTGAGAACGGGTCGGGTCCCCCCATGCCGGGGACCCTAGGCACTCGGGGCCGGGGACAGCACGACGGCGGGCTTCACCGTCCCGGCCCGATGGGCTTGGTACACGGCCAGCAGCCGGCCGTCGCCGTCGAGCAAGGCCCACGGCCCGGTCCCCTCGGCCCCGAGGGCCGCCGAGTCCAGCACCCGGCCGTGGGCGACGAGGGCGGCGGTGGCGTCGTCGACGACGACGCGGGGCCGGCCCCGCAGCGCGTCGGCCGGCGGCAGCAGCCGCTCCGCCGCCAGGTCCGCCAGCGGCACCGCCTCGTCGAGCGAATACGGCCCCACGGCAAGCCGCCGCAGCGCCCGCAGGTGGGCCCCGCCGCCGAGCGCCGCGCCCAGGTCCGCGGCCAGCGACCGGACGTAGGTGCCCGACGAGCACGCCACCTCCACCGGGAACACCCCCGGCGCCACCGGCTCGCCCACCGCGAACACGTCGACCCGCACGGGCACCGGCGTCCGCTCGACCTCCATGCCCGCCCGGGCCATCTCGTGCAGCCGGCGGCCCTCGACCTTCTTGGCCGACACCATGGGCGGCACCTGGTCGATCGCCCCGGTCAGGCCGGCCGCCGCCGCCCGCACGTCGTCGAGCCCGACGCCGGCCATGTCCCACGTGCCGGTCACCTCGCCGGAGGCGTCGAGGGTGGTCGTGGCCGTGCCCAGCACCACCTCGCCCACGTACCGCTTGTCGAGCCCGGACAGGAACGTGAGCAGGCGGGTGGCCCGGCCCACGCCCAGCACCAGCACGCCCGTGGCGTCGGGGTCGAGCGTGCCCGAGTGGCCGACCTTACGGGTGCCGAGCAGCCCCCGGGCCCTGGCCACCACGTCGTGCGACGTCCAGCCGGCCGGCTTGTCGACCACGGCCACCCCGTCGGGCCCGCCCTGGGGCCCGCGCCGGCCCACTAGCTACCGTCCGGCCCCGGTCCGTTGTCGAGGTCCCGCAGGATGTCCTCGACGCGCTGCGCCTGCACGATGACCGAGTCGGGCCGGAACACCAGCTCCGGGGTGCGCTTGAGCCGGGCCTGGCGGGCGATCGCCGCCTGCAGCCGGCCCCGGTGCTCCTCCAGGAGCTCGGCGACCTCGGGGTCCGCGTCCTCGAGCGTCGTGTAGTAGACGGTCGCCCGCCGCAGATCGGACTCGACCTCCACGCCGACGACGGTGAGGAAGCCGAGCCGCTCGTCGTCCAGCAGCTCGATCTCCTCGGCCACGATCTCGTGGACCAGGTGGTTGAGCCGGGCCGTGCGCGGGAAGTCACGGGCGGAGCCTGGGCGCCTCGTCATGTCTCCTCCTCCTCGATCCACAACCGGTCGATGCGGAGCACCTCGACCTCCGGGAACGACCACACGAACCGCTCGACGTGGTCGAGCAGCTCGGTCAGGTGGGACTGCGTCGACGCCACCGCCGCCACGCCGATCGTGGCCCGGTGCCAGGCGTCGTGATGTCCCACCTCTGAGACCGATACCCGGTGGCGCTTGTGCAAGCCCTCGATGACCGGGCGGATGGCGGCCCGCTTGGCCTTCAACGACCGGCACTCACGCAGGTACAGGTCGATCCTCAGCGCGGCCGCGTGCACCGGGCCCGTCAGGTCCGCGGGATCTCGCGATCCTCGAACGTCTCGATGACGTCGCCGTGCTTGAGGTCCTGGAAGTCGGACAGGCCGATGCCGCACTCGAAGCCGGACTGGACCTCGCGCACGTCGTCCTTGAACCGCTTGAGCGACGTGATCGTGCCCTTCCAGATGATGGTGCCGTCCCGCAGGAAGCGGACCTTCGATCCACGGGTGATGGTGCCGTTGGTGACGTAGCAACCGGCCACCTTCCCGACCCGGGGCACCGGGAAGACCTCCCGGACCTCGGCCTCGCCGGTGACGACCTCCTCGAAGGTGGGCTGCAGCATGCCCAGCAGCGCGTTCTCGATGTCCTCCAGGACCTGGTAGATGATCTCGTAGGTCCGGATCTCCACGCCCTCGGCCACGGCCAACTCGCGAGATGTGCGGTCGGGCCGGACGTTGAACCCGATGATCGTGGCGTTGGACGCCGCCGCCAGCTGCACGTCGCTCTTGGTGATGCCACCGACCCCACGCTGGACGAACGACAGCTTGACGTCATCGCGTTCGAGCTTGCGCAGGGCCTCGGTGAGCGCCTCCAGCGAGCCGGTGACGTCGGCCTTGAGGACCAGGTTGAGCGTGGCCACCTCGCCCTGCTGAATCTGGTCGAAGATGTCCTCGAGCCGGGCGCCACCGCCGGTGACCGCGGCCTCGCGGCCCAGGCTGGCGACCCGCTGCCAGTGCTCGCGAGTCTCGGCCACCGAGCGGGCCAGCTTCTCGTCGGGAGCGACGATGAACTGGTCGCCGGCGTCGGCCACCTCGTTGAGCCCCAGCACCTGCACGGGCATCGACGGCCCGGCCTCCTTGACGTTCTCGCCGTGGTCGTCGATCAGGGCGCGGACCCTGCCCCAGGCGGCGCCCGCCACCAGCGGTTCGCCGACCCGTAGGGTCCCCCTCTGTACGAGCACCGAGGCCACGGGCCCCCGGCCGACGTCGAGGTTGGCTTCCAGCACCACCCCCGCGGCACGGCCATCGGGGCTCGCGGCGATCGGCGGATCCTGGACGTCGGCTACCAGCAGGAGCGTCTCCAGGAGCTCGTCGATGCCATCGCCCGACAGCGCGGACACCGGCACCATCTCGATGTCGCCGCCCCACGACTCGGGCACGAGGCCCTGCTCGGAGAGCTGCTGCATGACCCGGTTGGGATCGGCACCCTCGCGGTCGATCTTGTTGATCGCCACCACGATGGGCACCTCGGCCGCCTTGGCGTGGTTCAGCGCCTCGACCGTCTGCGGCATGACCCCATCGTCGGCCGCCACCACCAGCACGACGATGTCGGTGGCCTGCGCACCCCGGGCGCGCATGGCGGTGAACGCCTCATGGCCGGGCGTGTCGATGAACGTGATCAGGCGGCCGTTCTTCTCGGCCTGGTAGGCACCGATGTGCTGCGTGATCCCGCCGGCCTCGCCCTCGACCACGTTGGCGTTGCGGATGCGGTCGAGCAGCTTGGTCTTGCCGTGGTCGACGTGGCCCATGACGGTGATGACCGGCGGGCGGGGCTCCAGCTCGCCGGCGCCGTCGTCGGCGAACAGCTCCTCGACCCCGAGCTGGCGCTGCAGCTCGACCTCCTGCTCCTCGCCCGGGTCGACGAGGCGCACGTCGGCGTCGATCTCAGCAGCGAACAGCTCGATCATGTCGTCGGTCAGCGACTGGGTGGCCGTGACCATCTCGCCCTGCGCCATGAGGAAGCGGACGACGTCGGCAGCGGTGCGGTTGAGCTTGGGGCCGAGGTCCTGCGGCGTCGACGCCCGCTCGATCACGACGACGCCCTCGGGCACGGGCGCGGACGCAGGCGTGTACGTCGGCACCTCCATGGGCTGCAGCTCTTCGCGGCTGCGGCGGCGTCGGCCACGACGGCGGGGTGGCGTGCGCTGCGCGCCGCGGGGGCCGCCACCGGGACGACCTCCGGGACCACCGGCTCCAGGGCCACCCATGGGCGGCGCGCCGCCACCGGGTCGGCCGCCGGGGCCGCCGCCGAAGGGACGGCCGGCGCCTCCGGCTCCGGGTCCAGCGGGGCCCGTGCCGACGCCCGGCCGGCCGCGGCCGGGCGGACCGCCGGTGGGGCGGGCTCCTCGTTGCGCCGTGGGGCCCCGCCCGCCCTGGCCGGGGGGCGGCGGGATCGGCTTGCCCGACGACGACACCGGCGGACCGGGTGGCGGTGGTATGGGCCGACCCGACAGCGACTCGGGGGGTCGTGGCGTGCCGGGCGCGGGACGGCCAGGCGCAGCACCGGCGCGGCCGCCTGGTTCGGAGCGACCCGGGGGCGGGGCCGTGGGGCGCTGACGGGGCGCGGCGGGAGCAGGCGCGCCCGCCGCCGCTGCCGGCCGGGGTGGCGCGGCAGGGGCCCCATCGAGATCGGGACGCCGCATGGGGCGCTCGCTGCCGGATGACGTGACGAGCCGGCCCGGCGGCGCGGGTGGCGTCGGGCGCGTCGGCGCCGGCTGCGGTGGCGCCGGCGGCGGAATCGGCCTCGCCGGCCTCTCGGGCGCGGGCGGGGCGGCCGGCGTCGCCTCGGCGGCGGCCGCGGCCGGGCGTTCGGCGGGGGCGTCTCCGGGCCCGGGCTCCACCGGGGCGTCGGCGGGCTCGGCGGGCTCGGCGGGCTCGGCGGCGGCAGGCTGGGGCTGCGGCGTCGGCTGCGTGTCCTCCGAGCCGGCCTCGACGGCTGGTGCAGGCGCCGCCGCCTTCTTTGCGGGCGCGGCCTTCTTCGCGGGCGCCGCCTTCTTCGCGGCGGCCTTGCGGGCCGGCGCCTTCTTGGCTGCGGCCTTGTCGCCGTCGGCTGATTCGGCGGCTACATCGGCGGTGGACTTGGCGCTGGATGCCTCGGGCTGGTGGTCGCGCACGAGTCCGTCGCGCTGGGCGCGACGGCGGACGCGGTCGGCCTGCGCCTCCTCGATGCCCGAGGAGTGCGTCTTGACCCCGATGCCCAATGCCAGGCAGAGATCGAGGCATTCCTTGTTCGTGAGCCCGAGCTCCTTCGCAAGCTCGTGGACCCTGATCTTCGCTGCCAAGTTCTCCTTAGACCTGCCCTTCCGTCTTCTCGAGGGCGCGATCCACGCACCGACCGGTGCAAATCGCGGTCCCCTATCCTCGCGCAGACCCCGCTACCGGCACGAACACCGGAATGCTCGGGCAAATGCGCCTCTCCGTTCGGCACGCTCCCTGCACGCAGCGAGAGCGTCCTTGCAGAGCCAGGCGCCGCGTCCCGGCAGTTTACGGCCCTCGACGATGGATCCCTCCGGTGAGCATACGAACCTCACCAGCTCGCTCTGGGGCCTCCGCCGGCGGCAACCCACGCAGGTGCGGATCGGCGTGATCGACTACTCCTCGTCGCGGGGCTCGCCGCCACCTTCCGCCGGAACCTCGACGGCGTCGGCGCCCGCCTCGGCGGCTGCGGCGTCGTCCGCCGGCTCCTCCCCTGCGGCTTCTGCCTGGTCGCCGGCGGGCGCCTCGGCGTCGGCGTTCGCCGGGGCCTCCGTCGCCTCCGAGTCGCCGGCGGGAGGCTCACCGTTGCCGCCGGGCGCCTCGGCGAGCGCCGCCTCCCACTCCTCGGCTGACACCGCGGGGCCACCCTCGGCGGGCTGCCAGACCTGCTCACCCGTCTCGGGGTCGACCACCCACTCGCCCTCGGCCCAGTCCTGCTGGCCGTAGGCCTCCTCCTCGACGAGCTGTGTCTCGCTCTTGATGTCCACCCGCCAGCCGGTGAGGCGCGCCGCCAGGCGGGCGTTCTGACCCTCCTTGCCGATCGCCAACGACAGCTGGTAGTCGGGCACGATCACCTCGGCAACGCCCGTGCTCTCGTCGATGCGCACCTCCTTGACCTTGGCCGGAGACAGCGCCTTGGCGACGAACTCGTAGGGGTCGTCGGAGAAGGGGACGATGTCGATCTTCTCGCCCCGCAGCTCGTTGACCACCTGCCGCACCCGGGCACCCCGGGCGCCGACGCACGCACCGACGGGATCGACGTTGGGATCGTTGGACCACACGGCGATCTTCGTGCGGTGGCCGGGCTCGCGGGCGCAGGCCTTGATCTCGACGATGCCGTCGGCGATCTCAGGCACCTCGAGCTTGAACAGCTCGAGGATCAGGCCCGGATGGGTGCGCGACACGACGATCTGCGGGCCCTTGGACGTGCGTCGTACCTCGACGATGTAGGCCTTGAGCCGGCTGTTGGGCTCCGGGCGCTCGTGGGGCACCTGCTCCGCCTGCGGCAGCAACGCCTCCACCGGGCCGAGGCTCAACAGCGTGTAGCGGCTGTCGCCCTGCTGCACGGTGCCGGTGACGATGTCGCCCTCGCGGCCGGCGTACTCCTCGTAGCGCAACTCGCGCTCGGCCTCGCGGATCCGCTGGGTCATGACCTGACGCGCCGTCTGGGCAGCGATG
>DASRJM010000016.1:0-2938 GCA_035649475.1 Acidimicrobiales bacterium
TCATCGTCGTCGGCGTTGGCCTCAACGTGTGCTGGCCCGAGGACGACGAGGCGATCCGCGACGTGGCCGACACGGCCGTGGCCCTCAACTGGGTGACGTCCGCGCCGATCGATCGCGTCGACCTACTCGTCGCGTTCCTCCATCGCCTCGACCGCAGCTACGGACAGCTGGTGCGCGAGGGCCCCCGAGTGGCGATGGACGAGTGGCGCCGGCGGTCGGCGACCCTGGGCCGGCGGGTCCGGATCGATCTCGGCGTGGACGATGTCGAGGGCACGGCCGTGGACGTCACCGCCGAGGGCCACCTGGTCGTGGAGGCGCCCGGCGGCCAGCTCCGCACGTTCGCGGTCGGCGACGTCGTGCACCTCAGGGAGGCGTAGCGGCTGCGCCGACGGTCAGGCGCGACGCAGGACGCACCAACTGCCCTGGCCGGCGCGGCTGGCGACACCCCGCCACTCGCCCGGGAGGACGGCTGCCACCTCCTCGGAGCCCAGGTGGATGGGCGTCTGGTCCCCGCTGCTGTTCACCCACACGACGGAGCCGTCGAGCGCGAGCATGCGGTCGACCTCGGCGGGGAACAGGAGCGCGTTCACCAGGACGACGGCGTCCGCGCACCCGGCCCGGAAGGGGAGGTCGGCGGCGTCGGCCTGGATCCGCGTCGCCGGGGCCGGCGGCGCCAGCCGGAGCATGGCGAGCGACAGGTCGACCGCCGCCACGGTGCCGAACCGCTCGGCCAGGAGCGGGGAGTAGTTGCCGATCCCGCTTCCGACCTCGATGGCCACCCTGCCCCCGGCCACCCCGCCGCGGTCGAGGGCGTCGAGCACCACCGCCGTCCGTTGGGGCGACGTGCGGGTGTGCCACTCGCGTGAGAGCTCGTCGAAAAGGGTCTCGACCTGGCCCCGGGCAGCGGCGTCCCAGCCGCCGGGCGCCAGCCCGGCCGCCCGCCGGGTCATGATCCGCATCGGGTGGTCGTCCGAGCCGAGGCCCGAGGCGCGATGACCGGGGATCTCGACCCCCGGCAGCTCCTCGATCAGCGTCACGGGTCCAGGTCCCGGGCCTGAAGCTCGGCCACGGCGTCGATGGCACGCTTGGCCACCGGGCCGTCGATGCCCGGCAGCTCGCGTCCGTCCAGCATGCGCAGCGGCTGAACGTCGCGGGTCGATGACGTCAGCAGCACCTCGTCGGCGTCGGGCAGCGCCGCCATCGGCACGTTGTCCTCGTCGGCCTCGGGAAGCTCCTCCAGCAGCAGCGCCCGGGTCACGCCCGCCAGGCAGCCGGCCAGGAGCGGTGGGGTAGAAAGCGCGCCGTCGCGCACCACGAACACGTTGGTGCCAGTGCCCTCGCACAGGCTGCCCGCGAGGTTGGGCATGATGGCCTCGGTCGCGCCCACCTTGCGGGCCTCGGCGAGGGCGACGACGTTCTCCGCGTACGAGGTGGTCTTCAGCCCCGTCACCGCCGAACGCTCGTTGCGGGGCCAAGGCACCGTGATGGCGACGGTGTCCGCCTCCCAGGGTTCGAGCGGCGCCACGGCGATGATCAGCGTCGGTCCCGCCGTTCCCCGCCCGGATCCGGGCGGCGCTACGCCGCCCGTCACCGTGATCCGGAGGCGACCGAGATCAGACCCGCGAGGCGCCGCGGTCAGGAGCTCGTCGATCGCAGCCCGCAGCCGGGCGTCGCTGACGGGGACGTCCAGCCCGAGCCCGCGGGCCGACCGGTGCAACCGCTCGATGTGCCGTCGCAGCGCGAAGGGCCGGCCGCCGATGACCTTGATCGTCTCGAACACGCCATCGCCCACGGTCAGCCCGTGGTCGAACACCGAGACCTTGGCCTCGGCCGCCTCCACGATCGCCCCGTCGATCCACACGGTCCCGGTCATGAGCGCAGCTCGTGACCGGTCGACCGCGCGAACGCCAGTGAGCCGGGCGACGATGGGGTGCGGGGGCGCAGCCCCCGAGGAAACACGGTCATGAGCGCCCATCCTGGCGCGTGACGGCCCGCGAGAACCGCATCGAATTGAGCGCGCCGGTCGTCAGGCGGCCAGCGGGCGGCGCTGCGACCGGGGGGTGCGATGGGGCCGGCGCCGTGCGGGCGCCAGGTCGATCATCACCGCCGGGCCGTCGGGCGCCGGCCCCGCATCCAGGCCGAGCCGCGCCCACAGGGGCCGCGCCATGCGCCCGGCGAAGCCGGGACGGCGGGCCCGGGCGCGCTCCAGCTCGCTCCGGGCCTCGTCGTCCGGAAGGGCCACGGCGCAGCCCGGGACGTTGCGCTCCCGCCCGATCGTCACCCGGACGGGTGGGTGGGCGAGCACGTTGCGGTACCAGTCGGCGCCCGGGCCCGGCGCCACCGCGACGAGCACGTGGCGGGCGGCGGGGTCCCAGTGCACGACGTGGAGGACGGTGCGCACGGGCCGTCCCGTGGTGCGGCCCCGATGCTCCAGCAGCACGACCCGGTGGCCCAACAGCCACCCGAGGCGGAGGCGGTAGGCGAGCCACGGCGCCATCGCCCGCTCACCGTATGGCGGCCGTTATCCCAGGTGGTGGATGCTGGCGGGCGGGGCGACCGGCGACCCGCTCGCCACCTGGAGGAGCCGACGAGCCTTCAGCTCGGTCTCCATCCACTCGCCCTCCGGCACCGAGTCCCAGGTGATGCCGCCGCCGGTGCCGAGGTGCAGGAGGCCGTGCTCGATCCAGAACGTGCGGATCGCCACGTTGAGCTCGCCCTGGCGGGTGTCCGCGTCCACCCAGCCCACGGCGCCGCAGTAGACGCCACGGGGGGCGGCCTCGAGTCGTGCGATGTGGTCGAGGGCAGCCAGCTTGGGGGCGCCGGTCACCGATCCCGGCGGGAAGGTGGCGGCGATCAGTTCGGGCCAGCCGGTGCCCGGGCGCAGGCGGCCCGACACGGTGGACACCAGGTGCACGAGGCCGGGATGGTGCTCGACGGC
>DASRJM010000017.1:0-22221 GCA_035649475.1 Acidimicrobiales bacterium
CACGCGGAGATCGGCGACGACGCGGTCGTAGGACCGTTCGCGGTGCTCGAGCCGGGCGCGCGGGTGGCTGCGGGCACGCTGACAGGCCCGTTCTACACTGGCGCCACGGGGTAGGCCGCCGGACCGGGAGCGACATGGAGCTCGTCACCAAGAAGAAGCTGCACCTCGTGTCCGGGCGGGCGAACCTGCCGCTGGCCGAGGAGATCGCCGCTCACCTTGGCGTGCACCTCGGCGAGGTCAAGCTCGAGGACTTCGCCAACGGCGAGATCCACTGCCGCTTCGGCGAGTCCGTGCGGGGCATGGACGTGTTCATCATCCAGAGCCACGGCGCCAGCGGCTCGATGTCGATCAACGACGCCATCTGGGAACACCTGGAGATGGTGGACGCCGCCAAGCGGGCCTCCGCCAAGCGCATCACGGCCGTCATGCCCTTCTACGGCTACGGCCGCCAGGACCGTAAGGCCGAGCCCCGCGAGCCGATCACCGCCAAGCTCGTGGCCAACGTGTTCACCGCCGCCGGCGCCGGGCGCCTGCTGTCGGTCGACCTGCACAGCGGCCAGATCCAAGGCTTCATCGACAACCCGTTCGACCATCTGACGGCCATGCCCGTCCTGGTCGACCACATGCGGGAGAACATGGGCGACGACCTGGTCGTCGTGTCGCCGGACGCCGGGCGGGTGAAGGTGGCCGAGCGGTACGCCAACGCCCTCCACGCCGACCTCGCCATCGTCCACAAGCGCCGGGTCAAGGGCGCCGTGAACGTGGTCGAGGCCAAGCAGGTCGTCGGCAACGTCGAGGGCCGCACCTGCGTGCTGATCGACGACATGATCGACACCGGTGGCACGCTCGTCGCCGCCGCCGAGCAGCTGGTCGAGCAGGGCGCCGCCAACGTGTGCGCGGCCGCCACCCACGGCGTGCTGTCGGGCCCGGCCATCGACCGCATCAAGAACTCGGTCATCAGCCGGGTGGTGGTGACCAACACACTGCCCCTGCCGCCGGAGAAGCAGATCGACAAGCTCGAGGTCCTGTCGGTGGCGTCGATCATCGCCGACGCCATCGATGCCGTGTTCGAAGACACCTCGGTCAGCGAGATCTTCGGCGGGGCCAACGAGTCCTGAGCGGAGGTCCCGCTTGTAGCGCAGCCGCTTGGGATCCACCCGCGGGCGCCGTTAGGCTGTCCCGTCCCACCCCTGCGCTCCGGCGCGACGTCAGAAGTAGGAGCTCCCGATGGCTGACGACATCACCCTGGTGGCCACGCTCGGCCGCACCACCGGCACGTCTGCGTCCCGCAGGCTGCGGGCCTCCGGCAAGGTCCCCGCCGTCCTCTACGGCCGGGGCGCCGATCCCCGCTCGATCACGGTGGAGTGGCGCGACCTGCGCCAGGCCCTGACGACGGACAAGGGCCTGAACGCGCTGATCACGCTCGACATCGACGGCACTCGCACCGAGGCCGTCGTCAAGGAGATGCAGCGCCACCCCGTGCGCCGCGACGTGCTCCACATCGACTTCCTGTCGGTCGATGTCGACAAGCCCATCACCACCGACGTACCGATCGTGCTCGAGGGCGAAGCCACGCTCGTCCTGCGCGAGCAGGGCGTCGTCGACCAGGTGTTGAACGCCATCATCGTGCATGCCAAGCCCGCCGCCGTCCCCGGGCACCTGTCCGTCGACATCTCGGAGCTGGAGATCGGGCACACCATCACGGTCGCCGACCTGGTGCTGCCGGCGGGCGTGACCACCGATGCCGACCCCGAGGACCCCGTCGTGATCGCCCAACTCACCAGCCTGGCCCTGGCCGAGGAGGAAGAGGGCGAGGAGGAAGAGGGCGAGGAAGGCGAGGCTGCCGAGGGCGAGGCCGCCGAGGGCGAGGGCGGCGCGGCCGCCGAGTCCGGCGGCGAGGGCGAGGGCGGCGAGGGCTAGCCCCCGCCCCCTCGTCGTGCCATGACGCTGTTCGGGCGGCGGGGCGCCGCGGCCGAGCGCCGGGGCACCCCCGCCGACCTGCTGGTCGTCGGCCTCGGCAACCCCGGCGGCGAGTACGAAGCCTCCCGCCACAACGTGGGTGCCGAGGTGGTCGAGCTGCTGGCCACCCGGCACGGCGGCGCGCTCACGCGCACCCGCGAGCGGGCCAGGGTCGCCGAGGTCCGCATCGACGACCGGCGGGTGGCGCTCGCATTCCCGCAGACCTACGTGAACCTCTCGGGCGAGTCGGTGGCGCGGCTGGTCAAGCGGCACGGCATCACCGACCCCGAGCAGATCGTGATCGTGCACGACGAGCTCGACCTGCCCCTCGGCCGGATCAAGGTCAAGCGGGGCGGCGGGCTCGCCGGCCACAACGGCCTGCGCTCGATCAAGGCTCACCTCCACAGCGATGCGTTCCTCCGGGTGCGCATCGGCGTCGGCAAGCCCGTCAGCAAGGAGCACGGCGCCGATCACGTGCTGCGGCGGCCCTCCAAGCGGGACCGACTGGAGCTGGACGTGTCGGTCAACGAGGCGGCCGACGCCGTCGAGCTGATCATCTCCGAGGGCGTCGACGCGGCCATGAACCGGGTCAACACCCGCACGCCCGACGCCTAGCTCTAGTTCCTAGCGAGGTTGTTCAGGGTCCCACATGCGCGCGAACGCGGACCGGGCGCGCCATCCCGCGAGGACGGCGGCGGCCGCGGCGTCGGGATCGAGCACACCGGTGTCGACCTCGGCGTCGTAGGCGGGGTAGCGGTACGAGTCCTCGTACTGCGCTCGCGCGTGGCCGGGCATGCGGTCCGACCGTGCGCGCTCTCGTGCCTCCAGCACGTCGAGCGCGATCTGGACGCGGACCCAGTGGGCGTCGATGCCCTGCAGCTCGAGCTGCCAGCCCCGCCACTCGTCCTCGGTCAGCACCACGTCGTCGGCGATGACGTTGAGGCCCGCCCGAGCTGCGCTCCCGACGGCGCCCCGCCAGGCGGTGAGGACCCGGCGCCCGATCGGTCCCAGCCGCATCCGGAACTCACCGTCGACGATCTCGAGGGTCACGCCGTCGTCGGCGTGCGCCCCGATGTGGCGTCCCGCGGTGACCCAGTCGAACGGCACCTTCGCGAAGTAGTCGTCGATGGCGTAGACGAACCAGCACTCACCATCCGCAGCGAAGCGGCGCTGGAGTGCGGCGGCGAGCGTCGACTTGCCGGAGCTCGACGGTCCGTTCAAGACGATGATCGAGCCCGTCGACTGGGCGGGGCCCCGGCGGCCGTCGCCTGCGAGCGCGCGCGGTCCAGCCACCAGCGCATCGTAGGGGCAACGTGGTCGGCTCTACGGCTGGCCCGCACGGTCCCGCGCCAGCTCGCGGGCCGACGCCCGCTGCTCGGCCACCCACCATTGGCGGACGACGACCGCCGCGACGGCCAGGGTGAAGAGCTCGCCCGTCCCCCAGAACAGGCCGGCCGCGGTCCGCTGGTCGGACAGGCTCGGGTACACGTCCGGGGCCACCGGCGACCGGGCGGACAGCAGCGCCAGGCCCACCACCGCGTGGAACGGCACCGCCACCAGCAGGGCCAGCAGCCGGGCACCGTACGGCGGCCGGCCCGGGAGGGGGTCGACCCCGACCAGCACGGCCAGGAACAACGAGCCGGCCACGACGACGTGGGCGTGCACCAGCACGTGGACCACGTCGTTGCGCACCGACAGCTCCAGGAGCGGTGTGAGGTAGATGGCCACGAGGCCGCCGCCGAACAGGCACCATGCCACCACCGGCCGTGTCAGCACGTGCACCGGCCGGCTCCGCAGCACCCGCCGCAGCGACAGGCGGGTGCCGGGCCCGCCGGTCTGCAGCGCCAGCGTGAGCGGCGCCGCCAGCACGATCAGGAGGGGCAGCGCCAGGCCGAGCAGTGTGTGCTGGACCATGTGCACCCACAGCCGGTCGTCCTCGTAGCGGGCGATGCCGGACTGGGTGGCCACGATCCCGACCGCCAGCGCGCCGGCCAGCGCCGCGCTGCGCCACGGGGACCAGCGCCGGCCCCGGGCGGCCAGTCGCCCCACGCCCCGGGCGTAGAGGACGCCCACCCCCACGACCGCCGCCAGTGCGGCCGGGTCCACCAGCCAGCGGAAGGCCAGGTCGCCGGCGCTGGGGTGGGCCACGTGACCGACGGTACCCGCGCGCCAGGCACCGCTCTGCTACAACGACACCGTGTCGGTGACCGCCCAGCCGGCCCCACCGCCGGAGCCCGGGACCCCCGACCCGGCGTACGAGGCGGCCCCCTCGACGCTCGGCGTTGGCGTCGTCGTGTGGCTGGCGTCGGAGCTGATGTTCTTCGCCGGCCTGTTCGCAGCCTGGTTCGCGCTGCGGTCCGCCAACGACGCCTGGCCGCCCGAGGGCGTCGAGCTGGAGACGGCCCGCACGGCGCTCGCCACGCTGGTGCTGGTGTCGTCGAGCGGAGTGATGCACCTCGCGGTCGTGGCCTCCCGCCAGGGCGACCGCCGGGCCGCGGCCCGGTGGCTGGGGCTGACGGCGTTCATGGGCTTCGTGTTCCTGACCAACCAGCTCCTGGAGTACACGGCGGCCTCGTTCCAGATCGACGACCACTCGTACGGCTCGATCTTCTACCTGATGACCGGTTTCCACGGCCTCCACGTGATCGGGGGCCTGATCTTCATGGGGGCGGTCGTGGCCGCCATCGTCGGGTCGTCCCGCGCCCCCGCCGAGACCACGGTCGAGGTGTGCGCCTACTACTGGCACTTCGTGGACGTGGTCTGGGTGTTCATGTTCCTGACCATCTACGTGCTGCAGTGAGGGCCGCGTGAGGATCCGCCTCCGCCCCCTGCTGATCGCCGCCCCGGTCCTGGTCACGCTCGCGGTCACGCCGCTCGTGGCCGGCGGGGCGCCAGCCCAGGACGGCCAGGACGACGACGACCTGCTGGCGGTCGGCCGCGAGCTGTACCTGACCGGCTGCGCCAGCTGCCACGGCGAGACCGGCGAGGGTGTCGATGGCCCCGACGGCGACCTGCGCGGCCCGTCGTTGGTCGAGGCGGGCGAGGCGGGCGCCTACTACTACCTGTCGACCGGTCGGATGCCGTTGGCCAATCCCGAGGAGCAGCCGATCCGCAAGCCGCCGGCCTACACGCCCGACGCGATCGACGCCCTCGTGGCCTACGTGGCCTCGCTGGGCAACGGCCCCGAGTTGCCAGACGTCGACATCGGGGACGCCGATCTGGCCAATGGCGGCGTCATCTACCGGGCCAACTGCCAGGCCTGCCACAGCGCCTCGGGCAGCGGCGGGGCGCTCAGCTACGGGCGGGCCGCGCCCGGGCTGGCCGACGCCACGCCGCTCCAGGTGGGGGCCGCCGTGCGCACCGGCCCCGGTCAGATGCCGGTGTTCGGGCCCGACATCATCACCGACGAGGAGCTCGACGACCTGGCCGCCTACGTCGAGTACCTCAAGAGCCCCGAGGACCCGGGCGGCGTCCCCATCGGCCGTACCGGCCCGATCCCCGAGGGATTCGTGGCCTGGCTCATCGGGATGACCGCGCTGCTGGCCCTCGTGGCCTGGATCGGCACCCGGGCGCCGATCCGCCCCCGTTCGGCCGGGAGGGCCCCCGCCGGCCATGAGTGACGCGCCCCGCCAGGTAGCGGGTGAGACGGTGCTCACCCGGCGCGGTGTCCGGGTCGAGCTCGCGTCGGCCGCCTCGTTCGTCGTCGCCATGCTGGCGTCGATCGGCCTGGCGGTCGTGTACTGGCAGGGCGGCCAGCCCCAGGCCGAGGGCGCGCTGCTGGCTCTCGCCCTCGGCGGCATCGGCGTGGGCATCGTGCTGTGGGCCAAGCACTTCATGCCCAACGACGAGGTGGTCGAGGAGCGCGAGCCCCTCGAGTCCAGCGAGGAGGACGTCGCCGCCTTCACCGCCGACTTCGCCGCCGGCCAGTCGTCGCTGCGCAGCAGGCGGGTGCTGGTGGCCACGGCCGGCGGGGCCTGCGCAGCGCTGGGCGTGGCGGTCCTGTTCCCGATCCGCTCGCTCGGCCCCCGGCCCGGCCGCGGCCTCAAGGAGACCCCGTACCGCACGGCGCCGATTCGGGTCGTGACCAACGAGGGCGAGCCCCTGCGCCCCGAGGACCTGCCGGTCGACGGGTTCGTGACCGTGTGGCCCGAGGGCCACACCGACGCCGCCGACGCGTCGACGCTGCTCATCCACGTCCGGGACAGCCAGGACTTCCAGCCCGCGCCGGGCCGGGAGGACTGGACGGTCGACAACATCGTCGCCTACTCCAAGCTGTGCACCCACGTGGGCTGCCCGGTGGGGCTGTACCAGGCCGAGCTGGGCCTGCTCCTGTGCCCGTGCCACCAGTCGACGTTCGATGTCCTCGAGCACGCCCGGCCGATCTTCGGGCCGGCCGCCCGGTCGCTGCCCCAGCTGCCGCTCGACACCGACGAGCAGGGCTACATCATCGCCACCGCCGACTTCTCCGGCCCCGTGGGGCCGGGCTTCTGGGACCGGGACCGCTGACCGTGGCGCGCGACCCGACCCGGCTGCTGACCCACCGCCTGGCCCGCTGGGTCGACAGCCGCCTGGGCGCCGCCAAGCTGGTCCGCACCGCGCTCAACAAGGTCTTCCCCGACCACTGGTCGTTCATGATCGGCGAGCTCGGCCTGTACTGCTTCATCGTGCTGGTGCTGACCGGGGTGTACCTCACGTTCTTCTTCGACGCCAGCCAGCAGGAGGTCACCTACAACGGCAGCTACGCCCCGCTGCGGGGCGTGGAGATGACCGCCGCCTACCGTTCGGCGCTGGAGCTGAGCTTCGACGTGCGGGCGGGCCTCGTGATGCGCCAGATCCACCACTGGGCGGCGCTGCTGTTCCTGGCGTCGATCGCCGTGCACCTGGCCCGCGTGTTCTTCACGGGTGCGTTCCGCCGGCCCCGGGAGATCAACTGGATCGTCGGCTGCACGCTGCTGATCCTCGCCCTGCTCAACGGCCTGTTCGGCTACTCGCTGCTCGACGACCAGCTGTCGGGGACCGGGCTGCGCATCGTCTACTCGATCACACTGTCGATCCCGGTCGTCGGCACCTGGCTGGCGTCGCTGTTCTTCGGGGGCGAGTTCCCGGGGCCCGACATCATCGAGCGGCTCTACGTCATCCACATCCTGCTGATCCCGGCGGCCATCGCGGTCCTGCTGGCGGTGCATCTGGCGATCCTCGTGCGCCACAAGCACACCCACTTCCCCGGCCCCGGCCGGCGGGACGACAACGTGGTGGGGGAGCGGCTGTGGCCCACCTACGCCGCCAAGGCGCTCGGCCTGTTCTTCCTCACGTCGGCGGTCGTGGCGTTCCTCGGCGGGGTGTTCCAGATCAACCCCATCTGGATCTACGGGCCCTTCGACCCGGCGGAGGTGTCGGCGGCCAGCCAGCCGGACTGGTACATGGGCTGGCTCGACGGCGCGCTGCGCATCATGCCGGGGTGGGAGATCCGCGCCTTCGGGTTCGAGATCCCCAATCCGTTCTTCCCCGGCGTGCTGTTGGCGGGCATCACCTTCCTCCTGCTGTACGCCTGGCCGTTCCTCGAGGCCCGCGTGACCGGCGACCACGCCGAGCACCATGTGCTCGACCGGCCCCGGCAACGCCCGGTCCGCACCGCGCTCGGCACGGCGACGATCTCCTTCTACACGGTGCTGTTCCTGGGGGGCGCCGCCGACGTGATGGCCGCGACGTTCGGCCTGTCGGTCAACGCGATCCTGTGGACGTTCAGGATCCTGGTCCTGGTCCTGCCGCCGATCGTGGCGTGGATCACCTACCAGCTGTGCAAGGAGCTGGCCGCCCGCGACGGGGTGCCGATCGCCTCTCGGGTGACCTGGCGGGAGATCCCTGGGCGGTTGCGCCGGCGGCACGCCGCGGCGGAGGCCGACTAGGCGTCAACAGGGACTTCTCGTCACTTGTCGCGACAACAGGTCGCTATTCGTGCTCGTCTGGGCGAGAATCTAGTGATGAGGTCGATCCCGGCTCGCGCCCTGATCGCCGTCGCCCCCTTGGCGGTGCTCGGGTCGGCGTGCGGGGGGTCGGGCTACCAGTACGTCAAGAACGACGACCTCGGCATCTACGCCAAGCTGCCCGACGACTGGACCGTCTACGACGAGGAGGACCTGTTCCCGGACGCCAGCGAGATCGAGCTGGACCGAGAGGCCGAGGTCCGCTGGATCCGCACGTTCGACAGCGCGGACGACCCGAGCGTGGACATGACGAGCCGGCTCGACGGCTCGGAGCCCGCCGGCCGGGTCGAGCACAGCATGCTGAGCGTGGCGCAGCGCGAGAACCTCGACCTCGGCATGCTCCGCGGCCGGGGCGACCCGGCCCGCGACCCGCTGGCCGCCCAGCAGCAGGGCGGTGATGCGGCCGGGGTCCGGGTGATCGTCGACGACCCGATCGAGTTCGACGGGGGTTACAGCGGCCTCCACACGGTGTTCGTGATCGAGAACGACGGGTCGCCGATCGTCATCGACCAGACGTCGGTCCGCGACTCGCAGTCGTCGCAGCTCGTCAGCTTCCTCGTGGGCTGCGACGAGGAGTGCTACTTCGAGACCCACAAGGACGAGATCGCCGACCTCGTCGACTCGTGGACGATCCAGGAGGTCCGCTCGTGACCATGATCCCGCCTCCGGGGCCGCCGGGCCCGACCGACGAGCCTCCCCAGGGCGGCGGCGGCACGGCCACCGAGCCGATCCCCATCGACGGCGTCCACGCCCACGATGGGCTGCCGGCGCCCGACGTCGTCGGCGCCGGCTCGGGCCCCGAACGGCCCACGCGCAAGCCGCTGCCGATCTGGGACCGGGTCAAGTTCCTGCTGCTGTTCTTCCTGCTCTTCTGGTTCTTCGTCTGGTCCGAGTACTCCGACCCCAACCCGTTCAACACCTTCGGCGACGCGGTCCAGGACACCCTGCGGTCCAAGTGGTGGTTGTTCGCCCTGGCGGGCGTCGAGCTTCTGCGCCAGGTCCACTACCTGATCTGCGAGCGGTCGCCCGGCTACTTCGCCTTCTGGACCGAGTCGGTTTTCGGCCGGTTCGAGAAGCGCGCCGGCCGCATGAACGACTGGAACCGGTTCCGGATGGCCCGGGCCCTCAAGGTCCTGATCCTCCTGGCCGTGCTGAGCATCGTGCTCGGCGCCATCTACGACGTCACCCCGGCGACCGCGCTCGTCGAGCTGCCGTCACGGGTGTGGTCATGGCTGCCGCTCGTCTTCCAGATGGCGTTCGCCATGGTGTTCCTCGTCGGCCAGTTCGTCGCCCTGTTCTGGTTCCTCTCCCGGGGCGGCATCGACACGTACATGCCCGAGGACATCAAGACCCGCTTCTCCGACGTGTGGGGCCAGGACAACGTGCTCGACCGCGTCAAGGAGAACATGGTCTTCCTCGACAACCCGGAGTCCATCGAGGACAAGGGCGGCTACGTACCGGGCGGCATCCTCCTCTACGGCCCCCCGGGCACCGGCAAGACGCTGATGGCGGAGGCCGTGGCCGGCGAGACCGGCAAGCCGTTCGTGTTCGTCGACCCCGGCGCGTTCATCAACATGTTCATGGGCGTCGGCGTGCTCAAGGTCATGTCGCTGTTCCGCAAGCTGCGGAGGCTCGCGCTGCGCTACGGCGGCGTGATCGTGTTCTTCGACGAGGCCGACTCCCTCGGCAACCGCGGCTCGCTGATGCCCGGACCGCTCGGCGGGCAGGCCGCCACGCCGGGCCCGTCCTCGCCGTGGTCGGGTAGCGCCTCGGACCACCTGCGCTGGCTGTCGCCGGAGGCGCAGTCGGTCGTCCTGTCGGCCTCGGCCGCCCCGTCGTCGCTCGACGGCTCGCCGCCCCGCACGATCGACCGGGTGATCATGGGCGGCATGGGCGGTGGTGGCATGGGCACGCTCCAGGCCCTGCTGTCCCAGCTCTCGGGCCTCAAGAAGCCCCGCGGCATCTTCAACCGCTACGGCCGGCGCCTGCTCGGCATGCGACCCAAGCCGCCGCCCAAGTACCGCATCCTCGTGATCATGGCCACGAACATGCCCGAGGCGCTGGACGAGGCCATGCTCCGCCCCGGCCGGATCGACCGCATGTACAAGGTCGGCTACCCGTCCAAGGACGGCCGGGTCCGCACGCTGGAGGGCTACCTGGCCAAGGTGTCCCACGAGCTGACGCCCGAGGAGGTCGACAAGCTCGCCACCATCACGCCCTACGCCACCGGCGCCACGATCAAGGACCTCGTCAACGAGGCCCTCATCAACGCCATCCGGCACGGACGTGAGGTGATCGGCTGGAGCGACGTCATGGCGGCCAAGCACCTCAAGGAGCTCGGCCCGCCCGAGGACGTCGAGTACATCGAGCGAGAGCGCCACGCGATCGCGGTCCACGAGGCCTGCCACGCCGTGGCCGCCTACCGCACCCGCAAGCACCTCTCGATCGACCTCGCGACGATCGAGAAGGGCGGCACGTACCTCGGCATGGTGCGCAGCGTGAAGCCGGAGGACCAGTTCACCCGGTGGCGCAGCGAGTACGAGGCCGACATCATGGTCTCCCTCGCCTCGCTGGCCGGCGAGCGGCTCTTCTTCGAAGGCGACAACTCCTCCGGCGTGTCCGGCGACCTGGAGTCCGCCACCACGGTGGCCACCCTCATGGAGGGCTACTGGGGCATGGGCCAGACCGTGGCGTCCCACGGCGTCACCCACAAGGTCGGCATCGGTGGCGGCGGCAAGCCCGGAGGCAACGACGACGACCAGCGTGAGCTCCTGAAGGGCAACCTGGGCGAGCGCATCGAGGACAACCTGACGGTCCTGATGGAGCGGGCCGAGCAGCTGCTCGTCGCCAACCGGGCCGAGGTGCTGCGCCTGGCCCATGCGCTGGAGACCCACAAGACAATCGCCGGCGAGGACGTCATCGCCATCATCGACGGAGCCGAGGGCCCGCTGATCGACGGGCGGGCCTACGTCGACGAGGGGTTCGTGGCCGCCATGGAGCAGTTCCACACGTCGGTCGTCGACGCCCACCAGTCGCACGACAAGGTGGCGGTCCCGCTGCCCATGCCGCCGGGCACCGCCGAGCCCGAACCCCTGGCCGCCGCGACGACCGCACCCGAAGTGGCCCGCCTGCGCGTGCTGCTGGACGATCCGCCTCCGCCGCCCCCGCCGCCTCCGGCGGGCAACGGCGGCCATTCGGCCGGCGACGGCGAGGGCCGCTCGGCGGGCGCCGGCGAGTCGTCGTCCGGGAACGGCGAGCGGTCGCCCGGGAACGGCGAGTCCGGCAACGGCGAGTCCGGCAACGGCTCCCGCTGAGGGGCGCTGTCAGAGCTTGAGCGTGCGGTGCTCCGCGGGGTCGGCCGACCGGCCCACATGGACGCGGACCGCCCCGCCCGTCGCCGCCGCGGCGCGGCTCAGGTCGTCGCGGCCCACGTCGACGACCACGTTGGTCACCATGCCCGGGGCCACGGACACCCGGGCGAACGCCCGTAGGGTCCGCAGCGGGCGGGGGTCCGAGCCGAGCGCCTCGTCCAGGTAGACCTGGACGACCTCGTCGCCCGGCCTGGTGCCGGTGTTGACCACCGGCACGGTGACCCGCACGCCGCCCTCGCCGTCGTCGACCGCGGTCATGCGCCCGTGCTCGAACGTCGTGTACGACAGCCCGTAGCCGAACGGGTAGGCCGGCGACCGGCCGGTCGCCTCCATGAGCCGGTAGCCGTGGAGCGAGCCGACCCGCACGACCCGCCCCCCGGTGAGTGGGGGCAGTTGCTCGGCGGCCCGGGGCCAGGTGCAGGGCAGCCGCCCGCCGGGGTTGGCCTCGCCGAACAGGACCCGGGCCACGGCGCTGCCGCCCTCCATTCCCGGGTACCAGGCCATGACGATCGCCCCCGCCTGCTCGCGCCACGACTCGGCCACGATCGGTGCTCCGCCCACGAGCACCACGATCGTGCGGGGGTTGGCCGCCGCGACCGTGCGGATCAGCGCCTCGTCGGCCGGCGCCAGCGTCAGGGCCTCCCGGTCCCGGGCCCGCTGGAACGGCCGCTCGCCCGCGTCCCGGAACGGCACCCCCGCCACCACCACGGCGACGTCGGCGGTCGCCGCGACCAACCGGGCGCCGTCGAGGTCCGCGCCCCCGTGGTGCTCGACGTTGATGACCCAGCGGTCGGCGGCGTCCCGCAGGCCGTCGAGGATCGTGACCACCGGCGTCGCCCCGGCGGGCCGGGGCTCGGGCTCCCCGGTCAGCGCCGCCCCGGCCAGCGGGCCGAACACGGCGAGCGACTCGACGCCCTCGGGGTCGAGCGGCAGGACCGGGGTGCCCGCGGCGGGGCCGATCCGCACCCTCTCGTTGCGCAGCAGCACGAACGACCGCTCGGCCACGTCCCGGGCCAGCGCCCGGTGCGCGTCCCCGCCCACCGCCGAGGTCACGTAGCGGTCCGGCTCGCCGGCCCGCCCGGTCCGGTCGGCGAACCACACCTGCCGCCGCAGGACCCGCAGCGCGGCGTCGTCGACTCGCTCCGCCGGCACCCGCCCGAAGCGGACGTGACGGCCCAGGTTCCTGAACCGCCAGCGGTATGGCAGCTCGACGTCGAGGCCGGCCGCCACGGCGCTCGCCGACCGCACACCCAGGACGAGCCCGCTGACCACGAACCCGTCGAAGCCCCACTCCTCCTTGAGGATCTCGGTGAGCAGGCCGTGGTCGTGGCCGCAGCGCTCGCCGTCGAGGCGGTGGTACGCGGCCATGACCGCGGCCGTCCCGGCGTCGACGCAACGCTTGAACGGCGGCAGGTGGTGGGCCCGCAGGTCGTCCTCGTCGATGTGGAGGTCGAGCCGGTAGCGGCCGTCCTCGACACCCGCGCCGACCAGGTGCTTCACGCACGCCATCACGTGGCGCTGCGTCCCCCGCACCAGCGCGGCCGCCAGCTCGCCGACGACCCGGGTGTCCTCGCCGTAGGTCTCGTGCGCCCGGCCGGCGGCCGGGTGGCGCAGCAGGTCGGCGCACACGCCGGCGAACAGGTTGGCCCCGAGCGCCCGGCACTCGACGCCGACGGCGTCGCCGATCCGGGCCTCCAGCGCGGGGTCGAACGTGGCGGCGCGGGCCACGGGCACCGGGAACACGGTGGCGCCCGGCAGGTCGACGCCGCCGGCGCCGTCGAGGTAGCGCAGGCCGGGGACGCCCAGGCGGGCCACCTCGCCGGCCACGTACGGCCGCTCGTCCCGGCCCCGCCACATGTCGAGCACGCCCCGCCGCACGGCCACGTCGCCCGACAGCAGGTGCAGCTTCTCGTGCTCGGTCATCTGGTCGAGCAGGGCCCGGGCCCGGGCGTCGACGTCGCCCGCGGGCTCGGCGCCGTCGGGCGGCTCGGCGTCGAGGCCACCCCACACCGGCGGCGGGGCCGGCGCGGGGGCCAACGCCTCGGCGCGGGCGGCCACGAGCACCGGGTCGGCCACGAGGGCGTCGATGTCCTCGGCGGGCTTGTCCTGGTCGGGCGCGTCTGCACCGGCGGTCGCGGTCGGGTCCCCAGTGGCCACGGACCGAGGGTACGCGCCCTGCCGGCTGCCCGCCGCCCGGCCGTACACTCCGGCCCCATGGCCGACGCTCCCGCGGGGACGGCTCCGGCGGCGCCCCGCCACGTGGTGGTGGTGCTGCTCGACTCGCTCAACCGGCACATGCTGGGCAGCTACGGGGGCACCGAGTTCGCCACCCCGAGCCTCGACCGGTTCGCAGCCCGGGCGACGCGCTTCACCAACCACGTCACCGGGTCGCTGCCCTGCATGCCGGCGCGGCACGACATCCTCTGCGGCGCCCTCGACTTCCTGTGGCGGCCGTGGGGCTCGGTCGAGCTGTGGGAGCGCCCGATCACCGCCGACCTGCGGGCCGCGGGCGTGACGACCATGCTGGTCAGCGACCACCCGCATCTGTTCGAGACCGGCGGCGAGAACTACCACACCGACTTCGCAGGCTGGGACTACGTCCGGGGCCACGAGGGCGATCCCTGGCGCACCCACGTGGACACGTCGTGGGTCGGCACCCCCGCGCCGCCGGCCCGGGACGGCGGCTGGTTCTACCGCAAGCTGTGGGGCGACGGCCTGTCGATCGACCGGGCGTACGACCGCACCCGCACCTGGTTCCGGGAGGAGGCGGACTACCCCGGTCCCCGCACCATGGCGACCGCCGCCGACTGGCTGCGGCGGGCCGCGCCCCACCACGACCGCTGGCTACTGTTCGTCGACGAGTTCGATCCCCACGAACCGTTCGACACGCCGCCGCCCTGGCTCGGCCGCTACGAGGACGAGCCGTGGGCGGGCGACCTCGTCATCTGGCCGCCCTACGTGGTCGGCGGGGTGAGCAAGGGCTACATCACCGAGGCCGAGGGCCGGCACGTGCGGGCGAACTACGGCGCCAAGCTGTCGATGATCGACCACTGGTTCGGCGAGATGACCGCGGCGCTGGACGAGGGCGGGCTGTGGGATTCGACCGCGGTCGTGCTGTGCACCGACCACGGCCACTACCTGGGCGACGTGCGGGGCGGCGACGACATCTGGGGCAAGCCCGGGGCGCCGCAGTACGAGCCGCTCGGGCACATGCCGCTGCTTGTCCACTGGCCGGGCGTCCCCGGCGGCGGCACGTGCGACGCGCTGACGACCAGCGTCGATCTCCACGCCACGGTGGCCGACGTGTTCGGCGTGGCGCCCCGCCACCGCACGCACGGCCGGTCGCTGGTCCCGCTGCTGGCGGGGACGGCGCCGTCGGTCCGGGAGTGGGCGATCGGGGGCGTGTGGGGCAACTGGGTCCAGGTCACCGACGGCCGCTGCAAGTACGCCCGAGCGCCGGTGGCTGGCAACCGGCCGCTGTCGATGTGGTCGAACCGCTGGTCGACGATGCCGCTGCACATGGCGGGGGTCCAGGAGCTGCCGGTGCCGGACCACCGCGCCACGCTCGACTTCATGCCCGGGTCGACGGTGCCGGTGATCCGCCAGCCGTTCGCCCCCGGCGACCGGCTCCCGTTCTGGGCCGGGACCCGCCCGGTCCCGAGCCACCTCTACGACCTGGACCTCGACCCCGACGAGGGCGAGAACCGGGCCGAGGAGCCGCGGGCGGCGCGCGACATGGTCGACCTGCTCCGGACCGCGCTCGACGAGGTCGAAGCCCCGGCCGAGCAGTACGCCAGGCTGGGGCTGACCTAGACGATTTGGCGGCGCATACGCCGAATATCCGGCGTATGCGCCGCCAAATCGATCAACGCCGCGGTTGCGGGCCCCGCAGCAGGCGACCGGGCCGCTCGCCGGTGGCCTCGTCGTCTTCGCGGACGACCACGCCCCGCTTGACCGTGGCCGCGTAGCCCCGGGCCCGCTGGATCATGCGGCGGCCGCCGGCCGGCAGGTCGTAGACCATCTCCGGCGCGTCGATGGCGAGGGTGTCGAAGTCGATCACGTTGACGTCGGCGAGGTACCCCGGCGCCAGGACGCCGCGGTCGTCGAACCCGTAGAGCGCCGCGGTGCGCCGGGTCTGGAGTTGGACCGCCTGCTCGAGGCCCAGCCGGTCGCCCCGGGACCGGTCGCGGGCCCAGTGGCTGAGCATGTACGACGGCAGCGAGGCGTCGCACAGCAGGCCGCAGTGGGCGCCACCGTCGCCCAGCCCGAGCACGGTCCCCGGGTGGACGAGCATCTCGTGGAGGGCGCCGAAGTCGCCGTGGGCGTAGCCCAGCAGCGGCAGGTACAGCAGGCCCCGGCCGTCGCCGGAGCACAGGTGGTCGTAGGCGAGCGCCTCGGGCGTCGTGCCCTCGCGGGCCGCCCGGGCCTTGAGGCTCTCGTCCGGCGAGGGCTCGTACTCGGGCGGGTCCCCGAGGGGGAACAGCTTGTGGTACGAGGACGTGAGGAACGCGGCGATGCCCTCCAGTCCCGGGTCCTCGGCCAGCATGGCGTCGCGGACCTCGGCGGTGCGCAGGCGGGCCAGGCGTTCCTCGCGGGGCAGGCGGGCGATCTCCTGCCAGGTGGAGTGGAACGTGAACGGGTGGGCCGTCGAGTCCCAGCCGAGCAGCAGGCACGCGGGGCGGCCGGCGACCTGGGGCACGATGCGGGCACCCGAGGCGGTCGCCTCGTCGGCCAGCTCGATGAGCTTGCGCCAGTGCTCCGGCCGGATGTCGTCCTGCAGGCAGTTGAACGTGACCGGTTGGCCGGACTCCCGGGCGACGGTCGCCATCCAGGCGAACTCGGCCTCGGGGTCGAACATGTCGCTGGCCAGCTCGAACACGCCGGCGCCCGCGTCCCCGAGCGCCCGGCCGATGCCGATCAGCTCGTCGGCGCTGGCCGTCGTGCCCGCCGCCAGCTCGCCGTCCTTGGCCCGGTGCAGGATCGTGCGGGTGGTCGAGAACCCCGCGGCCCCGGCAACGATCGCCTCCCGGACGAGGTCGGCCATCTGGTCGATCTCCTCCGGCGTGGCCTCCGCGTTGGCGCCGCCGCGGTCGCCCATGACGTAGGCCCGCACGGCCCCGTGGGGGACCAGCGCGGCGACGTCGAGCACCCGGCGCATGCGGTCGAGCTCGTCCAGGTACTCGGGGAAGGTCTCCCAGTTCCACGACATGCCCTCGACCAGCGCGGTGCCAGGGATGTCCTCGACGCCCTCCATGAGCTGGATCAGCCAGTCCCGCTTGCCCGGCCGCGCCGGGGCGAACCCGACGCCGCAGTTGCCCATGACGATGGTGGTCACCCCGTGCCAGCTGGTCGGGGTGACCTCGGGATCCCAGGTGACCTGGCCGTCGTAGTGGGTGTGGATGTCGACGAACCCCGGGGTGACGACTCGGCCGTGAGCGTCGATCTCCCGGCGCCCCTTCCCGTCGACCTGCCCCACCTCGGTGATGCGCTCGCCGTCCACGGCGATGTCCGCCGTACCCGGCGCCCGCGCCGGCCCCCCGGTCCCGTCGACGACGGAACCGTTGCGGATGACCAGGTCGTGCATGCGCTTCCCCCTCTGGGATGACACCGGTGTCACCCCAGCCAACACCACCTTGACCGCCCGGTCAAGTCGCGTCCGGCGGCCGAAACTGTCACACCCCGTACGTAAGTTCTGGTCCATGGATCTGTGGTCACCGCCGCACGACGCCCCGCACCTGTTCGAGTGGTGGCGCCCCCTGGTGCAGGCCAGCCGCCGCGCCCGGGTCGAGCGCCTCGCCTGGCCCATCAACGTCGACGAGTTCCGCCTGGCCGGTCGGGTCAGCCGCTCGGGCCGGCCCGACGTGTGGATCTACGAGCACCATGCCAACAACGGCTCGCTGTGCGTCGACGCCAGCGGCGACTCCTACCGCTTCGTCGCCACGCCCGGCGGGTCGTCGCCCGGCCAGTTCCACCGCTGCCCGCTGCGCACCGCGGTGTCGAAGGCCGGGCTGCACGAGGTCGTGGCTCGCGTGACCTACGGCCGCACGCCGGACGCGGTGGCGCCGCCGGAGCCCGAGAGCCCGGCGGCGCCGTCCAAGGTGGTCCGGCGGGGACACCTCACGCTGGTGGCGTCGGCATGAGCGAGCGCAGCGAGCGAACCATGAGCACAGTGCGGTACTCGGCCCGCAGGGCCGATCGGTCATTGCGCGCATCCCGAAGGGTGCGCCAATGAGCGCCGCCGCCTCCGTTCTGCCGGCGGGCTCAGCCGCCGAGTTGGTCGGCGGGGACCTGGCCCATGCGGCCGGCCTGGTAGTCCTCGAACGCCTGGGCGAGCTCGGCCCGGGTGTTCATCACGAACGGGCCGTACTGGGCGACGGGCTCCCGGATCGGGCGCCCGCCCAGCAGCAGCACCTCGAGGTTCGGGCTGTGGCCGTCCTGGGTGGCGTCGGCGCTCAGCTCCAGGCGATCGCCGTCGCCGAATACGGCCAGCTGGCCGGTGCGGATCGGCCGTCCCTCGGTCCCGACCGTGCCCCGCCCCGCCAGCACGTAGGCCAGGGCGTTGTAGTCCGGCGCCCACGGCACCACCAGCCGCGCCTCCGGTGCCACCGTGGCGTGCACGTAGGTGATGGGCGTGTGGGTCACGCCCGGGCCCTCGTAGCCGTCCAGCTCGCCGGCGATCAGGCGCAGCACGGTGCCGCCGTCCGGCGAGCGCAGCAGCTTCACCTGCCCGCCGCGGATGTCCTGGTAGCGGGGGTCGACGAACTTGTCGGCGGCCGGCAGGTTCACCCACAGCTGCACGCCGTGGAACAGGCCGCCGCTGGCGACCAGGTCGTCCGGCGGGCGCTCGATGTGCAGCAGGCCCGAGCCGGCGGTCATCCACTGGGTGTCGCCGTCGGTGATGAGGCCGCCGCCGCCGGTCGAGTCGTGGTGCTGGAACGTGCCGTCGATCATGTAGGTGACGGTCTCGAAGCCCCGGTGGGGGTGCCACGGGGTGCCCTTGGGCTCACCCGGGGCGTACTCGACCTCGCCCATCTGGTCCATGTGGATGAACGGGTCCAGCAGGTGCTGGGGCACGCCGGCGAAGGCGCGGCGCACGGGGAAGCCCTCGCCCTCGAACCCGGACGGCGCGGTGGTCACCGACAGCACCGGCCGCGGGGTCGATGCCTGGTCGGGCTCGGTGACGACCGGCAGCGTGAGAGGGTCGTCGACAGTGATGGCGGGCATCTCGTCTTCCTCCTGATCTGCCGGGTGCAACCAATTGTACGCGCAACTATTCCCCGAGCGGGTGTCAGTCGCGGCGGCGGGTCTGGCGTACGAACCCGCCGAGCCCGAGGGCCATGAGGACCGCTCCGGGCACGATCACCCACAGGCCCAGGACCAGGCCGTTGGCCAGCGTGGCGGCCCCGAGGCCGATGGCGAAGGGCCACACGCTGCTGTGGGGGAGGTAATGGTCGTGGTGGGCGTCGACACCGGCGCCCGGCAGGGCCGCACCCTCGGCGGCGAGCGCCTCGCCGGCAGCCCGGGCTTCCACGGTGGCCGCGCTCTCACGGCGCTGCAGCAGCCACAGGTAGGTGCCGATCCACAGCGACAGGCCGCTCGCCAGCAAGAGCAGCACGATGCCGCTCGCCTCGTAGGACGCCACCCAGTAGATGACGGCCATCAGCAGCACGAAGGCGCCGATCGCCCCGAACACGCGCCACGGGACCTTCCGGTCGTCGACGGGGGGACGGGCCTCGTGGCCGTGGTAGCCCTCGGTGCCCGGGACGCGGTGCTCGCCGGAGGTGGTCACGGGACGCTTCCCTCGGGTTGGCCGTGGTGCAGGTCCCACACGGGGCGGGCGGAGCGGATGGGGGGCAGCGGGCCGTCGAAGTTCTCGGGCGAGGGCGGCGACGACGTCGCCCACTCGAGGGTGTGGCCGCCCCACGGGTCGGGGCCGGCGGGCCGGCCGAGGCGGCCCCGCAGGGTCTGCACGGCGTTCCAGAGGAACGGCAGCGTCGACGCCCCCAGCAGGAACGCCCCCACGCTCGACAGCTGGTTCAGGCCGGTGAAGCCGTCGTCGTCGAAGTAGTCGGCGACCCGGCGCGGCATCCCCTCCAGGCCGAGGATGTGCTGCACGAAGAACGTGAGGTGGAAGCCCACGAGCGTCATCCAGAAGTGGACCTGGCCCAGCCGCTCGTCCAGCAGTCTTCCGGTGACTTTGGGCCACCAGTAGTAGATGCCCGCGTAGAGCGCGAACACCGACCCCCCGAACAGCACGTAGTGCATGTGGGCGACGACGAAGTAGCTGTCGTGCACGTGGAAGTCGATGGGGGCCGAGGCCAGCAGCACGCCCGACAGCCCGCCCAGGAGGAACGTGAACAGGAACCCGAGCGCGAACAGCATCGGGGTCGGGAACACCAGGCGCCCTCCCCACATCGTCCCGATCCAGTTGAAGAACTTCACCCCCGTCGGGATCGCGATCAGCATCGAGAACCCGGTGAAGAACTGCAGCAGCACCGCCCCCGTGGCGAACATATGGTGGGCCCACACGCCGACCGACAGGGCGGCGATGGCGATGGTGGCGAAGATGATGCTGGCGTAGCCGAACACCGGCCGGCGGGAGAACACCGGGAAGATCTCCGTGACCACGCCGAAGTAGGGCAGCACCAGGATGTAGACCTCCGGGTGCCCGAAGAACCAGAAGAGGTGCTGCCACAGGATCGGCGTCCCGCCGTTCTGGCCGTCGAAGATGTGGGCGTCGAACTGCCGGTCGGCGAACAGCATGGCCGCCGCGCTCGACACCACCGGGAAGGCGATGAGCACGAGGATGCTCACCACCAGCATGTTCCAGGTGAAGATCGGCATCCGGAACATGCGCATGCCCGGGGCCCGCATCGTGATCACCGTGGTCACGATGTTGACGGCGGTGAGGATGCCCGAGATGCCGGTGAGCGCCACCGACATGATCCACAGGTCGTTGCCGATGCCCGGCGAGTTCACGATGTCCGACAGCGGCGTGTAGCCGGTCCAGCCGAAGTCGGCGGCCCCGTCGGCGGTCAGGAACCCGGTCAGCATCGTGATGCCGCCGAACACGTAGAACCAGTACGACAGCGCGTTGAGCCGGGGGAACGCCATGTCCCGGGCGCCGATCTGCAGCGGCACGAAGTAGTTGGCCAGCCCGAACGCGAACGGCCCCAGGAACAGGAACAGCATGATGCTCCCGTGCATGGTGAACATCTCGTTGTACCGGCCCTGCGAGACGACCTGGGTGCCCGGCTCGGCCAGCTCGGTGCGGATGACCATCGCCAGCGCGCCGCCGATGAGGTAGAAGGCGAACGCGGTCGCCATGTACGAGATACCGATGCGCTTGTGGTCGGTGGTGGTGAGGAAGGCGAGCAGGCCGCTGGCCCGCGGCGCCGGCGGCTCGGGGGGCTCCTCGGCGACGAGCGGCCGGTCCTCGACGGTGGTCATCCGTTGCCGCCCTCCAGCCCGCGGTCGTCGACGATGGCGGTGACCGGCGGCTCGTCCTCGGCCGCGGCCCGCTGCTCGTCGAGCCAGTCCTCGTACTCCTCCTCGCTGACGACCCGCACCGAGTAGTTCATCCGCCAGTGGTCGAGGCCGCAGAACTCGGCGCAGCGGCCGACGTAGCTGCCGGTCTCGGTCGGGGTGACGTCGATCGTGTTGTCGACCGCCGGGATGAGGTCGCGCTTGGACAGGAAGTCGGGCACCCAGAACGAGTGGGCGACGTCGGCGCTGAGCAGCCGGAGCTGGACCGGCCGGCCCACCGGGATGACCATCTCCGGCCCGCGGCCTGGCTCGCCGGTGACGATGACGTCCTCGTCCGGGTACACGAACTGCCACGACCACCGGAACCCGATGACGTCGACCCGGGCCGCCGGGTCGGGGTCGACGTCGGTGACCTTGCTCTGGGCCGCCCAGCTCACCCCGAACAGCACCGCCACGATCACGACCGGCACCGCGGTGTAGAGGATCTCGAGCGGGATGTTGTACGCCGTCTGGCTCGGCACCGCGTCGGGGTCGTCGCCCTTGCGGCGCCGGTAGCGGACCGTCACGAAGATCATGAGGCCCCACACCACCGCGCCGACGGCCAGCGCCGCCAGGAAGAACCCCTGCCACAGCGAGTACACGGTCTCGCCCTGCTCGGACTTGGGGTCGGGTGCGCCGAACCCGGGCAGCGAGCAGCCGGCAGCAGCGACGCAGGCGGCGACGGCTGCGGCGGCGGCGAGGCGCCAAACTCCGGGGGGACGGCGCACGCTGCGACGCTAGCCGACCGCTTCGCGGCTCAGCCGGACCGCGGGCTGAAGGTGGCGAGGATGGCCGTGTGCTCGCTGCCGTCCGGCATCGTCACGATGTTGCGGTAGGTGCGGGTGCCGTCGTCGTGGCGCTCGGTCACCTCGCGGTAGCGGACCTGCTGGCCGCCGTAGGTCGTCTCGAGGTCGTACGCCATCGTGCTCGTGTCCGGGTCCCAGGCACCGGTGCCGCGGGCGATGCCGCCGCCCATGACGTCGACCCACGCCGAGACGTAGGCGCCGAGCGCCGGGTCCCAGCCGTAGACGCCGTGGCCCTCGAAGCCGGACTCGGTCTGCTGGTCGGTGACGAGCCACCGCCCGCCGACCAGACGGTTCACGGCCGTCCCCCGTGTGAGCTGGGGGTCGGCGCCCGGGTACGGCGTGATCGACAGCTCGGTGTCCCACGTGCCTGCGTCCTCGGCCAGGACCGCGAGCGCGGCCTGCGTCTCGGGATCGTCCAGGGGCATCATCGGGTCGCTCATTGGCGCACCCTCCGGGCGGCGCGCAATGAGCGATCGGCCCTGCGGGCCGAGTACTGCACTGTGCTCATGTTTCGCTCGCTCCGCTCGCCCATCGGACGCTCTCCTTCTCGGTCCAGGTCGCCGCGCGGGCCGCGTA
>DASRJM010000018.1:0-2167 GCA_035649475.1 Acidimicrobiales bacterium
GCGCGATCATCTGCCAGCTCGGCAGCCGGGGCGCCGTGATCCCCTCGCTGGTGTTCCTGCGCGACGATCAGGAGGTCCTCACCGGCGAGGCCGCGGAGCGGCGGGGGCTGGTCGAGCCCACCCGGCTGGCCCGGGAGTTCAAGCGGCGGGTCGGCGACAGCGCGCCGATCATGCTCGGTCAGGCGCCGTACTCGGCCGAGCGGTTGATGGCCGCGCTGCTCGCCCAGGTCGTTGCCGTGGTCACCGCTCGTGAGGGCGGCGAGCCCGACCACGTGGCAGTGAGCCATCCGGCCAACTGGGGCCCGTTCAAGATCGACCTGCTGCGCCACGCGCTGGACCTGGCCAGCCTCCGCTCGGTGACGCTGCTGACCGAGCCCGTCGCCGCCGCGGTGCACTACGCCTCGAAGGACCGCGTGGGACCCGTTTCGGTGGTTGCGGTCTACGACCTCGGCGGCGGCACGTTCGACGCGGCCGTGCTCAAGAAGACCGAGACGGCGTTCGTGACCCTGGGCGAGCCCGAGGGCATCGAGCGGCTCGGCGGCATCGACTTCGACGAGGCGGTCATGGCCTACGTCCGCACCGAGCTGCAGGGCAAGCTCGAGGAGCTCGACGGCAGCGATCCGTCCATCCGGGTGGCTATGGGCCGGTTGCGTCGGGAGTGCGTGGCCGCCAAGGAGGGCCTGTCCTCCGACTCCGAAACGGTGATCCCGGTGGCGCTGCCCGACGTCCACACCGACATCCGCCTGACCCGGGCCGAGTTCGAGCCCATGATCAAGCCGGCCATCGGCGAGACGATCGAGGCGCTGCGCCGGGCCATCGAGCGGGCCGGCGTCCGGCCCGAGGACCTCGACACGGTTCTGCTGGTGGGCGGGTCGTCGCAGATCCCGCTGGTGGCGCAGATGGTGTCGGGCGCTGTCGGCCGGCCGGTGGCGGTCGACGCCCATCCCAAGCACTCGGTCGCATTGGGCGCGGCGATGGTGGCGGCCACGGCCGCTGGTGCTGCCGCCTCGCCGCCCGCCTCCAGCGCCGGACCGGCCCCCGCGTCGGCGTCGGTGGCTCCCCCGGCGAACGGCACCAACGGCGGCCTCCGGGCGTCGGCGTCGGCGTCGGCGGCGACGGCTCCGGCTCCCGCCACGCCTGTCGCGGCTACGCCAGCCCCGCCCTCGCCCGATCTGCCGGGTCACGGTGGCCGGGAGGGGCGGACGCGCCGCATCGCGGTGGCCGCCGCCGGCATCGTGCTGGTCGGCGCAGCGACGATCGGGGCGTACATGCTCGGTTCGGGCAAGGGCGACGCCCAGGAGGGTGGGGCCGGATCCCGGTCCTCGGTCAGCACGAGCGCACCGAGCTCGACGGCAGCGGCCATCGGCGGCCCCACCACGGCCGCGGGGGCGCCGTGCGCGTCGGCGTCGGGACGGTGCGCCCGCATCACCGACATCAGCATCGACGGGGACCACTACCTCGCCCACTACACGGTCGAGCCCTTCGAACCGCTCACACCCGAGAACGGCGGGACCCCCGACGACCACCACGTCCACTTCTTCCTCGACACGACCTCACCGGAGCACGCGGGGACGAACAGCCCGGACGGCGTCCGCGGCGACTGGCACGTCTGGGACCTGCCCAAGGGCGGCGGTGAGCTGCGGTTCGACGAGGCCACGCTGGCGGAGGCCGAGGAAGCCGGCGCCCACCAGCTCTGCGTGCTCGTGGCCGACGCCACCCACGGCGTCGAGCAGAGCACGGGCAACTGCGTCGACTTGCCGACCTGAACCACGGCATGGCGGGCGGACGGACGATGACTCTCGAGGCGGGACACGTGGACCAGGCGGGACACGCGGACCAGGCGGGACACATGGACCAGGCGGGACACATGGACCAGGCGGGGCCGGCGGGGCCGGTGGGGCTGATCGGGCGGGATGCCGAGCTCGGCCGGCTGGAGCGGGCCGCGGCGACGGCCGCGGCCGGGCGGTCGACGGTCGTCGCCGTGGTCGGTGCCTATGGGCTGGGCAAGACGGCGTTGCTCCACGCGGTCCGGGCCAGCAGCGTCGACCGCGGCGCCACGGTGCTGGCCACCCAGGGCCGGGCGGCCGACGCCGAGCTTGGCTTCGCCTCGCTGCTTACGTTGCTGCGCCCGGTCGAAGCCCGGCTCGACGACCTGGCGGGCGATCTG
>DASRJM010000019.1:0-2362 GCA_035649475.1 Acidimicrobiales bacterium
CGACTGCCGCCGGCATCCCGCGGCGCAGGGCCACCGTCCCGGTCGGCACGAGGCGAACGAACGCCCACGCGGCCGGGAGCGCGCCGAGAACGATCAGCGCGACCGTGAGGCCGATCTGGCGGGCGCTGAGCCCGGCCAGGACCAGGGCGACCCCCGCAACCAATACGACCGCGTCCCGCCGGCGATCGCGGCCAGTGCCTTCCGCCGGCGTGTCCGCATTGTCCGGCGGCCGCGGCGACAGCGCCGGCAGCGTCATGGCGGCCGCCACCGCCACCAACGGCAGGAGCGCCAGGAACACGACGCGCCACGACGACCAGCGCTCGACCGCGCTGGCCGCCGCCGGCCCGATCAGGCCCGGGATGACCCACGCCGACGAGAACACGGCGAACACCCGGGGGCGGAGCTCGGGCGGGTACCCGCGGCCGACGCTGGCGTACGCGATCGCCGGGATCACGCCGGCGCCGACGCCCTGCGCGATCCGGCCGGCGATCAGCATCGGCATCGACTGGGCCGACCCGCCGATCACCAGCCCGAGCGAGAACAGGACCAGGCCGGCAAGGAACGGTGCCCGGGTGCCCCGGCGGTCGGCAGCCTCGCCGGCCAGGACGATGCCGAGGAGGTTGCCTAAGAAGAAGCCGGAGAAGACCCAGCCGTACAGCCCGAGCCCGCCGAGGTCGTCGGACACCACCGGCATGATCGTGGCGATGGCCAGCGCCTCGAACGCCACCAGGGTGATCGTCAGTACCAGGCCCGTGGTCAGCCGTCGCCGGACCGGCGCCCAGACCCCGTCTGGGGCCGTGGCCGACGTGGCGGCGGCGGCGAGGCGGGTGGTCATCGACGACATGCTCCCGCGGCAACCTGCCGCGCCCCCACGGGATTCCTCGCAGGCCGCGGGTCAGACCGTCGGCGTGCGGAAATCCGTCCCGGGACCTAGTACCAGAGAGCCAGGCGACGAGATCTGGCGAGTGCGACCCGAGACGATGGGTTCCCGTGCTCGGCGTCCATTCGCTTGCGCAACTACCGTGCGCGTTGATGGCAGCCCGCACGGCGACGTGGCGTGACGCGCTCGGCAACGACCGGCTGCTGGTGAGCGGGTTCGGCAAGTGGGGGGGCGGGATCTACGACGTGACGGGCGCCACGCCCGAGGCGTTCGATGACCTCGCCACCGCGGGGATCACCGTCGGCGGGGGTCGGCTGTGGCGGGTCCTCCGGGCGCCCGGCGAACAGACCAGCACCTGCGAGCTCCTGGCGTACGACACCCGGGGGCTACGCAGCTACCGGCGCCTCGATGCCATCCGCGACCCCCACGACGTGTGCTGGCACGAGGGCGCCGTCCACGTCAGCTCGAGCTGGGACGACACCGTGTGGCGCGTCACCGGCGGTGCCGTCGAGCCGCTGTGGCGGGCGCGGGACGACGACACCGTGCCCGATGCCTGGCACGTCAACTCGCTGCTGGTCGTGGACGGAGCCCTGCACGTTTGCGCCTTCGGGAGGTTCGAGCACCACAAGGCGTGGAAGGTCGCCACGCGCAAGGACGTCGGGTTCGTCCTCGACCTGCGCACGGGCCGAGACGCCATTGCCGGGCTGACCCATCCGCATGCCCCCCGGCGGCGCGGCGACCGCTGGTACGTCTGCGAGTCGACGCCGGGCAGGCTCACGGAGCTCGACGCCGCCGGGCGAGTGTCACGGCAGCTGCCGCTCCGCCGCTTCACGCGGGGGCTGGCGCTGCTCGGTGACTGGGCCCTGGTCGGCGGCAACGCCCACCGAGATCACGACAACGACCGAGCAGAGGTGTTGGTGGTCGAGCTCGACTCGTTCGAGGTCGCCGAGCGGATCACCCTTCCCTGCCTCGAGATCTACGACATCCTCCCCACCCCCAGGCCCCTGGCCCGGGGCGTGGCGCAGGGATTCGGGGCGAACGCCGCCCGCACGGTCGAGCAGTACCGGTCGGCGCACCGGCCGTCCGTGCGCCGCCCGGCACCGCCGGAGGCGGTCGTGCGCCTGGTGCCGTCGCAAGTGGCGAGCTCGATGGCGGCGCTGGGCCGATCGCTCGAGGCCGGCGACGCCCGCCGCTGCGGGGTGCGGGGAACGCTTCCGCCCGAGATGGTGGCGGGCACCGTCCGCACCGTCCCGCTCCGCGTCCTCAACCGCTCGTCGCGGCCCATCGCATCGGTGCTCCCGCGACCCGTCAAGGTGGCGGCCCGATGGTTCCGAGTGACCGACGGCCAGCGGGGCGAGCCGCTCACCAACCCCCGTGTCCCCCTACCCCGGGTGGTGGCGGCCGCCGGCACGACGATGGTGGACGTCCCGCTGGAGGTCCCGCGCGAGCCGGGGCTCTACGAGGTGTGGGTGGCGCTCCACC
>DASRJM010000020.1:0-8035 GCA_035649475.1 Acidimicrobiales bacterium
GGTTCTGGTCGGCACGGCCTGCGCCGCCGGCCGCACCGACGTCGTGGCCTGGCGGTTCGTGGCCGCCATGGTGGTGGCGCTGGCCCTGCAGGTCGGCACCAACTACGCCAACGACTACAGCGACGGCGTCCGGGGGACCGACCGCGGCGACCGCCGGGTCGGGCCCATGCGGCTGGTCGGGTCGGGGCTGCGGTCCCCCGGGGCCGTGAAGCGGGCGGCACTGGCGTCGTTCCTCGTGGCCGGCGTGGCGGGGCTGGCATTGGCGATCGCCGTCGGCTTGGAGCTGCTGGTGGTGGGCGCGCTGGCCATCGCCGCCGGCTGGTTCTACACGGGCGGGCCCCGCCCCTACGGCTACCTGGGCCTCGGCGAGCTCTTCGTCTTCGTGTTCTTCGGCGTCGTGGCCACCGCCGGGTCGGCGTATGTGCAGGAGGAGAGCCTGTCGGGCCTGGCGTTGGCGGCCAGCGTGCCGGTCGGCCTGCTGGCGACGGCGCTGTTGGTGGTCAACAACCTCCGTGACATCCCCGGCGACACCGCCTCGGGCAAGCGCACGCTGGCCGTGCGCCTGGGCGACCGGCGCACCCGCTGGTTCTACGTGGGGCTGCTGGTGGGCGCCGTGGTCATGGTGCCGGTGGTGGCGGTCGTGGGGGACCGGGCCGGGGCGGCGCTGGCCCTCGCGGCGGTCCCGCTGGGCCGACGACCGGTGATCGCGGTGCTCGGCGGCGCCCGTGGCGGCGAGCTCCTCCCGGTCCTGGGGGACACGGGACGCCTGCAGCTCGCCTTCGGGGTCCTCCTGGCGCTTGGCCTCTGGCTGACGGCCTGAGTACTGGCGACCCGCAGGAACAAGGAGGTCGGCCCAGCGGCTTGCCTCAGCCGGTCGCCTCCGACAGCCACGGCTCGACCGTCTCTAGGAACCGCGCCGGCTGTTCCAGGTGGGCGCTGTGGCCTGCCCCGGGGACGAGCGCCACGTGGGCGTTGGCCCCGATCGCCGCCGCCGTCCGGCGGGCGATGGCGGCGTAGCGCTCGTCGTCCTCGCCGGCCATGACCAGCACCGGGACGTCGATCCCCGGCAGCGCCGACCACAGCGGTCGCTGGCTGCCGGTCCCGGCCAGCTCCAGGCTCCGCGCCAGCCCCTCGGCGGTGTTGCGCCGGCGTTCGTCCTCGAATCGGGTGGCCGGGGACAGCCCGGCGAACATCGGCTGGGCGAGCCACCAGCCGACGAACCAGCCCACGCCCTTGTCACGGATTCGGGCCGCCAGGGCGTGGTCCTGCTCCCGGCGTTCGGCGCGCGCCGCGGCCTCCTCGATGCCGGGCGTCCCGCCCACCAGGACCAGGCCCCGCACCGCCGCGGGGACCGCGGTGGCGACGTGGAGGGCCATGCGGGCGCCCATCGAGTAGCCGATGTAGACGGCCGGGCCGCCGGCCTCGGCCGCCAGCTGCCCCGTTGCGGCCAGGTCGGCGGTGACGCCGGCCGAGTCGCCGTGACCGGGCAGGTCCAGGCGGACGACCTCGTGGTGCGCGGCGAGCGCCGCCGCGACGGTCCCCCAGCAGCGGCAGGTCTGCCCGAAGCCGTGCAGCAACACGACCCGGGGACCGGACCCGTCGCGTTCGTCATGGAGCGGCACGGCGGGGAATGCTTGCATGTCGCATGGCCCCCACGACCGGCGCCCCGCCCGACGAGACCCCCACCCCGGCCGACGCCCAGGCCACGTTCGCGGCCACGCTGGTCGACGAGTGGGTGCGCTGCGGGCTGCGGCACGCCGTGGTGTGCCCAGGCTCGCGCTCGACCCCGCTGGCGCTGGCGCTGTCCGAGCGGCCGGAGGTTGCCCTCCAGGTCCACCACGACGAGCGCTCGGGAGCGTTCCTGGCCCTCGGGCTGGGGCTCGCCACGGGCCGGCCGGCGGTCGTGCTCACTACGAGCGGCACGGCGGCCGCCGAGCTCCACGCCGCCGTGGTAGAGGCCGATCTCGCCGGGGTCCCACTGCTTGCATGCACAGCGGATCGACCCCCGGAGTTGCGCGACGTGGGTGCGCCCCAGGCCATCGACCAGGTGCATCTGTTCGGCCGGGCCGTGCGCTGGTTCGGCGACCCCGGCGTGCCCGACACGGCGTCGGCGCCGCGCTGGCGCGCATTCGCCGGGCGGGCATACGCCGCGACCCGGGGGGCGCGGCCCGGCCCCGTCCACCTGAACCTGCCGTTCCGGGAGCCACTCGTAAGCACCGCGGGACGCCTACCCCCGGGGCGCGGTGACGGGCCCTGGGTTCTGGCGACCACCCCAGCCCGCCCGGCCGCCACCGTCACGACGGCCGTGGAGGTGCCCGACGAGCTGCGCGGTCTCGCCGGCCGCCGGGGCGTGATCGTGGCCGGGGCCGGGTCAGTCGACGGGGCCGCCCTTCAAGGGCTCGCGGATGCACTCGGATGGCCGGTGCTGGCCGAGCCCCGCTCGCCGGCGTGGATCCCGGCGGCCACCGGCATCGTGCACCTCGACGCCATCCTGCGCTCGCGTCGCGCCGCCGACGGGTTGCGACCCGAGGTGATCCTGCGCCTCGGTGCGCCCGGCTCGTCACGGGTGGTCAACGAGTGGCTGGGGGCGTCAGGCGCCGGGGAGGTCGTCGTGGGCGCGTCCGGGTGGTCGGACCCGGCGGCGACGGCGGCGATCGTCATCGACGGCCCGCCCGCCGGCGTGGTGGCAGCGCTGCGATCGGGGGTCGCCGGCCCGGCCCCGGCGCACTGGCTCGAGCGGTGGCGAGCGGCCTCGGACGCGGCCGCCGCTGCGGTGGCGTCGACGCTGGCGCAGGAGTCGAGTCCCAACGAGCCCGCGATTGCCCGCGACGTGGTTGCAGCGCTGCCGAACGGCGCCCGGCTGGTGGTGGCGTCGTCGATGCCGATCCGTGACGTCGAGCGCTACGCCGCCCCCCGCCACGGGGTGACCGTGGTGGCCAACCGGGGTGCCAACGGCATCGACGGCACGGTGTCCACGGCCGTCGGCCTGGCGCTCGGATCGGCGGCGCCGACCGCACTGCTGATCGGCGACATCGCCTTCCTGCACGACAGCAACGGGCTGCTCGGCGCCGCCGGGCGCGGGATCGACCTGGCGTGCGTCGTCGTCGACAACGACGGCGGCGGCATCTTCTCGTTCCTCCCGCAGGCCCGGGCCGTCCCCGCCGAGCGGTTCGAGACCCTGTTCGGCACGCCCCATGGCCTCGACCTCGTAGCGGTGGCGGCGGCGTTCGGCGTCGACGCCCGTGCCCTCGGACGGGACGACGATGTGGGCGCGGCAGTGCGGGAGGCGACCGCCAAGGGTGGCGTCCACGTCCTGGTCGCCCGGACCGACCGGGCGGCGAACGTCGGCGTCCACGGCCGCATCGACGCCGCCGTAGCGGCTGCGGTCGACGCTGCCCTGTCCTAGCGGGCTCCGGCGACTACGGCCGGACGATCGCCGACAGCAGCGCCTGGAGCTTGGATCTGGTCTCGGCGAGCTCGGTGGACGGATCGCTGTCGGCGACGATGCCGTTGCCCGCCCAGACCCGCGCCGCCGGTCCGTCGATCTCGGCGCAACGGATGGACACGGCCCAGGTGCCGTTGCCGGCGGCGTCGACCCACCCGGCGGTGCCCGCATAGCGTCGGCGGTCGAAGCCCTCGTTCTCCTCGATCCACTCGACGGCCTCGTCGCGGGGCCAGCCCGCGACCGCCGGGGTGGGATGCAGGGCCGCCACCAGCTCCAGCACCGATGGAGCCGGCTGTGACAGGCGCCCCTCCACCAGCGTCGCCAGGTGCTGCACGTTGGCCACCGCTACCACCGACGGCTCGGCCTCGTAGTCGAGGTAGGAGCACCACGGCAGCAGCGTGTCGTGGACCATGTCGATCGTGATCTGGTGCTCCTGGCGGTCCTTGGCCGAGGCGAGCAGCGATGCCGCCAGCCGCTGGTCGGTGGTGGGGTCGCCGCCACGCGGCGCCGTGCCGGCCATGGGATGGGAGCGGACGATGTCGCCGGTCACCGACACCAGCAGCTCGGGGCTGGCGGCCACGAAGCCGTCGACCGAAACGACGTGGCAGCCGGGATAGGCGGACCGCAGCCGCTCGAGCACCGCCAGCCGGTCGATGGGGTGGTCGGCGTCGATGTCGATCTGACGCGCCAGCACGACCTTGTGCAGGGTGCCGCCAGTCATGGCCTTGGTGGCCCGCTCCACCAGCGCACACCAGTCGTCGGGCTCGCGCTGCGCCGTGACCGTGAATCGCCGGGCCGACGCCAGTGGCCCGCCACCATCCGAACTTGCGGCGGTAAGCGACGCCACGGCATCGGTATCTGCGGCGAGATCGGGTGGGGTGATCGTCGTGACCCAGCGGGTGCCGTCGTCCGCGCGACCGGCGGCGACGGCCGGGACCACCAGCTCGCTGGGCGCTCCCGGCGAGAACGGCAGGCTCCCAAATGCCACCGGTCCGCAGCCGGGCAACCTCACTTCGTCGTCGACGTCGATGCTGGCGAGGTCCTCGGCCGCGGCACGCGCGGCCGCCGCCGGGTCGCCGCCGAGCCACGGGACGCGTGCAGCGCAGCCCCGGCCGGCGACCCCGGAGCGCCCGCGCTCGAACAGCATCCCGTCGCGCCCGGCGAAGCGCAGCAGGTCGACGTCGGCGTCCAACCGGCGCGTGCGGGCCAGGAGCGGGGTCACGCAGCCCTCGTGGCGAGGATGAGCTGGGCGATGCCCCCGGAGAGCAGGCGCCGGTCGACGTCGACGAACCCGGCATCGGCGACCATCCGGCGCATGTCGTCCGGCGCCGGCAGGTACGCGACCGAGCGGGGCAGGTAGCGATAGGCGGAGCCATCGGACAGCAGGCCGCCGATGACCGGCACCACCGTCCCGAAGTAGGCCCGGTGCCCCCAGCGGAGGATCCGGTTCGGCGGCGTCGCGACCTCGAGCAGGGCGACGCGCCCCCCGGGCCGCAGCACGCGGCCCAGCTCGGCGAGGAAGGGGGGCAGCGCCATGAGGTTGCGCAGGGCGAAGCCGCACGTGACCCCGTCGACCGAACCGGCCCGGACGGGCAGGCGCAGGGCGTCGCCCTGGACCAGCGGGGCACGCGTCCGGGCCGCGGCCAGCATGCCGAACGACAGGTCGATCCCGAGGGGCATGAGCCCGGCAGACGCCAGCTCGCGGCACAGGTCGCCCGTCCCGCAGGCCAGGTCGAGCACCGTGGATCCCCGCCGCAGGGCGAGCGACCCCACGGCCCGCCGCCGCCAGCCGACGTCCATGCGGAGCGTCATGATGCGGTTGACCAGGTCGTAGCGCGGGGCGATGGCGTCGAACATGTCCCGCACCGCCCGGACCTTGTCGTCGCCCTGGGGCAGCTCCGAACGGGTGGTGGTCATCGGCGCCATGTCTTCCACAACCGCCATGAAATCGAGGAGGGGGCCCGAGCCACGGCTCGCATCGTAGGGGTCCCTGGCGCCTACGCTGCCTGGGTGGCCAGGGCGCATTTCCGGATCTTCGGCATCCCCGTGCGAGTGGAGCCGTTCTTCGTCGTCGTCGCGTTCTTGTTCGGCATCCGCCTCGAGCCCCTGTGGGTGGTGTTCGCCTTCGCCGTGATCGTGTTCGTGTCGGTGCTCGTCCACGAGCTGGGGCACGCCCTCACCTACCGGCTGCTGGGGCAACGCTCGGCGATCGTCCTGCACGGCTTCGGTGGCTTCACCGTGCCCACCGGCGGTGGCCGGCGGGCGCTCAGCAAGCCCAAATCGATCCTGGTGAGCCTCTCCGGTGCGCTGACCCAGCTGCTCGTGCTCGGCCTTCCCGCCCGGTACGTGTTCTACGAGACCAACTGGGGCCTCCAGCAGCGCATCGACTACGCGTTCGATCAGAGTTTCTTCAGCTGGGCTCCGGTCCTCTACTACCTGCAGTGGGTCAGCATCTGGTGGGCGGTATTCAACCTGCTGCCGATCAGGCCGCTCGATGGTGGGCACGTGGCGGAGGAGCTGGTGGGCTTCGAGAACGCCTGCAAGCTCTCGATCGGCGCCGCCATCGTCGCCGGTTTCCTCGCGTTCCGGGCGTCATTCATCGGCCTGTTCGGTCTGCTGTTCTTCGGCCTCTTCGCGTACATGAACTTCCAGGAGCTGCGCGCCGGCCAGCGAACCGGTGTGTTCGACGTGGATGCGCCGGAGGCACGTGGTGGCCACCCCGCCGGCGGCCGCGGCTTGGGCCGCCGCATGAGACGCCGGGGGAGCCCCAACCTGCAGGTAGTCAGGCCTCCCGGGGCCGGTGCGCTGCCCGACCTGTCGCCCGGCGCCTCGACGGCGGAGGCCGAGACCCGGGCGTGGAACGCCCTCCGCGCCGGCGAGGGCGATCGGGCGGCGGCGATCATGCGCCAGGCCGGAGGGGGTGGGAACGCGTTCCTGCGGGCAAGCATCGCCCTCGTCACCGGCCCGCTGGAGATGGCCGACGACCTGTTCGAGGCCGCCTACAGCCGGGATCCCGGAGGCCCGCCCAACCTGGTACCCGCCACGCTGCTCGCCGACCGGGGCCGGGCGGTGCCGGTGGCGGCGCGGCTGGTGGCGTCGGGCCCGTCCGGCGTCGAGGCGGCCAGCGGGCTGCAGACGCACCTCCACTACGCCGAGCGCTTCCAGGCGGCGGCCGAGGTCGGCGAGCAGGTCTTCGCGGCCGGTCCCCAGAGCCCGCCGCAGACGGCCTTCGAGGTCGCCTGCTCCTGGGCCAGGGCGGGGCGTCCCGACGAGGCTCTGCGGTGGGTGGAAGCGGCGGTCGACGCCGGCTTCCACGCCCCCGGCCTGCTCGACGGCGAGCCCGACCTGGCGAGCGTGCGGGCGCTGCCCGGGTGGGCGGCCGTGCGGTCGCGCCTGTCGGCCTGAACCCGCCGCGCGCGGCCGAGGCACCAGGACCTATTGCCTCGCGAGGATGGGTCTACTGGTAGTAGCGGAACAGGTTCTCGGCCACGCACGCCGGCTTGGCGGCGCCCTCGACCTCGAACGTGAACCGCTCCTTCACCTGCACGCCGCCCGCGATCTCGTCGACCTCGAGCAGCTCGATGCCGAGCCGCAGCTTCGACCCCACCGGGACCGGTGACGGGAATCGCACCTTGTCGCAGCCGTAGTTCACGGCCATCTTGATGCCCTCGACCCGCGTCACCTGCGGCGCCAGGCGGGGTCCCAGCGCCAGGGTCAGGTAGCCGTGCGCGATCGGGCCACCGAACGGGCTCTCGCGGTTGGCTCGGTCGACGTCCACGTGGATCCATTGGTGGTCACCGGTGGCGTCGGCGAACAGGTTCACCTGGTCCTGTGTGATCTCGACGTAGTCGCTGTAGCCGAGGTGCTGGCCCACGAGGTCCCGCAACCCGCCGATTCCCTGCACGATGGTGCTCATGTCGGCGATGATGCCCGATGTGCCCGGCGCAGGCGCAACCGACGTGTGCGCCGTCGTGCTGGCGGCGGGGGAGGGGGCGAGGCTCCGCCCGCTGACCCGGGTGCTCCCCAAGCCGCTCTGTCCCGTGGACGGCGTGCCGCTCATCGACCACGCACTCCAGCGGGCGCACTCGGCAACGCCCGCCATCGCGGTCAACGTCCATCACGCCCGCGAGGCCATCGAGGCGCACCTCGACGGGCGGGTCCACGTCTCGGTCGAGGAACCGCAGGCGCTCGGCACCGCCGGCGCCCTCGGACGCCTGCGGCCGTGGATCGACGGCCGCGCCACGCTGGTCGTCAACGGCGACACCTGGTGCCCCGGCTCGCTGGCCGCCTTCGTCGCCGATGCCGATAGCACCCGGGTCAGGCTGGCGCTTGCCGGGCCCGAGGAGCGGCTGGGCCCGACGAGCCGCATCGCCGCCGCCCTCATGCCCTGGTCCGATGTGGCGCAGCTGGCCCCGGTGCCGTCCGGCCTCTACGAGGCGTCGTGGCGGGCGCTGGCCGACTCCGGCGAGATCGACATCGTCCGCTGGGACGGCCCGTGCCTAGATTGCGGGACGCCGGCCCGGTACCTGGCGGCGAACCTGGCCGCCAGCGGCGGAACGTCGGTGATCGGCGCCGGGGCCCAGGTGGACG